>CAZGGF010000523.1:0-3722 GCA_964524715.1 uncultured Verrucomicrobiota bacterium | reverse complement strand
TGGCGCGACGCATCAAATCCAAACACCAGCAAGTCGCCAGTCTCGAAGCCGAATTGCTGCGCCGTGTGCGCGCGCGCGGCGGCCTCTCGCGCGCCCAACTCGCCCGCGAGCTGAAACTCGCGCCTTCCACGGCGGGTATCTACGTGGACCGGCTCGTGCACGAAGGCTTCCTGCTCGAAACCGAAGCCGCCGGTCGCGAGACGGCCGGCAGGCCGCCGACCTCGCTCGTTCCGAGTTCCGATGGCGGCCGGTTCATCGGGGTGGATTTCGAGGCGCGCAACCTGATGGCTACCGTCGTGGATTTCTCGCAGCAACCGTTGCGGCAGGTCCACAAGATGCTCCGGCCGACGGACTCCGCGACGCAGATTCTCTCGAAGATCGAACTCGCGATTGATGAGATGATGGAGCACGACTCGCGGCCGGTGCTTGGCATTGGCGTGGGCGTGCCGGGTGCGATCGACCCGGTGACCAATGTCGCGGTTCGCTACAATTTCATCAAAGGCTGGAGCGACGTGCCGCTCGGCGCGCGACTGAGCGAGCGATTCGGCGTGCCGGTGTTTCTGGAAAACAACATCCGCACGATGGCGCTGGCCGAGCTGTGGTTTGGCGCGGGGCGCGGCCTGCAGAACTTCGTCTGCATTGGCATTCGCTCCGGCATCGCGGCAGGTGTGGTGGTGAACGGCCATCTGCTGCGCGGCGCGCAACACCATGCCGGTGAGATTGGTCATTGGGTTTGTCCCGTGCCAGCAGAACTGGCCTATGACGCGCCGACGTGTTGCAAGGACACCGGACATTGGCAGACCGGCGCGCAACTGGAACAAGTCGCGTCGATCTCCGGCATGGTCGCTGCGGCCCAGCGCGGCTTGAGCCGCAAGCAGAAGAGCTCTCTGGCCGGCGTGAAAGACGAACTGACGATTGACCATATCCTCGCCGCTGCTGACGACGGCGACGCATTTGCCTTGTCGCTCGTGCGGGCCGCGGGCCGCGTGCATGGCTGGGTGGCCCACCAGATCAATGAATTGTTCAACCCGGAGAGGATTATCTTCGCCGGTCCGCTGGCCGATTCCGGCAACCTTTTTCTCGCGTTTGTCCGCGAGGCTGCCCGTGAACTCAGTGACGCCAGCCGCGATCTCGTCATCGTGAATTCCGCGCTCGGCCAATACAACGGCGCGATCGGCGCGGCGGCGTTGGCGCTGCATCAATGGACACCAAAACGATGAGTGTCGCGGACCTCTGGACGTTCAAGCTGCCTACCGCCGTTACATTGGGAAACGGGTGCGTGCGGCAGCTTCCGCAGATTGCCGTTGCGCACGGCGCGCGACCCTTGTTGGTGACCGATCGTGAACTGGTACGGTTGCCACCGTTCGCGTGTGTGCAGGAGATGCTGCCGGGAGTTCCTGTTTTCTCTGAAGTAACGCCGGACCCGACCGTGGCGTCGGTGGATGCGCTGGCCGCGCAGCTGCGAGCCGGGCGGCATGATGTCGTGGTTGCCATCGGCGGCGGCAGCGCGATGGACTGCGCAAAAGCGGCGGCGTGTCTGGTGGCCGGGAATCTGCCGAGCATCCGTGCCGTTCACTCCGAAGGCGTGCCACTTGGCAGCGCGCATCTGCCACTCATCGCCGTGCCGACAACGGCGGGCACCGGCTCTGAGGTCACGCCGTTCGCTGTGTTGAGCGACACCGAAAAGCAGATCAAGGGCCCCATCGCGGGCGATGCCCTCTATCCGGTCCACGCAGTCGTTGACCCGGGGCTGACGCATTCGCTGCCGCGCAAGATCACAGTGGTGACGGGTCTCGATGCGTTGAGCCACGCCATCGAAGGCTACTGGTCGCGGAACCATCAGCCGATCTGTGACTTGATGGCCATCGAGGCGGCGCGGTTGATTTGCACCAACCTGAAGCGCGCCGCGCAGCAACCGGGCGATGCGGAGGCACGCTCCGCGATGAGCTGCGCCGCGACGCTGGCCGGCGCGGCGTTCCAGTTGCCGAAAAACGCGATGGTCCATGCATGTTCGTTCCCGCTCTCGGCGCGCTACCATCTGGCCCACGGCACGGCCTGCGCATTCACGCTGGAGGAAGCCATTCGTTTCAACGCGCCCGTGATGGGTGAGCGCATGACGTCATTCCTGCGCGGCATCGGCCTCGCCAGCACGGAGGAATTAACCGCGCTGATTCGCGAGTTGAAGCAGCTCGGCGGTCTGCCTTGCACGCTGCGCGACGCTGGCATTCCGACGGCGGACATTCCAAGTCT
Organism: uncultured Verrucomicrobiota bacterium; assembly: GCA_964524715.1. Taxonomy (GTDB): domain Bacteria; phylum Verrucomicrobiota; class Verrucomicrobiia; order CAIQCK01; family CAIQCK01; genus CAIQCK01. Next base: position 1,472 of record CAZGGF010000523.1, on the reverse strand, counting down.
CGCCAGGGAAAGTTTTCACCCGCTCATGCGGAACAACCCGCGCACGATGACCGAGGCCGATCTCGTGACGATGTTTGAGCGGCTGGCTTGAGCAATTGAAAGGAACCCCGATGGACAACTCAGCCGCACAACCGGCGTTTGACCGCGCCGAGTTCGACCAGATGGCCGCGGAGTGGCGCTATGTCATAACCGACATGATCTGTCGCGCCGGCTCGGGCCACCTCGGCGGGGCGCTCAGCCTCGTGGAAATCGTCATGACGCTCTACTACCGGATCATGCGCACGGACCCCGCGAACCCGCGCTGGAACGATCGCGACCGGCTCGTGCTCTCCAAAGGCCACGCCGCGCCCGTGCTCTATCTGGCGCTGGCCTATCAGGGATTCTTCCCGATGGCGTGGCTGAAGACACTCAACGCCGACGGCACGCGGCTGCCGAGCCACGCCGACGCGCGCTGCGTGCCGGGCATCGACATGACCACCGGCTCGCTGGGCCAGGGACTGTCGTGCGCTTGCGGCGCCGCGTATGCCGCGCGTCTCGACGGGAAGAAACACCGCGTGTTCTGCATCATCGGCGACGGCGAGAGCAACGAGGGGCAGAATTGGGAAGCCGCGATGTTCGCAGGACACCACAAACTCGACAACCTCGTCGCCATCACCGACTACAACAAACTGCAGATCGATGATTTCACCGATACGCTGCTCTCGCTGGAGCCGTTGTGCGACAAGTGGCGGGCGTTTAACTGGGAGGTGTTCGAGATGAATGGCCACGATTGGGACTCGATCTACGCGACACTGAACGCGGCCATCGCCGTCCGCGGCAAGCCGGCGATGATTATCGCGCACACGATCAAGGCGAAAGGCAGTTGCCTCGTCGAAAACAAGCCTGAGAGTCACAACATCAAAGTCCCCGACCAGGCAACCTACGACAAATTCATGGGTTCGCTGACAACGAAGACACCACTGCCTTATTGAGGAGCGAAAATGGGGAAGGATTTTCACAGCATGGAAATGCGTTTCGTTTATGGCGAGACGCTGAACGAACTGATCGAGCAAAACCCGAATGTGATGTGCCTCGAAGCTGACCTGAGTAAAGCCTCCGGCACCAATCCCACGGTGTCGAGCCGTCACCCGGCGAACTTCCTCAACATCGGCGTGGCAGAGGCGAACATGATCGGCATCGCCGCCGGCCTCGCTTCGGAGGGGAAGGTGCCATTCTGCGCGAGCTTCACCTGCTTCGCCACGCGGCGCGTGTATGACCAGGTCACCATCAGCGTGGCGTACGCGAATATGAACGTGAAGATCGTCGGCACCGCGCCGGGCGTCACGGCTGGCCCGAACGGCGGCACGCACATGTGTTTTCAGGATCTGGCGATCATGCGCGCGATGCCGAACATGCACGTTTATAGTCCGTGCGATGCGCTGGAGCTGCGCTCGGTGATGCGTTTCTTGGCCGCGAACCGCCAGCCGACCTAC
>CAZGGF010000522.1:0-5553 GCA_964524715.1 uncultured Verrucomicrobiota bacterium | reverse complement strand
GCCATCGGCTACATCAGCCCGGCCGACAAACTGGCGGGCAAGGACAAGGCCATCTTTGCCGCCCGAGACCAGAAACTGCAGCAGGCCAGAGAACAACGAAAACTCAAACGAAACAACCCGCCCCACTCTCTAACAGCCCAGGTTCACTTTTCCAATTGACGCTGAACCAAGACAATTGACCCGTCCAGACAAAGGTATAGTCTGCCACTGGATGAAGGAGAAACAGGAGTGAACGGATCCGTCATAATCGAGTGGGGACGTGAAGTTTTTGGGTGGTGGCTGCTTCTCGGTTTGGTGACTCTCGTCGTTGAAGGTGCCCGCCGAATCATTACAGATCCCCGAGCCTTTGTTAAATCCGTCACCCGCCGCATGTGCATTCCACTGGCGGTTTTAATAAATGTCGTCGCAGCGTTTGCCACGTTGGGCACTATCTTATGGCACGGTGATTGGTGGTTTCTATTCGAAGGACTGCTTGCGTTGATAGTAGTAATTGCAGTCCAATTTGCCTCGGCCATAGCACCCATTCTTGTGTTGGACAAGTTGCTGGCCAGACGAACAAGGCACGATCAACAACCGTCCCAAGAGTAATGATGCGACGGAGGAGAATGATGGACGGACAAAGTGACCGGCTCATCATCAACATCTGGAGTCCAGGGAGAAAGGAATCATGAATTCATCGAAATGGCTCACGACCGTGTGCGTGGCGCTTTCCGTTGTTTCCCAATCGCCGCTTTGGGGGCAAGTCTACGCTCCCGACACCGAATTCCACGATCCCGTCCAACGCCTTTTCGTCGTTGAAGCAACCCGCGTGCTCGCCTGGCGGGAGAACCTCAAGGCACTGAAGATTCACCGGGTGGTCTACAAGACCAGCATTGGTGACGATCGGAAGACACACTGGCAGCTGGACTGGCTGGACGCCAATGGCAAGTCAATCCGCCACTTCGAGTTGAGTTATCCGGAAAGCCTGCTCACCAGCGGTCCCAGGTTCTATCGCGAAGTGTTCACTGAGCTTTGCGGGAAAGCCCCCTGGCCCACCGGTACACTGTCCGAACAAGACATGGCGAAACTTTTTTGGGAGGCTGCGTCGAACGCGGGGCTGTCACGGGCCGAAGGATTGAAGGCTGCGTTCAAGCTGACGTCATCACACCCCTCATTGTCCGAACAGGAGTTGGCACCGCGACTGGCTGGGCTGCTGAGCCACACGACGTTGCCAAGCCTCGGTGGTGTGGTTTCCATTGACGTGGCGCTGCTGGCCCGATCCGCGGCGTGGCTTTGTATTGCCGAGAACATGGTCAAGCCTCGCAGTGCAGCAACCGACGTTTTATGGGCACCCATCATGTTTTTGGCGGGCCTGGAACATGCCGCACGTGATCTTTGGAAGAACAGCGTGGCCGCTGCGGGAGGCCGCCTCATGGCCGGCAATGCGCCGGCTGCGTGGGATGTATTCCTGCGCCGACCGAAGGCGCACGGGGCATTCGCCTTTGCGGCTCGCCCGCAGAACCGCCAGTTCGCCATGCCGGTGATGGCTTACTACAGCTTCCTGCTGCACATCACTTCGACGCTGGCTGAGGTGGTGCCGCAGATTTTCAGCGAGGACGTGCAAGGACTGGGCCGGCTGCACGATTTCAGCGCGTTCATGAGCTACGGGGCGGGAGTGAGTGGCGGTCACATCCTGGGCGGGAATTGGGCCGTGCTGGCACGCCGGGCGTGGATTGATCTCCTGAACGAGCACAAGCCGGCGGCGCCAGACTACACCGGCCATGCGGCAACGTTGGCTCAGGTAACGCAAGACTTCGACGCGGCGCTGTCCAACCGTGAGGCGGATCGCAGCGTCGACGCATGTCTCACCGGTTACAAGGCCGCAGCGCCGCTGATTGAGGAAGGATATCGCGTTGGTGGCGCCGACCAACTCGTCCCTGTGGCAACGGCGACGGCGCGCGACCTATTAAACTACGGCTGGGAAATGACCGGCCTGCAAATGGGCGAACGATACCGGTTCATACAGAACAAGTACGGAGTACCCGAGATGGCCAAACCCATCATCGAAACCACACTGCACGAGGTGAGCGGGTTGGACCCGTTTTTTGACGACAAGAGTCCGGGCCGCGTGAAGGGGTGGTTGCTGAAATACGACCGGCTGCAGTTTGTCTATCAGTTCGGCCCGAAGAATCGCAGGATCTGGCAGTACTCGTTGTGGGATAAGTCCTCCAGAGCGGCGAACGCGCACCTCTATGTTCGCCGCTGCTGGCTCGGCGTGGGCCATCCGTTGTATCAAGCCTATTCGCTGCTGCGGGTAGATGCCTGGGACGACATCGGCCCGATGATGCAACGCTGCCGTGCCGAGGGAGGCCCGCGCCATGATTATATGCTGCTGTATTTCATCATGGAGCGCCTGAAGTCCGGCGAGAAGGAAATGATCAAGGGCTACGAACAACTGCGGCGGGAGTTGAGTCAGTCGTTACCGGATATCTCCACCATGCAGTTGGCGGCATCGGCTCCTCACAACGAGAAACTGCCGGCGTTCGAACACGCGCAGCAAATGGAGCGCGCGTTTTGGCAGCGCCCGGATCTGCATCTGTTCCCCAGGATCTTTGAGGAATACCTGCGGGCGCACGCGTATCAATCGGCCAAGCGCTTCTACAATCAGGCCGAACCGCTCATCAGTGAGCGCGTGTTGTTCTCCAACACACTCGGTCCCCAACGCTACACACTCGCCATGCTGGAGAATGACTCGCCGACCATGCAAGCGGCCTTGCAATCCAATTCGACCTGCAGCGCCCGCGACTTGCTTCTGGAAATGACGGACAGCGCCGTGCGTGAGGATTGGGCCGCATTGGAGAAACAAACTGCATCCGCCGAGGAACGTTACGACAGCTTCAAACGACCGGACAGCGCGCCTCGTCAACTCAGGGGGTTCCTGCCACTGATCCCGGCCTTGAAAGACCCGAAGCACGCCGACCATGCAAAAGCGCTGGATTACTTTGCCCGAGACCGTCACTGGGCAGCGCTGCAATGGTATTTCATCAAGAAATACAAACTCAGCACGGAAGACGCGGTGCGGTTTCTTGGCAGCTTAACAACCAATCCCGAGCGGCGGCTCGCGGTGCAATACCTGTTGAAGGATGCTCCCGGCTTCGACAGCACCTACAATAGTTTTGTAAAAGCCAGACACAAATGGTCAACCACAGGCCTGGTCCTGGTCCATTACTTGCGCAACGAACTTTTGAACGTGCAGGTTCCTTCTCAACAACCCGACCTGAAACCGGCAACGGCTCAAACCATTACGCAAGCCGTGGAGGCAGAACTGGCAAAGGCAGCACAGCCAGCAGTCGATCTCTCGAAATTTACATCAGCTGCCTCACTGTGGGAACATATTCAGCAGTCCACGAAAGACCAGCAACGCCTCCCCCGCGGCGCTGCTAAAGCACAGGCTGCTTACACCGGTCACTTGAAAGCGATGCTGCTCGCAACTGAAGAGTTCCTCAAGCGCTACCCGGCTGATCCGCACCGATGGGATGCCAGACTCCTGCAACTTCAAACCACCTTCGTTGTCGGCACGCTTGAAAGCAAACCAATGCAACCGGCTGTTTTTGAATCGGCCCTCAAGGAAATTGCCACATCCCGCGACGCTTCCCCGGCCGCGAAAGCCGGAGCAGACTACCTGCTCGTGTATTTTCATATCCACTCACTTGGAGAGACTTCCCCAGCACAAACTTTCGCGGCGCTTGACGCCGAAATCCTGGCGTTTGAAAAGAACCATCCGGATGACCCACGCAACCCACCGCTGCAATTGCTGCGAGTCAAGCTCAGCGAGAAACAGGATCCCTCCAAATCTCAAGTCCTGCTCGATGAGCTCGCCAAGAGCCGTTATCCCGAAGTGGCACGCGCGGCACAACAGCGGATCACTCTGCGCGACATGCTCAAAACACCCCTTGAATTGAAGTTCACTGACGTGAACGGCGCCGCGGTGGATTTGACGGCGTTGCGCGGCAAAGTCGTGCTTCTCGACTTCTGGGCCACATGGCATCCCTCCTGCCTCACCCAGGCACCCAAAGACGTCGAACTCTACAAAAAGTTTCACCCCAAAGGACTGGAGATCATCGGAATCTCATTGGATCGCAACAAAGACCGAATGCTCGCCGCCGCAAAAGAACACGGAATGGCCTGGCCTCACTTCTTCGACGGCAAAGGCCGGCAGAATGAGCTGGCCGCCAGATTTGGCGTCCAAGAGATTCCAGCAAAATGGCTGGTAGACAAGAAAGGGATGGTGCGATCCACCGACGCACGCGAAGGGCTTCAACAGCAGGTCGAGAAACTGCTGGCGGAATGATACAATCATGAAGTGCCAGTCCAAGCGCATCGGGGCACAAGTACAAGTCGAATCATCCACATGAACTCAAACATCGTCGCTGATGGGAGGAAACGGCTCGACAGGAGCCCGGGGTTCCAAGCCCGGCTGCGTGAGTTGGAGAAGTCCATTCAGTCGCGTTACGCCTCTGAATTGGCCAAGGCTGATTGCGTCCATCGTGTCGTGTTGCGGTGGCGCATGTTCATCGAGTATAGGCGTGAAAGGCGAAAGCTCGCGCCGTCGCCTGACTCGCTGTTCTTCAACCAGATGGGTTCCGCACGCTTCTAACGAACGGAAGGAACTGATGGCGGAAGAATCGCAAAATAGAAACTGTCCGCGGTCTTGAATGAAGACAATGAACCCACACATGAGGCAACTGACCCGAGCAAGGTGGATGCTCATCATCGTTGCCGTGGGGTTGTTCATCTCGGGCGTCACTATTTGGCCCGCCGTCCCGGAACTGAAGGCATGCGTCCGACTGGTATGGGGAGACGCCAGTCCCACGGGAGAGATTCATGCATTTGTCCTGAAGGCCATCGCAGCTCTCGAGGCTGTCAACACCCAGTATCCCTTCCTGCTCTACGCGCACGACTGGCTTGCATTCGCCCACATCATGCTGGCCATCCTGTTTGCGGGCGCGGCGAGGGACCCTGTGCGAAACAAGTGGGTCGTTCAATGCGGTTTGATCATGTGCGCGGCAGTCCCTGTGCTTGCGGCAATCTGCCATTCGATACGCGGACTGCCGGGCGGGTGGTTTTGGATCGACTTCGCATTCGCGCCTGGAGCGGCGCTGCCCCTTTGGATAGCCTACAGGGACATCAAGGATCTCGAACAATCCGGCAAAACATAATAGGATGGTTCATCCTCACAACAAACCAAAGCGTAAGGAGAACCCCATGATAAAACACTACGCACAGTTCGCTCTTGTGATCACGCTCAGTTGCACCGCTCTGAATCAGGTGAGCGTGGGCCAGGAAGCTCCGTCTGGCATGGAGAAGGTGAAATACAAGCTGCCCGCCCCGGTACACACGGGCACAGCGAAGAACGTGAGAACTCCCAATCTCGAACCGCGGCAGGATGGGAAGTCCCGCCCGCCAATCTTTGTTCCCCCGGGCTGCACGAATCTATCCGCGAAGAAAAAAGTGACTTCGAGCGACAAGGAGCCGGTCATCGGCAGCCTCGACCTCGTCACTGACGGCGACAAG
>CAZGGF010000521.1:0-7083 GCA_964524715.1 uncultured Verrucomicrobiota bacterium | reverse complement strand
CGCCCTCCGTCGCATCCCGCACTGGCTGGCGATGGTTGAGTTGTTCAAGAGCAAGTTCACGCATTGGTTCTTCACCCGGGCGGGCGTCATCCCGATTGACCGCAGCCAGCCGGGCAGCGGACCGCTGAAGGAGGCCATCCGCCGCCTGCGCGCCGGACACGTGGTCGTGCTCTTTCCCGAGGGCGGCATTCAGGACGGCTCGCGCTCCGTGCTGGGAGGCGAACCCGTCATCAAGGAAGGCGCTGCGCTCATTGCGCTGAAGGCCGGTGTGCCGATTGTGCCGGCGATCATTGAGGGTGCTCGCCAGAGTTACATCAAACAGAACTGGTTCTTCCGCCGTTGCGTGATCCGCCTCACACTGGGTGAGCCGTTTCAAATCGAAGGTGCAGCAGATCGCACGGCTGTGCATGCGCTGATGAAGAACAAGCTGCTTGCGCTGGCCGCGGAGGTGAAATCCCTGCCGTCCCGGTGACGGCCTCCGCATTTGTAACCTTTTTGTAACAGGAGTGTCGCAAAACCGTCGAAGTTCCGTTACAAGCTGGTTTGCATGCCTGAGAGCATTCTCATAGTTGACGACGAGCAGGACGTGCTGGACCTGCTGGCGTATCACTTGCAGCGCGCGGGATTCAAGGTGCTCACGGCGCGCGACGGCGCGGTGGCGCTTCAAAAGGCGCGCGACCACGTGCCTGCGTTGGTCGTGTTGGACCTGATGCTGCCCGAAGTTGAAGGCACCGAGGTTTGCAAGCGCCTCAGGGCCGAACCGAAGACCGCGCGCATCCCCATCCTCATGTTGACGGCCAAGGCGGAGGAAGTGGACCGTGTCCTGGGGTTGGAATTGGGCGCGGACGATTATGTTACGAAGCCGTTCAGCCCGCGCGAAGTGGTGTTGCGGGTGAGATCGATCTTGCGGCGCGCACAAGGCGAGACAGAACCCGCCGAGGTGCTGAAGTTTGGCGACATCGTTGTGGATAGCGCCAAACATGAAGTAACGGTGAAGAACAAACCGGTGGAACTGACCGCCACGGAGTTCAAGCTGCTTGTCACACTGATGGAACGGCGCGGCCGGGTACAGTCTCGCGACCGATTGTTGAACGACGTGTGGGGTTACGAAGGCGACGTGGACACACGCACGGTGGACACACACGTGCGGCGGTTGCGTGAGAAGCTCGACAAGGCCGCTGATTGCATTGAGACGATTCGGGGCGTGGGCTATCGTTTCACGGAGACGGCTTGAAACTCTCGCTCCAATGGAGATGGTTTGGCGCCTTGACAGCCTTGTGGCTGGCGTTGTTGGCGGTCATCTACACGAGTCTGAACCTCACGCTCCCGTCGTATCTGGCTGACAGCATTCGCGCCGATCTGGAGCGGGACGCGCGGTTTGCGCGGCAGTGTTTTGCAGAGCAGTTCACAGGCGGCCGTCCGTCAGCCGGCGCCATCAATGCGATTGCCCACAGGCTGGGCAGGGAAACCGGCCTGCGCGTATCCGTTATCGGTTCGGATGGCACCATGCTCGGCGAGTCGGAAAAACCCGCCGGTGAAATCCAGCAAATCGAAAACCACTTCGAACGGCCTGAAGTGCAGGAGGCGATTCGCAACGGCATGGGCAGTGACAGGCGGCACAGCAAGACCATTGGAGTGGATTTGCTTTACGTGGCGGTGGCGGTCAGGCCGCCGAACGCAGATGGCAACAGCAAACCGATCGGCTTTGTCCGCGTGGCATTGCCGTTGTATCAGATCGCGCAGACGACCGCGCATGTGCATAGCATCGTAACGGCAGCGACGTTGACCGTTGGCTTGGCGGCGATCCCTTTCCTGTTCTGGATGGCACGACGGGTCACCACGCCGATCCAACAAATGTGTGCGATGGCTGGCAGCGTGGCGCACGCGGACTTTTCCAAGCGGGTTACGGCCAGACCGGGCGGCGAACTGGGCGAACTGGCGGCGAGCTTGAACGACATGGCGGCGCAACTCCAGACGCGGTTGCGCGAACTCAACGACGAGAAAGCCGGGCTGAGCGCCATTCTCACCGGCATGACTGAAGGTGTGCTGGTCATGGACGCTGCCGGGAAAATCCGTCTGGCGAACGAATCCTTGCGACAACAGTTGGACATGGGGGAGGAAGCCATCGGCAAGACCGCGCTGGAGGTGTTTCGCAACGTGTCCCTGCAGGAGATCGTTGCCGAGGCTGTCCAGACTGATAAAGTCGTGGGGCGCGAACTGACGTTCCTGAACCCTGTGGAACGGGTGTTCGAGATCAATGCCGCGCGCCTGCAATCCCGCGACGGCGTTTCAGCGGGCGTGGTGGTGCTCTTTCACGACATCACGCGGTTGAAGCGACTGGAAAACGTTCGCAAGGAGTTTGTCGCCAATGTCAGCCATGAGTTGCGCACGCCGCTCTCGATCATCAAGGGCTACGTCGAAACGTTGCTGGATCCCCAGCCGCCGGACGCGGAGACCAGCCGGCAATTCCTGCGGACGATCCAGCGGCATTCGGGGCGGCTGGAAGCGCTCATTGGCGATCTGCTCACCGTCTCGGCGCTCGAATCGCAGCAGGCACGGCTGCAACTGGAACCGGTTTCACTGCAAATCGCAGCCGAGACGGCCGCCGAGGAACTGGCGCGCCAGGCGCGAGAGAAAAACATGACGATCAGCGTCGGGATTCCGGCGGAGTTTCCGCGTCCGCGAGCGGACGCACAACGATTGCATCAGGTTTTTTTCAACCTTCTTGATAATGCCGTCAAGTATGTCCAGGCCGGGGGACGGATTTCCATCACGGCAGAACTCAAGGACGGCGAGATCGAGGTGAAAGTGGCCGATAATGGCCCGGGCATCGCCAGCGAGCATTTGCCGCGAATCTTCGAGCGTTTCTACCGTGTGGACAAGGCGCGCAGTCGCGAACTCGGCGGCACCGGTCTCGGTTTGTCCATCGTCAAACACATCGTCCAAGCGCACGGCGGTCGTGTCTGGGCCGAAAGCGAGGTGGGCAAAGGCAGCACGCTCTTCTTCACGCTGCCATGGACCCAGGGCGGGAAGGTGTCGTAACGGCGATGAGCCGCGCGAAGTCACTGGCATGCGGCTGGAGGAGAATGTAATCATTGGGTGATGCGAACCCTGCGGGAGAGCGAAATGAAAACGAAATTCATCAAGTTCATTGCAACCCTGATTCTGGCTGCGTTGGTGCCGGCTGGATCTGCGGCGGAATTGGGTGATCCTGCGCCGGCGTTGCAGGTGGCTGAATGGGTGAAAGGCCAACCGGTGGACTTGTTGGCCGGCAAGGGGAAGAACATCTTCGTCGTCGAGTTTTGGGCCACGTGGTGCCCGCCATGCCGCCAGATCATTCCACACCTGACGGAACTGCAAAAGAAGTTCAAGGACAGGAATGTGGTGTTCGCTGCCGTATCCAACGAAGAGGCGCTGGTGGTCAAGGCCTTCGTTGACAAGACGGGCGACAAGATGGATTACGCGGTTGCGGTGGATAAGGATGGCAAGACGGTTGCGGCCTACCTGGAAGCGTTCGGCATCAAGGGCATTCCCTGCGCATTTATTGTGGACAAGAACGGCAACATAGTCTGGCAGGGACATCCGATGGCGGACCTTGAGGTGGCGCTCACGCAGGTTGTCGCCGGAAAATACGACATCGCTTCGGCCAAAAAAACGGTTCCGTGCCCGCCAACTGATGGAGGAGTTTCATGCTCTGGCCGGCAAGAACGAAAACCGGGCGCGGCAGGATGAATTGGCAAAGGAACTCCAGACTCTCGAAAATGAACTCGGTGTCCTCGTGCCCGGCAGGAAATTCGACGCAGAAGAAATCCGAAAATCGTCGAGGTTCAACGTGCTGCTGCGCGACTACCAAAAGGCCATCTCCCAGAACAAGGATGCTGCGGAGCTTGAGGCGTTGGAGAAAACAATGTTGGAAGTGGCGCCAAAGAACTTCGACTCCGCTGAGTTCAAAAAAGGCGTACAACTACAGGGAATTTGGAATCAATACATGCTGGCGGTTGTGGATGGCCGCGACGAAGCCAGGATTGCGGAGGTGACGAAGCAGATCGAAGCCGTCAAAATCAAGAGCCCGGTCGTCCTGAACGAACTCGCCTGGTCGTTGCTCACTGATGAACGAATCAAGAAACGTGACCTGAAACTGGCGTTGAAGTTCGCCCAGGCTGCCAACGACGCCTGCGCCGGCAAGGAGCCGGCAGTGCTCGACACGCTGGCCCGTGCCTATTTCGCCAACGGCAACCTGCAGGAAGCCATCGTCCAGCAGAAGAAAGCGGTGGATCTCTCCACCGACAAGGAAATCCGCGACGGGTTGGAGCGGATGCTCAAGGAATACGAAGCGAAGGCGAAGGCTGCCGGGAAATAAAGTTCTTCCGGAGACTTCGTGAGTCCGCGGGCTGTGATTCCTAGGCGTATGCGTGAGGCGAGCCCAACAGAGTAGGACAGGCGTCTCGCCTGTCCCATCATCCGTCATTGGACAGGCAGGATGCCTGTCCTACTTTGGTGGACATCTCGTTGTCGTTGCACAAACGTCATCGACCCAATCATGGGTGGAGGTGATCTTCTTCGTAGCCGCCGACGTGAGTCGGCGGATGGTAGCAGATGTGGTGTGGAGGTGGCCGGACTCTCCGGTGTGATGCCGCGTGGAAAGGGCGCAACGCGCGGGTTTCTGGCACCCCTTCGGGGTGCGTTGCGTGTTTTTTGAACGTGGCCGGGGGTCTCCGCAGACTCCGACCTCCGGCTACTATCTACCAACCCTTCGGGTTGATGGTGGCGGCCTGGGCCCAGTGATGAAATCCCTTCAGGATTTCCGGCGGCGACGGTGGCCGGAGATGACCTGCTTCAGGGTGTCCGCGACTTCCGAGGTGGACCTCCGGGCGCGATGTCCTTTCGATCAACCTTCTACAACTCGTCGGTGTCTCCTGGACAGGACGAGCTGGGAGCGCGGGCATCCTGCCCGCTCTGCCCCTATAGCGTGTCCGGCGCTTCATCGGTAGCACGAACGGCAAGGCGGGCAGGATGCCCGCGCTCCCAGAGCTTCAACGCATTGCGCCGCTTCCGAGGTGGGGCGAACCGTCCCGGTGAGCCGGGGCGTTTCTAGTGAGAGACACAACGCGGCTCGGCGGGACGCCTCGCCCCACCCACGCCCACTTCCTTCGACCCGGGTCCACATGATGCAACTGTTGCAAGTATCGCAGCTCTTGCCGCTGGCCCGTCAGAGGCAAAAGCGGCAGGCCCTCCCGAGCCTTCGGCTTCCACGCTCAGCCGCTTTCCGCCGAGGGGAGCGACAAGGGGTTGGCGGGTGCACAGCGGCAACCCTCTGAATTCCCGGAAGAACCGAAAATAAACCGGCTCGTTCCGATTTTCAGAACCCGCAGTTTGATTGAGGGGGGCAGAGTTCACGCGTTTGTAACGCCACTGCCGTGCTGCCGTGACGGCCTGCGGGCATGTTCGGCGCATGGCAATCGAATCCGAAGAACTCATCCTGATCATCGAAGACGAAGCCGACCTGTCGAAGTTGCTGGAGTTCCACCTGCAACACCACGGCTACGAAACGCTGGTCGTGCGTGACGGCATGGCCGGTTTGAACGAGGCGATTCATCGCACGCCAGACCTCATCATCCTGGACCTGATGCTCCCGAAAATGCACGGGCTCGAGGTGTGCCGGTTGCTGCGGAGCTCTCCTGCCACGCGCCATGTTCCGATCCTCATCCTGTCGGCGTTGCACACGACCGCGACAAAAGTCCGCGGTCTGGACATGGGCGCGGATGATTACATGACCAAGCCGTTCGAGTTCGCGGAACTGCTGTCGCGCGTGAATGCGCTGCTGCGGCGGCACGGTGGCGGGTCCTGCGCACAGTGGAACTGACAAAGTCACACAAGTGTAACGCTCCCGCCCTTTGAACGTCACTGCCCTCCCATAGCCTGCAACCGTCAAGTCACCCAATTTGGAGCGCGCCCGGACGCGAGAACGTCCGAGCGGCGATGAAGAACAAGAATTGCGGATAACGAAAGCGAGACACGAGGACAAAATGGAATACAGACAACTGAGAACAACAGCACTCACGGTGGCGGTCGCCGCGCTGATGGGCGTGGGCGCACCCGTGGCCCAGAGCAACGACGCGATTCTGGACCTGCTGGTCAAGAAGGGCGTCATCAACCAGCGCGAGGCGAACAACATTCGCGAGCAGGCCGATGCCGACATGGCCAAGCAAATGGAGGTCACCAGCAAAACGAAGGTGGCGCCGTTCCTTCAGTCCATGGAGTGGTTGGGCGACATGCGGCTGCGTGGCGAGTATTTCAACTTCGGCGACGGTGTCACCAACGGCGCCAACAACAACGATCGTCTGCGTTTTCGTTACCGGTTGCGTTTCGGCTTCATCGCCAAGCTGCAGGACTGGGCGACGGTGGGTGTAAGGCTCGCCACCGGCGGCACCGACGCGGTGAGTTCCAACCAGACGATGGGGTCCTATGGTTCCCGCAAGACGATCGGTCTTGATCAGGCGTACGTCGCTGTGACGCCGCCGTTCGCGGATTGGATGACGCTGACGGGCGGCAAGTTCGACAGCAAGGTCATGTGGCAACCCGCGTTTGGTTCCCCCATGGTATATGACAATGATCTCTGTCTGGAGGGCGCCCACGAACGCGTGGCCTACAGCTTTGGGGAACAGAAGCAGTACACCGTGTTCGGCAGTTTCGGTCAGTTCGTGATGAACGAAAATGCCACGGCCAACGACGTCTACCTGCTTGAGTTCCAGATTGGCGCCGAAGCCAAGACGGGGCCGGTGAAGACCACGGTCGCTGCCGGCACGTATTACACGCAGAACCTGGGTGGTGTGAACAGAGCCACAGCTGAGGGCCTTGGAGGCATGGGCAACAACGGCAATGCCGTGTCTGCTGCCGGTAATTATGTGGACGACTTCCGCGTGTTCTATGGCCGCGGTGAAGTGGCATGGACGGTCAATGAGAAGAACTTCCTTGGCACACCCAACCTGATCACGTTCAGCGGCGAGTATCTGAAGAACGTAAATGACGGTTGGCAGCGCACCGGCTACGGGACCCAAGGCTACACGGGTCAGATTTCATATG
>CAZGGF010000520.1:0-25191 GCA_964524715.1 uncultured Verrucomicrobiota bacterium | reverse complement strand
CGGGCACCTCAAGCTGACGGATCGGCGTTTTCTTGATCTGATCGATGCATTGGGCGAGATCGAATCGTCCCCACGTGAAGCAATTCAGGCTCACAGAAAACGAGTTTCGGTTGCCGCCGGTAGATGCACGAGACGCGTTCTTGTTCTCTGCGCCGAAGACGGGATCATCGCCAAGCGCCGCCGCAGCAGCACAGGTGGTCATGAACTGGCGTCTGCTAATGGAAGCTGTCATGTCGAATGCCTTTCACTGGGACGGAGTTGCTCAGAATTTGATCGTCTCGCTCCGCGTGGTCATTCATCACGATACGTCACGCGAAGCGTGGGGATTATTTTGCGCGAAATGGCTGCGTCGTTGCAATCATTCCTTTGGTGATTACACTGCTACCCAGCATGAAGAATCTCGCCATTATCTTTTCGTTGTGCGCTGTCATCGCTCACGCTGACACACCGCTGCCGTCCCTCAACCTCCAGCCTGGCCCCGAATACGCTGACGGAGCGCGGATGTTCCAGGGCATCCCGACGATCGAGCGCGCACCCAACGGCCGGCTCTGGGCCGCTTGGTATGGCGGCGGCGTTACCGAGGACAGGCACAACTACATCATCCTCACGACCAGCGGCGACGACGGCAAAACATGGCAGCGGGCGCTCATCTTCGACCCCGACCGTGACGGCCCGGTGCGCGCGTTCGATCCCTGCCTCTGGCACGATCCCGATGGCAAACTCTGGCTCTTCTGGGCGCAACGCCCCGACAACAGACCGGCCGACTGTATTGCCATCACAACGACTGACTCTGACAACGCTGCGGCGAAGTGGTCCGCGCCGCGCCGCGTTTTCGAGGGCATTATGATGAACAAGCCGACGGTGGCCGCTGACGGTCGCTGGCTGTTGCCGGCGGCAGTGTGGGGCACCAACGGCAGCGCGCGGGTCATCGCCAGTTCCGACCGCGGCGCCACATTCGCGCAGATCGGTTCAGCGAACGTTCCGAACCCGAAAGATCGCAACTGCGATGAACACATGCTCGTTCAGCGCAAAGACAATTCGCTTTGGATGCTGGTGCGCACCCGATACGGCATCGGTGAAAGCACATCAAAAGACGGTGGTAAGACCTGGACTGACGCCGCCCCGGCTTCAATTCCACATCCGGCCACGCGTTTCTTCATCCGCCGGCTCGCCAGTGGCCGGCTGTTGTTGGTTCGCCACAATCCACCCAAAGAGGCCAGAGTCCGCTCGCATTTGACCGCGTATCTCTCTGACGACGACGGCCGCACATGGAAAGGCGGCCTGTTGCTCGACGAACGCCGCAACGTTTCCTATCCCGACGGCGTGCAGGCGGCCGACGGCCTTATCTACGTCATCTACGATTTCGAGCGCCAGCGTGACAAAGAGATTCTCATGGCCACGTTCGCCGAGGATGACGTGCTGGCCGGAAAGACCGTATCGCCCAAGAGCCGGTTGCGCGTCCGAGTCAACAAAGCCAGCGGCGTCAATCCGACGTCGGAGTCGCGCGGAAAGAGATCCGCCAACGCCGACGGCGTGCCGTTGCTCGAAGGCCCTGGGTCCGAAATCGAGTTCAACGAAGGTCAGGCTGACACGCTCATTCCCGGCGTGAAGCTTTTCCTCGACCGCATCTACCCGGCCAATGAAGTGCCGGCAGCGTTGCGCGGCAAACATTTCGTTCGCTTCAATATCACCGGAGGTAAAGCCATCTGCCGCAAACCCGGCGTTGTCTATGTTCTGACACCCTCCGCTGGCCGCCAACGCGACAGTCTCGCGCTGTGGCTGCTGAAACACGGCTTCAAGAAGGCGAAGGTCCCTGAGTTCATGCTCTTCGACGGCGAACAAAACGTCTGCTCCGTTTTCCAAAAGGAAATGAAACAGGACGAGACGCTCACACTTGGCAAATGGGGCGTGTTGGTGCTCGCAGGCAAGGACGCGAAACTAAGCCGACTCTCCTCCGTCGAACTCGCCGCCGACCCAGATACTTTGCAGTTGTGGGATGCAAAGGTCCCCTTCCCTCCCTACGAGGAAATGCAGGACCTCGACGTGGTGACGCACGTGCAAGTCGAGCGCGCCCAACCCGGCGGCTATCACTATCTGCACGAGCCGGCCATCGCGTGGCACAACGGTATCCTTCACGCCGGCTGGGCTAACCACCGCCTGTTCGAAGCCAACGAGAAAGACGAGCTGCTGCGCGGTCGTCGTTCCACGGATGGCGGTCTGACATGGAGTTTCGCGACAACTTGGATCGCTCCTCCATCCCTGGGCGGCGAGTCATGGAACCATCCCGTCATCATCTCGCACCAAAGCAAGCTGTGGGGCTTCTTCACGCGCTGGGAAAAGGAAGTGCCGCGCGCGGAAATCTTCAACTTCGATGAAGCTAAGCAGACGTGGCGACCGGTGCAAGCGCGCATCCCGGGTTTCATTCCGTTCACGCCGCCGCGAAAAATGCGCGACGGCAACTGGATCATCGGTGGCGAGCTTGGCTGGACCGAGGCCGCCGTCGCCATCAGCCGCGGCGACGACTTCACACAGTGGGAGACCGTGAAAATTCCACGACCCGACACGATGAAACTGCTGTTCCCCGAAACGACGTTGTTCGAGCGCGGCCAGATACTTATCGCCATCTGCCGGCCCCGCGACATGAAAACCGCCCCAGCCTCCGTCAGCAAAGACTGCGGTCGCACATGGACACCACTCTCGTTGAGCAACTTCCCGCTCGCCCAAAGCAAACCCCTCTGCGGCCGGCTCAGCACGGGTCAGCAGTACCTCATCACGTGCAACCTCGAACGGGGCCGGTGTCTGCTGAGCATCGCCGTGACCGCGCCCGACGGCAACACGTTCTGCCGCGTTTGGAAAATCCGGCATCAACAGACGCCCGTGCGCCGGTTGCTGGGTTCAGCGAGCAGCAAGAAGACGCACATCGGCGGCAACACCGAATGGTCCTATCCCGCTGCCGTCGAGCACGAGGGCAAGCTCTATGTCATCTACACCCACGGCAAGGAAGACTGCGCTCTCTCGATCATCCCCATCTCCACGCTGACCGTGCGGTAGAGCACAGATAGAGGATTTGCAGGAACGTTCGCGTTGGCCTTGATGCAGCGACGGGGGCCCGTCGTTTGGCGAAGGACAGCGTAAACGGTTCAGTCAATCACCATGGTCACACCCAGGCCCAGCAGAACGAAATCCGCTCCGAATTTCGTCTTCAAGATATCCACTGCTGACGCCCCGGTGCAATGGGAGGGGGCGGCTTTCTGGACTTTGAGTTCCTTCAATCGGGCAGCGACAGCATCAATCTCAGCAGGAGTTTTATCGAGCAGATGAAAGCCACCAGCGACCAAGTGAATGCGCCCGCCAATCGAATCCGCGACTTTTTCCACGATTCTTTCAATTCCAGGATGGGCGCACCCCGTAAGAACGATCCACCCCTGCGGAGAGCGTATCGCCAGCGCGTGTTCCTTGATTTTTTCTCCCAACACACGGGTGAGGATCGCGCCCGGGCAAAGCTCGCGGTTCTGTTGCGCGGCCGGAAAGACCTGTGCCGTTCGTGCCGCCGTCTGGCTCCTCACGACGGGAGAAGGATCGGGTGGCAAATAGACGACCGCCTTGGGAACCTGTTCCAGCAGCGCGCCAAGACCTCCAGCATGGTCACCATGTGCATGTGATAGAACCACGATATCAACTTCGGAGAGTTTCACGCCGAGATGCCGCGCGTTCTCAACAAGAATCGGCCCCTTCGCTCCCGTATCGAAGAGGATGACTTTTTCAAGCCCCCGGACCAAACAGGAGAAGCCCCAGTTCTTCGTGAGTGATTCGTGAGTCCCCTGGTTGTCGTAGAGGACCGTCAAAGTGACGGGCGTCGCCTTGTTTTGTCCCCGCGCACAAACCGCGAAACAGCACGCCAGCAGAAAGACACCGAAAGTAGAACGAATTCTCATAAGCGCACATTCCTTTCGCACGTTTCTCTATCGGCAACTGGAACTACATAACCGTCCTGGTTTGTCGTTGGAGTGGTGCCAACGCTCAGCCTTGTCGGCTTCGGATTTCACCAATCCACTACAGAGCCGTCGTCGGAATCGTAGGTTTCCGGGTCACGCCAGTTGTGATCGATCTTGGCAGCCAGCGCATTTTCGTCCAACTCAACACCCAAACCTGGTCTGGTCGGCACAGCAATGTAGCCCTTGTCGATACGAAATGGAGTCTTGATATAGCCCTCGCCGAGCGACACCTGTTCTTGACAGAGGAAATTCGGAATCGAAGCAGCCAATTGCAGTCCGGCGGCAAGCGAGATCGGGCCAAGCGGGTTATGCGGCGCGATGGGCACGTAATAAGCCTCGGCCATGCCAGCGATGAGCCGGCATTCGGTGATGCCTCCCGCGTGGCACAGATCCGGCTGAAGGATACTGGCTGCGCGTTTTTCCAGAATCTCGCGGAATCCCCACTTGGTGAAGATGCGTTCGCCGGTGGCAATCGGCAGGTGTGTGCCACGCGCGATGTCAGCGAGCACGTCCACGTTCTGACACTGGACCGGTTCCTCGATGAAGAACGGTTGATACGGCTCAAGCGCCTTGATCAACAGCTTCGAGGTCTGCGGCTGGATGGCGCCGTGAAAATCAATCGCGATATCCGCGCCAGGGCCGGCTGCTTCGCGCTTGGCGGCGAACTGCGCGACGGCGCGATCCACGATCTCCTTGCTGGCAATGTATTTGCCGCTGCGCCCCAAGCCCAGGCCGGTCTTGAACGTTGTGAAGCCGAGCGCCTTCTTCTTGGCGATGTCCCCAGGGCTGCCTGCGCCAGCATAGACGCGAACGCGGTCGCGCGTCGGGCCACCGAGCAGTTCGTGGACGGGCACGCCCAGCGCCTTGCCTTTGATATCCCACAGCGCCTGATCAATCCCGCTCAACGCGCTCGTGAGAATCGGCCCGCCTCGGTAGAACGCGTGACGATAGATGGCCTGCCAGTGATGCACGACACGACGCGGGTCCTTGCCGACGAGATATGGTGCGATCTCCTCGATGGCTGTCTTGCACGTCAATGCACGCCCCTCAAGGATCGGCTCGCCAAGCCCGACGATGCCTGCGTTGGTGTGGACCTTGAGGAACAGCCAGCGCGGCTTGACAAGGAATGTCTCCAGCTTGGTGATCTTCAATGAATCGCGCGGCGCGACCGGGGCGTCTTTCCCGTGAGTTTGCTCCGCTGCTTCCAATTGCGAAAACAACATCCCCAAGCCGACGGCGCCGAACATCTTCCCCGCCGCTTCACGGCGTGATAAACATGACTTGGGTTTCGTCTTCATTTCTTGTCAGCTTTCTTGTTCATCATGTTCTTTGCGCGCGCGGCGAGCGCGTCGGCGATGCGCCGTCCGATCTCCTGGTATTTCTCGCGCGTCATGACGGTCTTGTGGATGATGCCATACGGCGTCTCAAAGGAAACACCGGGGATTTTCATTCCCTCCTGGCAAAAACCGGTGAATCGCGGCGTGTTCCAGCGTGAGTTGTAGTCACCCGACCGGACGAACTTGGCGGCCGCAAACTCAGAGCCCAGGGATTCGCCCGCGGCGCCAGCCCACAACGGCGCTTGCTTTGTCACCTCCGGCAGTCCTTCCGAGTTATGGACGAAGGCAAAGACCCCGTCCGCGTCGCTGGCTCCCGGCGCGTGAAAATCAAACCCTGCCAGCGGCCGGCAGCGTCTGGACCACCGGCGCATATCCTGCTGGAACACCAACGTCTCGTGACGCATCGGCGGATTACCCCACGCGCGATTCAAGTCATACGGGAAGTTGTCCTTGCCGTAGTCGCCCTGTTCGACGCCGTCAATGTTCGCCAGTGGCACCGCCCACACCAACGGAGCCGCATCGCCCAGTTCCGCAAATCGCCGCAATACCCCATCCAGCACCCACGAGCCGCTGACCTCGGCGGAGTGCTGGCGTGCCATGAGATACAACCCCGGCCGGTCGCCTTTCGCAACGCCGTAGTCATTGCTCAGCCGCAGCAACGGCCGGCCACCTTGGCTGACACCCAACGTGTCCACACGCCAGTAACGCCCCGTCTGTTTGACCAACCGGTTAACCTCGTCGCGCCCATAGGGAAATGCGAACGCGAAATCCAGCGACGCCTTGGCCACGTTGAGCGTCCACGCCGCCTGCCGGCGACCATCGGGAAGCTCGATCAAGTCGGGCGCTCCGGTTCGCTCCCAGTCACCGTTCGCGGGACGGAACACCGGCCGGAAATCAGCGGGCCGCCCGCCACCGAGCATCGTCTCCGGACACTCAAGCACGAGCCGCACCTGGCCCAACGCACTGCCGTTCGAATTTGGCCGGCACACGCAGAAGCAAAACCACAAACACTCCGGCCCGCCGTGCGGGTCCGGCGTGAATCGCACTTCCGTCACCGCTCCGTCTTTCTGCACGCGCACGTTGGCCGCGTTGCCGAACGGGACGTCCGTCTTGACGATGATATCAGGATCTGCCGCCAGCAACGGCATGGCACCCAAGGCGATGGCGAGCGTGAGATTTGGCAATGCGTTCATGTGTTCTCCTGTGCGCAGACTATTGTTTCTTCCCGACAAAGTAGCCGCATGCGTCGAGATCGAGCGTGAACTTCCCGGCGGATGCACCGGGCTTTGCACCGTCGGAAATCAATGGATTGAACTTCCCCGGTAGTTCGATCTGCACCTTGAGCTTGCGATTCGACAAGCTCGCAACGGTGACGATCTCCTCGCTGCCGGCGCGACGCAGGAACGACAGCACGGCGTCGGGCTGGTCATTTTCGAGCCAGACGACTTCGCCATTGGCCAACGCCGTTTCGGCGCGGCGCATCTGGCAGAGTTTCTGATGAACCGCGAACTTCGCTTTTGCCTTCGGCAGGCAGGCAGCTTCCCAACGGACCGGCCAGCACGCGTAGATGCTCTGCAACGACGTGTCGCCAATCTCCTGGCCGTTGTAGAGCAGCGGCACGCCGTCGAGTGTGAAATGGACGGCATCCATGGCTGCCGATCCTCGTTCGCCGAGAACCACCTCCGCGCGCAACAGGTCGTTGACGATGTCGTGATTCTCGGTGTAGCGGATGAATCGCGCGCCGCGCGGACGCTCGTCACGCATTTTCTGCCAGAGCACGCGCAGCGACGACGCCGGCAGGCCGCGGGTGAAGACGGCCTGGACCGCGCGGAGCCATGTGAAGTTGTAGTTGATGTCGAACGCCTTGATCTGGTCTTCCGTTCTCTGGCCTTCGGCAAGGATGACGAGGTCAGGCCGGAGCGGTTCGAGGCGTGTGCGGGCTTCCTCCCAGAAATCCAGCGGCACGGCGTCGGAGACGTCACAGCGGAAGCCGTCCACGTCGAAGTCCTTCACCCAATGCGTCATGTTCGCCCAGAAATACTCGCGCAACCCGCGGTTGTCGAAGTCGAAGACGGGGAAGTTCCAGTGACCGGTCGAAATCTTTCCGGATGCGTCGCGCTTGAAGAACTCAGGATGCTTGATCAACACGGACGTCGGCCCGCAGTGGAAATAGACAAGGTCCATCAACACGCGCATGCCGAGCTTGTGCGCTGTGGTGATGAACGCACGCAGGTCGGCCTCGCTGCCATACTCCGGATCAACGCGGTTGTAGTCCTTGATGCGATACGGGTTCCGTGGATTGTTGGTGCCGGAGGCCTTCTGTCGCTTGCTCCAAAACTCCTGCCGCATGTCGGCGTCCTGGAGTTGGACCGGGCAAAGGTAGATGATGTTCGCACCAAGTTCCGCCACCGAGGGCAACCGTTTCGTCGCGGCACGCAGTGTCCCCTCCGGCGTGAATCCGCGCAGCCAGACCTGATACATGACCCCGCGCGTGAGCCACTCCGGCGACTGGTGAGCTTGAAGAGAAGAAAGGTTTTGCACCTGTTTCGCCGGCTCCGCGCTTATGGCGGCGGTCGCAATCAGCAGTAGTGAAGTCAGCTTTGTCAGTCTGCTCATGGTCAATTGTCTTTTCGTTTTGTTGTCGGCTGATGCCAGAACGACCGCCAATAGGCTTGATCGGTGGCATAAAAATCTATCGTCTGCACCGCTGCCATCGTTTTCGGCAGGACACCGTATCGTTGCATCTCGCAGACATAGTGTTCATTGGGCTGAAAACCCGCCATATCAAACCGTTTGCCAACGGCGAGACGCCCGGTTGCGTCGACGATGGCATCGCGCAGCGCACGGTAATCAGGGTCACTTGTGTCACGAAACACCGGGCCGCGGCAAAGCCCCAACCCGCCCGTCTCGCGGGTCAGCGGCGCGCGCAGCAATAACGACGCGTCCGGCCGGCCGAGGTTGCAGAGCGACTGGTGCGGGCCGGCTTCACCATATTTGTAGTAGGCCATGCGCCGGATGAAGGTGATCTCGCTGGCGTCGCTGATCAGCGGCTGTGCCGGTTTCGGGCCAAAACGGAAATGCGGCAGCTTCTTCATGCCCGGATATGGCTTCACCTTCTCAACGTGACATGAGCCGCATCGGCGTGTGACAACTTCAGTCGGGAACTGCACCGGATACATGCCGCAGCCCAGCGCTGCATACGTGCCGGGATACGTCGCACCGCTTTCAATCCAGAGCCGCACCATCGTCTGCTCTTGGGCAGAAACGCGGGCGCCGTGGTGGCTGCCATCCATCAGTCCCAGCAACGGACTGCCACCACTGCCGACCGAGCGCGGCGGGCGGTTTCCATAGGCGTTGCGCCCGTCGGCAAACAGGCCGCGCTTGACCAACGTCCAGTAGCTCACCGAATAGAGTGGCGTGCGGTCGCCGGTCAACTCCACGCCGCCCTCGCGCCGTTCAGGCTGGTGACACTGGACGCAGTGCCGGTCGAGAATCGGCTGGATGTCGCGGGGAAAATCAAACACGTCGGGCACGCCAGCAATCGGCTCGATCCGGCTCGGCGGCCGGTTCACCGCCATGGCGGCGGGCCGCGGATGCGGCGCGCGAGTCCGCGAATCATGACAACCAACGCAACTCGTCGTCTCGCCCGGCTGCAGCGTCACGAAGCTCTGCATTCGCTTCACGGAACGGTCGCGTTCGTCCAGCGCCACGAACATCAGCGAC
Source organism: uncultured Verrucomicrobiota bacterium (assembly GCA_964524715.1). Lineage (GTDB taxonomy): Bacteria > Verrucomicrobiota > Verrucomicrobiia > CAIQCK01 > CAIQCK01 > CAIQCK01. Next base: position 16,136 of record CAZGGF010000520.1, on the reverse strand, counting down.
CGCAGCGCCGGCAATTCCATCGCCGCCGAGCCGTCGGCCTCGACCGGCACTGTGCCGAGCACACGTTCCAGGAGAAACGTGCCTCCAATCGTCAACGGTTCCTGGCCTCCGGAAAAGTTCACCGGCTTCGGCAGTTGCTCCAGCACCAGCAGCTTCTTGATCTCACCCCGCCGCACGCCGGCCATATTGCGGCCTTCATAGATGTCCTCCAACACGAGACGACCGGTCGCCTGTGTCACGTCGACGCGCGATGGAATCACCGCCTCGCGCGCGTGAGGCCGCAAGGGACACGGTTCGTGCAGTCCCAATTTCGAACCGGCTGCCGGCGCGTGAATCAACTCCGTCTTGCCACGCGCATCCATCATGTAGATCCCCGCGTGGTCAGCGACGAGGAACCATTCCGTTGAGAGCGGATACGGATCACGAAAGTGCCGTTTCTCTGGACCGATCGGCTGCACAGACTTCGCCTCATCAGGGCCGGCACTGGGATCGACCGCCACAATGCGGCCCATGTGCTCCGCGACACCGTGGCCGGGTGAAAACGACGCCACGACCTTGTGCGAACCGGGAATGGGTTTCGCATCAATAATCACGCCCCCGGGCTTCTCGTTGCCAAAATAGACCATCACGCCCGTGCCGTCCGGGTTGACGGTCCAAAGATGGTGAAACGCAAGCTGATTGCGGTCTACATACTCCCAACGCATATAGAGCACGCGGCCATCGGGCAACATCCACGGCGTGTTCTCCTGCTCGCCGTTGCTGGAAATCGCCCGCACACCGCTGCCGTCGGCCTCGCAGCGGTAGAGCACCGCTACGCGTGTCCGCCAGCATGGCACGACACGCTTGCACCGGCTTGAACAGAACATGATCCCGCCATCGGGCAAATAGGTCGGTTCAAAGTCATCGTCCGGCCCGTCGGTAAGTTGCCGCAAGCCTGAGCCATCCGTGTTGATCTCGTGGAGGTGATATGCGTGCTCGCCGCCTTTGCGATAAGAGAAGAGGATCTTGTGACCATCGTAGTGAACCTGCGGGTCGCGAATCCCACCGCGCGCGTCCTCCAACAGCACGCGCCGTTTGCCCGTGCGCAGGTCGAGCCCGCACAGCCGCGCGCCCTCGCCGTAGGCCCACCAGACGCCGTCCTCATGTTTGAAACCCAACCGCTTGGGAATGGCGGAATCCTCGCAATAATTGCCGAAGTTCCCATACCAATGATCCCGCCCAGATATGCGCTCCGCAAAAACGATCTCGTGAAAATCCGCCGCCGGACTGCCGAGGAACGTGCGCAGCATCGGCCCCGGTTCAGCTGCCGCAAGCCACGACGCAATAAACGTCATGCCACCAGCAAGGATTCTTCGGTAATTCATATTGATCTTCATGCTCCACAGCGTGGCGTGCCGTCAGCACCAGTTACGCTGATGGTCTTGTCTTCGACGAATCATCCATTCATTGCGAACCCTGTGGACTAGACACTTCTGTCCGGCCTACGATCCAGTTGCGCGCATTCTCGTATGCGATGGTCCGCACGAGATAACCCATCTGTTTCTCATCGTCAGGCATGATACCCGCTTCCACCTGATCGCCCAGCCAGTCGCACAACACACGGCGGAAATACTCGTGGCGCGTCATCGAGAGCAGGCTCCGCGAATCGGTTGTCATGCCGATGAACGTGGAAAGAAGTCCATAGCTGGCGAGGACGTCGAGTTGGTTGCGAATGCCAAGCGCGTGATCGTTGTACCACCACGCCGGGCCAAACTGAATCTTGCCACGCACGCCGTCTCCGGCAAAGGAGCCGGTCAACGTCGCCAGCGCAGCGTTGTCGGCCGGGTTCAACGGGTAGAGGATGGTTCGCGGCAGGCAATCCTTCTTCTCCAAATCATCGAGGAAACGGCAAAGACTTGGAATGTCGCAGGCGTTGCCGATGGCGGCGTAGCCGCCCGCCGGTCCGGCGAGCTTGCGCAGGCGCGTGCTTGTCTGCCGTTGCGCGCCGATGTGGCACTGCATGATCCAGTCGCGCCGGCCGTATTCGCACCCCAGAAACCTCAACATCTCCGAGTCACACTCAACCAGCGCATGGTCTGCAACCTTGCAGCCCATCTTTTGGAAGAAGTCCAGCCGCTCAACAATGGAAGCGGAATCGCCGGTGGGCAGTTCGTCCACGCGCAGCGACGGCAATACTCGCGTGGCAAAGCCCGACTTCGCCAGCCGTGCGTGTTCCTGCAGATCGTCGCCGAGCCGGTCGGATGTACACAAGCACTCGACCCGGGCACGCGCGACGAGTTGGCGGGCGGTGAATTCCGCCAAACGCAGCTTTTCGTTGCACTGTCCCCAGATGCGCTCGGCATTCTCCGCTGAAAGCATCTCACCGATATCGAAGTAGCGTTTCAGTTCCAGCGCCGTCCAGTGGAAGAGTGGGTTGCCGAGCAGCTGAGGCACCGTCGCCGCCCATGCGCCGAACTTCTCGCGGTCAGAAGCATCACCGGTGATCAGCCGCTCCGGCACACCTGCGATACGCATTGCACGGTGCTTGTAGGGGTCGCTGACGAGCCAAAGCTGCGTGATGTTCTCAAACGCGCGGTCGTTCGCCAGATCACGCGCGTCGAGATGGCTGTGGTAGTCAACGATTGCCAGGCCTTCGGCGAACTTGTGATACAGCCGTCGCGCCATCTTGGTCTTCAGTAGAAAGTCATCGTGGATCAGGTCAGTCATGGCGTTCCTTCCAGCTCGCGATAAACGCGGACTTCAAATGCGCGCACCGAATCGTCACCGTTCGTCTCCTCAACTGTCAATCAGAGTTTTTAGGCTGATACGACAGGGAAACGATGAGTGCGATGGCGCAGGAAATTGTTCTTCACCCGGGCAGGTCAGGCCCAGACATGACAGCGTTTTTCTTCACAGGCAGAAGTCATCGGAAGTCGAAACCGCAGAGCAAGCCAATCACCTGCGATACGCACAGACGGCGTTGCAGAGCAGCGACCCTCTACTGTTGACAAGCTTGAGCCGATCCAGCGGGCCGCTCGCATCACCAAGGAATGCGCAATCGGAACTCTTGATGACGCTGAGTTTGTCGTCCTGGACTTCCACACTGTACTTCCGTTGCGAGGGCGAGACATGAAGCGTGAGATTCTGCCACTTTCCGGCATTCTTGAGGGAAACCTCGATGGCTGGTTTGCCGTCGCCGGAGCAAAGCGCGAGCGTTCCGCTCCGACCAAGCTTCAACCGCACATGCAAGATGAAATCATCCGAAACAGGCGCGGCAAGCTTCATCTCCGCCGAAGAGCCGTTCTCCAGTTTCAGCGCGCGCAAGTCGAGAGGGACGTAGCGCGGCACGGTGCTGAGGTCGAACGCGCTCGGCCGCATCTCGGCATCGTAGTCGGGCACATCCACGACCGTGGCGCGGCCGTCGATCTTCCACGCGCCCGGCGCGGTGCCGATGGCACTGCCGCGAAAGTTCTCGTACGCCAACAGCGACGGTTGCACGAAAATGATGTAGGGCAATTGTTTGGCACTCGTGGCGTTCGGGCCCAGCGTCACCGCGCCTGCCGGGAACTCTTTCGACAAGATATCGAATTCGATCGTATCTGATGGCGGCCGGTTGCGATAGCGGTAGGGCCAACTCCAATGGCCAACCGTCAGCGTCTGGTGAATATCCTTGAACCCATCCTTTTCAAGCCAATCGAGCTTCTTGCCCTTTGGTTTCGCCACGAAGACAGTCGCGCGACCCTGAAGATTGAAGCGATAGCCAAGGCCGTAGTCGGGGACATAGGCTGAACCTTTGCCCTTCCATTTGGAATAGACGGAACGGATGCCGCCGATCTGGAACACGTTCTTCAGTGGGAAGGCGGTGAGTGAATACAACGACCCGTTGTAAAACGACGGGTCGTGCCGCTCGACCTGCGAGCCGTACACCGCATCGCCGGCACGGGCGGGATCATGCGTGACAACGTTGCCGAGATAGGGATGACGCTGCGGCTCGATCCCGGTGACGAAACTCATCGAGTCCACCTCCAACCGCAGCCTCGCCTTCTGGTAGAGGTTATAGAGGGCGTAAAAATCCTGATTGGTGCCGCCGCGAAACCAGTGACGCCACTTGTCGGTCCCGCACTGGTTGCGGAAGGCCGCGTGGAGTTCCTCCGTCAACGGCCGCGCATCGAGCAGCGCCGCCAGCGCGCCAGCGCGGTCGCCGTCCTTGAGCCGCGCGATGGCGTCCTGGGTGGCGATGGAAAGCTTGTAGAGGCCACGCACAAGACGGATGGCATCGATGAATTCGTAGTCGAAGAAATAGCGGCGCTCTTCCGGGATCGAGGGCCGCAACGCGCGCGCCTGCTCCAGCACTTCACCCAGATCCCGGATGCCTTTCTCGTAGATTTCGCGTTTGTATTGGTAGTTCAGCGCGAAGCCGTCACGCGTGCCGACGTCAATGTTGTGAAGGTTGGCGATGATGGTGAACATCGGCTCCATGACCTTGTGATAGAACGCATAGGTCTTGAATCCGTCTTTCCTGATGATGTGCGGGTGTTTTTCGTAATAAGCATCGTATAGCGTTGCAACCTTCGGCGCGGCGCCCTCGCCGAACTCCTCGCGGCAGTAGCGCGTCAGATACTCGCGCGGCTTGAACGCGGGATAATCCCACAGCATCTCGGCGATACCGCGTATCTCAATCTGTTGGTGACGCAGATGATTCATCGCCAGCAACATGTGTTGCGTATCGCCACGCTGGAACATCGCGTCCATGTTGACCTTGATGTAGGTTTCGATCGGCGTGCATTTGGCGATCTGCGGCCCGCCGCCGAAATACTGCGTGTGGAAATACTGGCCGTAACGACGCTGTGGGTCGCGCTTCTCGGTCCAGAATTTCTTCGAGTAGCTCATCCCGCTCATCGCCGCATCGCTGAAACCGGTGGTGACTTCACGCGGCACCTTGAGCCAGCCCTCGTCGTAGAACTTGCCGACTTCGGCATAGAGCGTCGTCATCATCTCCAGGTTGGGATTCGGATCGAGTTTTCGCACCAGTTTTGCCTGATCGGCCAACGCCTGGCTGATGATCTCCGCGCGTTGCTGCGGTGTGCCGCCATCGGGAAGGCTCAATTCCTCGAACGGACCGTCGGCCCAACCGCGCAGGTTGATCTCCCATGCCACTTGCGGCGAGAACTCCGTCCAGCGTTTGATGTAATAACTCCAAAACTCGCGGAACGCCTCCGGGTGCAACCGATAGGAAAACTCCTTCGGTTTGCCGGCGGGATTATGCTGCGCCCAGTAGTTGTCCCAGAAACCCGTGTCGGCACCGACTCCTTCCATCTGGTGTTGCGTGATGAACAACCCGCGATCCACCGCCGCCTGAAGCCGCTCGCGATCAGGTTGCCAGTCAATGTCCACGAAATACCACGCGAACATGTTCATCTTCAGCCGCAACGCCGCCTCCCAAAGCCGCTCGAACACCTCCGGATGGATGGCGAACATATAACGGCTGTAGCGCGTGCGCTGGACCAACCCGCTCTCCAACCACTCCATGAAAATCGGATGATCGTTGAGCGTCCAGCCGCGATATTTCCAGGTCGGCTCCTTGCCCGGCCCGAAGTTGATGCGATCGTCGAAGACCAGTTCGCCGCGTGTCGCCGGCCCGTGGTCGGCCCAGAACCAGAAGGGATCCACGCCGAGGTGTTTCTGCTCGAAATCATAAATACCGAAGATGGCGCCGCGCACGTTGCTGCCGGCGATCGCAAGCACCTGCTCTTTGCCGCCGACGTTGTTCAACACACGGTATTTGAAGACCTCCCACTTGCCCGCGAGATCGTCCACGCCAACACCGACCGACGCGAGCAATGCCTTTCCCTCCGCGCAATCCGCGCTGCCGAGCACGATGCACTTGCCCCACGTCTCGCTGAGCGAGTGAACAATGTTCGGCGTGATGCCTGTGATCTTGGTGATGTCGCGCTGAAGGTCCTTCGCAGCGGCCATCACGCCCTTGTGTTCCGTCTTGGCGAGCACGATGTAAGCCGGCTCCGCATCCTTGACCAACTCGATGCGCGGACGGACCGGCGTATCGGCAAACACCGACCCAGCAACCAGGAACAAAAGTACGACACTCGTGTAATGTTTCATCGTGGATTGGCTGGATTGAAGCCTCCTTCAAAACCTATGCCGCCGGGCAGGAATATGAAGAGACACGCGCGGCGGTCGCTCTCGCCAATGAAGATCGTGCCATCCAGACCGGCGGTCATCGCGTCGAACTGATAAGCCCGCTTGGCGTAATAAGGACTGCGGTCCACCGTCAGCACGCCCCAGTCGCAAAATCCTTCACGGCCCGTCGTGTCGTAACTGACGAGCTTGCACGCATCCTGAAACTCACCGCAGATCATGTAGAGCCTATCATTGGGACCGAGCACTGCGGCGCGCACACGACGATGGATGCGCGGCTTGCCGAGGTTGACGATCTGTTCGCGGTCGGCGCGCATCTGAAAGAGATAGCCGTCGCTGGTGGTGCCGAAGAGGTTGCCCCTGGCATCGGCGATCCATTGCTCGATGACGGGGTAGCCGTGGTAGTTCCACGCCTCCCAATACTCGCCCGGAATCTGCATGGTTGTGCGGACCAGTTTCTGCGAGGCCGGATCGAAATAAATGACACGACCATCTTCGCCGGAGGTGTAAACGCGGCCGTTCGGCGCAACATGGAGCGCGCGCGGCACGCTGCGCCATGTTCGTTCCGGCCCGGAATAAACCTGCCGCTCGACCACCGGGCCGACGTCACGGCATTTCTTCTTCGCCAAGTCCCACACGAAGAATCGCGCGTGCGGGTAGCTGATGCCGTAGAGCTGGCGCGCCCTTTCGTCGAGCGCGAGCGCGTAAATCGAGTCGCCGGGCACCGGCACGCCGAGATCCTCGACGGGACACGGTTCGCTCGTAAGCCGCGTGGTTTTGTCGCCGTCGGCATCATAGCGATAGAGGTGGCCGCCGGGATAGTTCGTGTAGGGTGCGCACACATCTTTCCAGAGTTGCTGTTCGGTGGCACGGAAACCACCCTGGAATTTCTGGGTCAGCGGCACCGACGCGAGCATATTCAAGCCGCCGCCGATGAGCAGTGAGCCATCGCGGTCTTGAACCAGCGCATGATGCACGCCGCGCGCGTCGCCAATGTGGCCGAGCGGGCGGACTTTGTTGATGGCGCGATCGTAAAGGAACAGGAACGAGGCCGTCTTGCCGCTGGTGGCGCCATAGACGCGGCCATTGCTGGCGGTGACAAGCGCCGTGATCGGGCTGTTGTCTGCTTCGATCTCTGTCACGTCGGGATAACCGAGCGTACGGAAATCAAGCCGGTGCGCGTCGAAGTTGGGGTTGATCCATTTTTGCGCGTGGGCCACACCCACGGCGGCCAACAGCGAAAACAAAATTGCAAATCGAGTGCGGTTCATCGCGTTTTCTCCTCCATCTCGTCTTTGGCGGGCGTATAGCTCACCAAACCCATGCTGAATGGCCAGCGATTATCAATCTTGTTGGCAACGCGTTTCGGGTCGCGCTCCTCGATCGCGCCGACGAAATAGATCTTCCCGTCCTTCTGGCCCGTGCAGGCGCCGCCGAGGCCAAACACTCGCCGGCCGTCCGGCGTGCGCATGAGCCCCAATTCACGGCGCTGTTTCGTGGCGATGTCATAGACAATCAGAGCCGACTCTGGCGGCACCGCCTCGCCCGTCAGGCGCGCCGTGAACTTCCGCTCGTCGGCGACGTCCCACGACACACCCGCGTAGTCGAACGCCACTGAAACCACCGGCGCGTAGTAGATGCGATGATCACGCGAAATTGTCAGCGCCAGCGTCGAGACGGGTATGAAGCTGGGGTCAGTATTGACGTAGCGCTCCGCGCAGAGCCGCACCAGCGGTGTGATTTTGCCCTCGGGACCATCGCGAACGTCGAACTTGAAGAGCATTGAATCGCCCACCATTACGCCGTAGGCCACGCGATCCACCGGATCCCACTCAATGACGCGCCAATAGGTTTTGCGGTCAATCAGCGGATTCGACATCGTGCGGGGTGTGGCGCGCGGGTCAATCGGCAACCGCGTTGCGCGCAGGTCACAAACACGATCCCGTTTCGGGTCGTATTTCCAGATGCGGCCGATGGGGAACGAACCATAGACGTTGCCCTCATCGTCGGCGAAGATCGTGCGGCAGATATCCCAGTCGTCCACGCGGCCGAGATCGGTCGTCGCCTTCTTGCGCAGGTCGTACGTGTAGAGATGCCCGTCCTCCCCCAGCCCGTAGAGCCGCTGATATTTCGGTTCCAAAACAAAACCCAGCAGGCCCCACTGACGATTGATCTGACCGATGATTTCCAGCTTTCGCAGCTTTGGGTCGTAGCGGAGCCAATGCGGTCCTCGATAGCTTGCCGGGTCCACGCACTCCGGCCCGCTGTCTTCGCAGAAGTCGCCGAAGTGGATGCGGCCCTGCTCATCCTCGCCCATGCGAACGTGGATCTTGCCGCTGGTGCGCACGCCCTGTCCGCGCTCGCCCTTGAACTCGGTGAGATCGGCGATGTGATGCATCGTCTGCGTGGCCGGGTCGAACTCAAAAAAGTGCGCTGCCTCGGCGTGGGTGCAAAGTCCAATGTAAAGCTTGCCACTCTTGGCGCCATAGAGCGCGCTCCACATGCTGTCCTCCCGCTCGCTGCCACCGGTGAAACGGTGCGCCTGCACTGTGACGATGGGCGAAGTGGCGGGTGTGGTTTTGGTTTCAGCGAACGCGCCCACTGCCGCCGCCAGCGTCGCCGCAACCGCAAATCTCATGCGCAACATGCAAACTCCTTTCGTTTGAAACGCACTGATACTAGCCGCCCCGCCCGCCGCAGAAGCATGGTTTTGTGCAGAGCGGGTTGAAAAATGTGCTGTGGCCCCCACAGTCTCGGGTATTCCGCCAGTGCTCTGACAATCCTGCAGATCAACCGCCGTCATGTCGTCACCGTCCGCAAACGGCTCGCGACAGACGTGACGAACTACGAGTCCATCAACGTGCCGTCCGCAAACGTCTGGCGCGGGGTTTTTGCTCGAACGCAGCCACGGCAATGATCCCACGCATGATTGTCCTGGCTGGCGCGACTTCGTTGACGTCATATTTGCGGTTTGTCATTTTGCCTTGTCGGAGAGTCTGCGTTCGCGGATGACTGCGGCCAGGATCTTCGCCATCATTTCGCGACCTTCATCCAACATGTGCACGCCATCTTCGCGATAGACGAGATTGGTGCGAGAAGTCAGCACGTTTCGGTAATCCACAAAGTAATCACGCGAACCGGCTCGTGCGACCACGGCGTCTGAGATGACGCGCATGTTGTGGGCATAGGCTGGCAGAAGATCCGCGCTGATCATGCCACGGCGTTCGGTGTCGCGAATGGCTGGCGTCACCGGCGCAGTTTCCACCCACCGCGTCGGCTGCCAGATCACAACATACCGGATACCCAACGAACGGCAAACCCGGTCAAGAAAGTCATATCGTTTTACCACGGAATCGGCAAACGCGGGCAACTCGGGCGAGTCGCGGGGAATGCGGGTCATGGTCTGGGTGATTTTTTCCCACAACTCCTTGGTGTAAGAAGCATAGGCTGCCGCATAGAAGGACTTGAGAATGCCGAACCATCGGTTGCGGTAGCTCTCAATGATGCCACGAACCTTGCTGTAACCGAAGTGTGCCTCGGGCGTCCGGAACAGCGCGTAGTAAGTTGCGTCGTTGGCACCATCCAGAAAAATGATCAGGTCGGGTTTCTCAGGCTCCTCGATCAGCAGTTTCTGCAAATACTTTGCCTGCATCAGACTGTTGAACGAGTTCACACCGAAGTTACGAACCGTCCAGCAAAGACCTTCAGCGTCACAGTTGAGATCGCGGGATAAGAAGCTCGAAATGGTTTTATCATCATCGTCTGTGCTGCCGCGTGTTGTCGAACCACCCAGCATCCACAGCAGCCGGTCACGTGAAGGAACACCCGACCTGCGATTGAAGGCCGTCGCGCGCGGGCCATCACGGTGCAGGAATAGCGCATACGCATCGTAACGCGCGCGACTGCCCTCGAAACGACTCCCGTAGAGGATAACATTCGCTGACACAACGACTATAAAACTGACAGCCTCGACGGCAACGATGGCGATAAGACTCCACTTGAGAACCCGGAACAGGACACGGACAATCTTTAGCACGGCGGCGATCATGATGCTTTCACGCAGAACTGAAGTTCATTCCAACGTCCGCTGTTTCCCAGAGTCGCATGACGACACTGCTGTCGACTTCAACCATCATGCAGGACGCCATATCACCACTCCACACAAATCAGACTGAAACACACGCCAATTACGCGCGGTGCCGCATGGACCTCCGAAACGCCGCCGGCGAGTGGCCCTCAGCTTTCGTAAACGTGACGCAGAAACTGTTGGCGCTCTGGTAACCGCTCAGACCGGCGATCGCCGCCACTTTGTTATTGCTCTCGGCCAGCAGCTTCTTCGCGTGCTCCAGCCGCACGTTGCGGATCTGCTCGCCGGGCGTCCGGCTGAGGTGGTCGAGAAAAGCCTGATGCAACGCCCGCCGCGACATGGCCGCGGCACGGGCAACGTCGTCCACGCCGATCGGGTCGCGGAAATGCTCCCAGATGAAGCGCAGGGCCTTTGCCATGCGCGGCTCGTTCACTGCGAGAATGTCGCTGCTCTTTCGGACAATCACGCGCGCGGCAGGGATGCGCAGCGGCTCGCGGGGCATGCGCCCGCCACGCATGAGACGATCCAGCAATGCCGCGCCTTCGTAGCCCTGCTCTTCGAGATTGATGTCCACACTGGACAGCGGTGTGCGCATCGCGGCGGCGGCCATCAGATAATCACCGGCTCCGGCAATGGCGATCTGCTCCGGCACATTCAGGCCGGCGGCCTCGCACGACTCCAGGACATCCACCGCGAGCTGGTCGTTCGCGGCGAACATGGCAAGCGGTTTGGGCGACTGCTTCATCTGGCCAACGAGCCACGCGCGGCGTTTGGACCATTCCCCGCGACCGCTGTGAAACGCTGTGGATTCGTGCCATTTGATCCATGTGCAGTCAAAGCCGGCTTTTTTCAGCGCTGTCACGAAACCGTTGCCGCGTTCATTGAACGACCAGTTGTTGGAATCACTGAAAAACGCGAAGTGTTTGAAACCCCGCGTCAGGAAATGCCCGGCCACGAGCTGCGCCGCGTGCGCGTGATCCTGCAACACCCGCGCAAACCGCAAATGCGGCCGACGCAGGCTGAAGTCCACCGTCGGTCGGCGCACTGATTCGACAAACTCGACCAGATCATCGCCCGCGCCGAGCCAGGCGAGCACACCGTCACCTTTCCAACCCCACGGAATCACGCGTTCGCGAGCGAGGTTGGCCGAGAGATGCCAGCCATGTTCCTGGGCGTATTCGGCAATACCCTTGTGCAACCGGTAGTCATACCAGCCGAGCACCAACAGTACGTTCTTCTGTCGAGCCATTTAATGTGCGCGTTGGATTGCCAACGCTGCTTTCTCCGCGATCAGCACCGGCGAGTCGTAAAGCGGCAGCCGTTTGAACGTCGCGTTGCCATTATCGACCGACCAGCGATCGCGCGGGATCTCGTGGACATTGCCGGTGACCAGGTCAGCATAGACCGGGGCCGTGAGACATGAAGCTTGAACCGTGATGTCCACGGGTGTTGTGGCGTTGGAGTCGGTCGGCGGCGCTTCGTTCAACCACATGGTCATCACCCAGGCGCCGCTGTCCTTCTTCCGATAACCGAAAACGGCGAGCTTCTCGTCGGACGGTGTCGTGAACTTGAAGTCGCGGATGCGCTCCAACGTGTCGTCGAAGATCGAGAACACTCGTTGCGCAGCGAAGTAGGCGAGCTTGGGAGCAGCCACGGTCTTGTCGTCGTTGCAGCGCAGCAGCCCCTTGCGGTTGAAGCCGGTCATTTTGGGCTGCGCATACTTGAGTTCACAGAGTGTGAACAGATTGAACGGCACATCCTTGCCGTGATGCGCAAGCATGCGTCGCAGGTCCCACTTGGCCTGCCTCAGTTCCGTCCATGGCACGTCGCGCAGGGCGCCGACGGTCTCGCCGCTGGGCGCGCCGGTCTCACCCTGGCGGATTTCTATCTTGCCAGAGTAACGCGCGACCAGTTCGCGAAAACGGTCCACGGCTTTCGTGTCGTCGGGATTCTTTGGATAACCATGGATCGTGATGGCGTCAATCAAACCGAGCTGGCCACGCTCCTTGGCGAGCTTCAACAGCGTCTCGGTAAAAACGGTCTTCCCTGTGCTCGCCAACCCCAGCGCGTAGATGCGGGCCTTCGGTTGTTCGCCACGAATGATGGCGGCAGTGCGCAGGTGGAACTCCGCAAACTCTTCCGCCGTGATGCCGTGGCCGCCGTCGGGCTCGTTCCAAATCTCCCATTCGTGCACGCGGTCACTGTAGCGCGCCACAATTGCCTTCACCCACGAGTCCCACGCCCGCAACGCCTCCGGCGACTTTGGCAGACCCGCGCCCAAACCGGTCCCGCCGCCCCCGGGATAGATGGGGTTACCGTAGGAGACTTCGAGCCATGGCTGAACACCTTGTGCGCGGGAATCGTTGACGACTTCGTCGAGCCATTCCCAACTGTAAACGCCGGGCTGCTTCTCGCATTTGGCCCAACCCGCCTGCACGCGGATACCTTTCGCGCCGATGGGACCGAGGTATTTCTTGTAGTTGGCATAGACGGCAAAATCGCGATCGAGCGTCTCACCGCCAACGGACCAGGTTGAAGACTTGATCTCCAGCGCCGAACGCGTCGCCAGCTTGCCGATGCGCGGGAACTCGCTCAACGCGGGCTTCCGGGGCGCGACCCGCGCCAGAGCGGCCAGACGTGGAAGTGCCGCCTCCAGCTTCGCCGTCCATTCACTCAACTGCGCACAATTCATCTTCCGATCGCCGCGATACCAGTCCTTGAACTCGCCACGACTCGCAAGCGTCTTGCCGGATTCGATTAGCGCGATCGCTTCTTTGGTTGCCTGGATGTGTCGTGCCACTTCCGTGGCGTCGCCGGCATCCAATGCCAGATCGGCCTCAGCAACGTGTTGGACCCAGCACAACAGGCCCAACATGATCCTGTGTTGCGCGACCAGGTTGTTCTCGAAAAACTCGCGCGCGCCGCCTTTCAACCTGCCCGCCAGCTCGCCGGCCGCGACCCCCACCCCGTGTTGGGTTTCGAGTTGCGGGCGCAGCGCCTTCGTCAATCCCTTGGTCTTGCCATCCGACTTCCTGCCCTTCTCCATCCGCGCGACCAGCGTCTTCGCCAGCTTCACACCTGCGTGCATCCACTCGCCGTCGAGCATCGCACGCTTGCCGGAGGCAGTGTCCGCTACAAAGGTGGAAAAGTGTTTGCGATAAACCGCCTCGGCCGCCTTCGCTTCGTTGCCGAAATGCTGCTCGCACCACGCCGTCAGATACTTGCCCGGATCGAACGCAGGGAAATCGCGCAGCATCCGCGCGTTGGCATCGAGGCCAAGCACAAACTCGCGGACATTGGAGACGTTGAGCATCGCGTAATGCGTCGAGCCGCGCCGGAAGGCTTCCTTGAAAATCTTGTGGGTCCTCCACACCGATACGCCTTGCACCAGGTGCGGGCCCGTGCCCCAAAGCTGGTGATGGTAATAGATGCCGTAGTCCCGGCCCGGCTCGCGTTTGACGTTATAGAAATCGTCCTGCAGTTCCCAACCGGGACTGTTGTCGGAGAAAATCACCGACACGCCCTGGGGAAACTTCAAGTGCCCTGCCGCGTGCAAGCCGGCGCCTTCCATCCAGAGCGTCGTCGTCGCGAGTGGCTGCGAGCGTTTGTCCACGCCGCGAATGATCTCCCACTGCTTGGCCATCGCGTCGGAGATGAGCCTGCCGCGGCCCTCGTCGGACTTCGGCACATTGGGATCGGCCAGCCAGACCGGCCGGTCGGCGATGCCACGCAGGCCAAGCTGCCAGATGACCTGCGAGCCGAACTTGGCCCAGCGCCCCGCATATTCGCGCCAGATTTCGTGGAACTTCTCCGGCCGCTGCGTAATCGCGAACGGAACCGTCTCGCCGCGGTCCTGCCAGAAATTGTTGAACCCGAACGCGCTCACACCGACCGGCTCGACGTGGTGCATTGTCACGAACAGCCCGCGCCGCACCGCATCCTCGATAAGCCGCGCCTCAGCCGGGTTGCGAATGTCCACGAACGACGACGGGATGATGAGGTTCATCTGCAATCGCAGCGCCGCCTCGAACACGCGCGCCGAGACCGACGGGGAAACGACCCGTTGATAATAGGGATAGTCCAGCTTCCGCTCGCCGCCATCGAGACGGAACTCGGTGAGCAAATCCTCGTCGTTGACGAACCAGCCGCGAAACCGGAACGTCGGCTCGCCGAAACTGATCTTGACGTTGTCCCAAGCAAGCGTCGCGCGCTTCTGCGGCGGTCGCGAGGCCCAGTAGTAGAGTGGGTCTACACCGAGATATTTCTCGATGAACGCATAGAGACCGAACATCGTGCCGCGTTCATCGCTGCCGGCGATGATGAGCCGCGAGCCGACGTTCTCAACACGATAAGCTTCCCACTTGCCTTTCAGCCCGTCGGCGAAACCCGGCGCAAGCTTCTCCAGCAGCGCGGCAGATTCAGGCCGGTTCATGGAAACCATCACGACAGTGGCGTCATCGACGCGTTGTACGATGGCCGGCGCTTTGCCGGCGATCTTCTTCGCGTCGCTGACCAGGTCTTCCGCAGCCAGCCGCACGCACTCCGGCTCGCCCGCCGGCACGAGCACGGTGGCGGTTTGGTTCTTTGTAACAAGTTCAAATGCGGCGATGTTCTGGAGAGACAAGAGGAAGGTCAGGAACAAAGGAGCAAGTTTCATAGTCAGGCGTCTTTCTGTGTTGCTATATGAAATGGATCGAAGAAACCACATTTGTGGGCGCAGAGGCTGAGAAGAGCGTTCATTTACTTTTGTCGTACCATTTCCTTGAGCGCCTCGCCCACGTCGGCGATGTAAACCTTGCGCGTGCCGTCGGCATAACCATTAAAAACAACATATCGACCGGCGTGCCATGCCGGGTGGGGGTCCACTCGAAACTCGCCACGCGTGGCGGAAACAAACATGCGGGCGATGTTGACGCAGGAACCACGCTCCGTATCAATCAAACGGATGGGGACCGAGCCATCGCCGAATGCCACGCTCTCATGCGGATAGGCGTCGGAAACAATGAAACGACCGTCGGGGTGGAACGACGGATGACCGGAGCCGGGCTTGAAAACGGTGCGCCGCTCGCTGCCGTCGAACTTCACGCGAATGATCTCCAAATCGGGATCGTCATCGTTGTTGAGATTCATACTGAGGTGAATTCCGTCGGGGCACCAATTGACGTGGTGGCCACCGCGCTCCCATTGTGCCGCGGTGACGGCAGTGCGGATGTCGCTACCGTCACTGTTCATGGTAATCACTGCGCGTTGCCACTTGCGACCAGACAACGGCGTCCATTGCACCGTCGTCAACAATCGCGTGCCCTGCGGGTTCCACTTGGCCTGGAAACAGTAGTATTCGTGGCTCGCAGCATCGGCGATGCTGATGGAAGGTAACGCTTGTTCATAGAGGGTCTTCAGTGAAACCAGCATCCGGCACCGGCCGGTCCGAGTGTCGGTCACGTAGAGTCCATCGTCTGCCACAGGCCCGATATTCCTGCCGACGCGGTCCCCGGGGATGATCACACCGTAGCCGGGCAGCGTCCGTGACGATTTGACGAGGTTGTGGGACAGCAGTGTAGCGCCATCTGGCGAGACCATGAAAACCGTACCGTCCAGCACGCGGCGCTTGCCGGAGATGGGATCGAGTTGTACGGCGAATGCCTTCCACGTTTCGGGATCGACATCGTTGAAGTAAAGTTCCGCGTCGGAACGACCCCACTGGACGTTGGCCCCGACTTGCACCTCCCAGCCGCGCGATTGCGCGACCACACGCTCCTGTCCCGACCGCAGATCAATCACCACCACATCGCCGGCGTCACCGGGAGCCGGCGAGCGATTCTCATACGGCATGCGAAACAGCGCCAGGAACCGGCCTGACGGACTGATGGGCGAAGTGTCGAAGAACCGGTGCAACATCCGCTTGCTGGGCATG
>CAZGGF010000519.1:0-4533 GCA_964524715.1 uncultured Verrucomicrobiota bacterium | reverse complement strand
GACATCGTTGTTCCCTTGCTACTCCAACTGACAATTGACAAACACCACCTGTCCCCTCTGGCAGGCGGCTTCCTGCTTGAAACGACGGCGGATGCTCCTATCATACGTTCACGTTCCCAAGTGCCGCAAAGGACAGAGCATTGAGCAATGATTCGTTCACGACCCAATCATAGGAGCCCCACCATGTCGCAGGAAATCAATCGTCGGGAGTTCATCACAACATCACTCTTGGCTGCTCCGGTGGGCGCGATCGCAACCGCATCGGCTGCGGATACCCCGGCGCCTGCTGCGCCGAAAGCGCCAGCGCAATCACTTCCGATGGGCCAGATTGGCGGCGATCTGAAAGTCAGTCGCGTCATTCTGGGTGGCAACCTGGTCAACCTCTTCATGCACAGCCGCGACCTGCGGTATGTCAATCAACTCTCCGAGCAATACCATACCGACGATCGCATCCTGCAGACGCTGGCGGTGGCCGAGGAGAACGGCGTCAACACCATGTCTCTCAGCAACCGCGTCCGCGCGATGAGCCTGCTCAAGCGCCACCGTAACGAACGCCGCGGCAAGATGCAGTGGATTGTCTGCCCAATCACCAAACCCGATGATTCGATGAAGGGCTACCGCGAGGAGGTTGAGCGGCTCGCTGCGGAAGGGGCCGACGCGATTTACATGCACGGCGGCATGTCCGACGCGCTGCTGACGGCCGGTCGCGTGGACCTCATCGCCAAGGCGGTCGAGATATTCAAGAGCCAGAGTGTTCCCGGCGGTATCGGCGCTCACGACCTCGGCGTCGTTGACGCGTGCGAAAAGGCCAACATCCCGAACGATTTCTATGTCAAAACTTTCCACCACCTCGACTATCCAACCGCGCCGAAGCCGGAAGACATAAAGAAGCCGTTCGCGGAGGTGCCGGGCTACTGGTGCAAGGACTGGAAGGCGGTTGCCGAGCGGATGAAGAGCGTCAAGAAGACGTGGATCGCCTTCAAGATCATGGCCGCCGGCGCGATCCCGCCGAAGAAGGTGTTCCAGTGGGCGTTCGAGGGCGGCGGTGACCACATCCTTGTTGGCATGTTCGATTGGCAGATTGCCGAGGACGTCGCCCTGGCCCGCACAGCCATCGAGAAGGCCAAGGCCAACCGCCAGCGCCCGTGGTGCAGTTGATTTAATCCGTCATGAGAACCACGCAAATTGTCACTCGTCGGCGTTTTTTGGAAACCGCATTGCTTGGCCCAGCCTTTGTTGCCGCCGCGCATCGAGCGTCTTTGCTAGCGCAGGCTGACGACAAGGGACGCGATCCGTTTCGCGGACTGAAGGTGGGCATTGCTTCGTATTCGCTGCGGAAGTATCCGTTGGACCAAGCCATTGCCATGACCAAGGAGGCGGGCGTGCGGTATATCACGCTGAAGTCCTTCCATCTGCCGCTGGAGAGCACGACCGCGCAGTGTCAGGAAGCGCACAGGAAGATCGAGGCCGCCGGCTTGGTGCTCATGGGCGGCGGTGTCATTGTCATGAAGAACCATGAGGATGAGATTCGGCGTGCGTTCGAGTATGCGCGCGACGCCGGCATGCCAACCATCGTGTGCAGTCCCGATCCAGCCGCGCTCGACACGGTGGAGAAGTTTGCCCGGCAATTCAACATCCGCGCCGCGATTCACAACCACGGGCCGGGTGACAAACGGTTTCCGCTGCCGCAGGACGCATTCAAGCTGGTGAAGGACCGCCACGCGCTGATGGGCGTCTGCATGGACGTGGGACACACTGTTCGGGTTGGCGGCGACGCGCTCGCAGCGATCAAGGAGTGTGCCAGCCGGTTGTACGATTTTCACATCAAGGATGTGTCAGCCGCCACGCCCAAGGGTGTCGAGGTGGTCGTGGGGAAAGGCGTGATAGACATTTCCGCCGTATTGAAGGCGCTGCTTGAAATCAAATTCTCGGGCCACCTCGCCCTTGAATTTGAAGCTGGCGCCAACGATCCCCTGCCTGGCATCAAAGAGTCCTTCGCTTACCTCCGGCAAGTGCTGGCGGGGATGAGTTAGGGCACGCTTGTTTTGACAGGTGTTCCCGGGCAACACGAATTCGGAGATGGAAGATAGAGGAGATATTTATGGTGACATCAAAAACCTCACGTCGGCATTTTCTCAGTGCCATCGGGGCAGCGGTTGCCGGTTTTGGCGCGAGAAGAATGTTCGGGGCCGTGACCACGAAGGACAACATCCACCTCGGCATGATGCTGCAAGCCGATTCCGCCGCTGAACTCCAGAAGAATGCCAAAGCCATCGCCGCTGCCGGTTTCGACACGGTGCAGTTGACGTTCTTCTTCCCGCCGACCGCTGACGAACTCAAGTCGCTCGCCAGCACGCTCAAGGAACTGAAGCTGAAGACCGCCGCGTTCGGCACCTACTTCAACCTCTTCCGCCCTGAAGAAACCGGCTTCACGCGGTCGAGCATCGCCACCATGAAGCTTGTGGCCGAGCACGCCGGGCTCTTCGACTGCAAGCAGTTCATCACCTGGAGCGCAAGCCATTTGCCGAAGTTCACCGGCGCCGATCCGCGCAACCAAACGCCGGAGGCGGTCGCACAACTGCAGCGCGCCATCCGCGAGATCATCCTGCCGGTTCTCGAACCCATTAACGGTCGCGTTGCGTTCGAGCCGTTCTATCTTCACGTCGTCGGTACGCTGGCGCTGGCGAAGGAAGTGTTCGCGCCGTTTCCTGCCAGCCGCGTCGGACTCGTGCTCGACCCGCCGGGCTTCATCCCACTCGACCTTTACCGGAAGCGCGATGAAGAGATGCGCAGCCTCTTCCGCGAACTCGGCGACCGCATTCACCTCGCTCATTTCAAGGACATCAAGCTCAACGCCGCCGGCAACGGCTTGGTGAAACCCGGTCCCGGCAGCGGCGAGATGAACTATCCGCTGCTGATCTCCGAAATCCGCAAGCTTCACCGCCCGCTGAACTGCATCATCGAACACATCAAAGCCGAACCCACCGAGTTGTCGAAGACGAAATCATGCGCGTCAACCTGATGCGGTGCTACGAAAGATGACCATGACTCGATTGCGCTCTATACTTATTTTGGTTCTTGGACTTTGGACGCTGGACACTGTTGCAGTTGCAGCAGAGCCGGACAGTGATGGGGATGGTTTGCCGGATCGTGTGGAGCGGCTGCTCGGCGCGCCGCCGGAGCGCGCGCAAAACTGGACGGTGTTCTGGACGCGCGACGAGAAGAAGGCTGGGGACAAGACCGGGCCGCAGATGTTGCGCGCCGCCGTCGCGCACGTGGCCGAGGATAGGTTCGTGTGGCGCGTGGATTGGACTGAACCATTCCCAGGGGGCGGATCGTTGATCATTTACCTGGACGCTGACAACCGCAAGGACACAGGCCGGCAGGACAGCCGGAGCAACACCGGCACGGATCTCATGTATCACTACGCCGGCACGTCAGGCGTGATGTATCACGGCGAGTTTCCGAAGGCACAGCAGTCACCGTTGCGCGTGGAGGTGTTCGGCAACAGCATGGTATTCTGCCACGACGCGCCGCTGCACCGCGAGGGGGACGTTGCTGTCGTGCGCGTGGCGTTGCTCGCCGAGAAGGCCGTGCGCGCCAGCACCGGTTGGATTGAGGTGCGCATTCCGCTTACAGGCACGGGCAAGAAGTCGCGGTTGCTGGGTCCTGAGGACGCGGGGTTTCTCGGTTTGTCTGGTGACGCCATACGTCGCAGCATGTCCGGTCCGTATCCCGAACGCCGCGCGACACCCGCGTTGCCGTTCGCGTCCGCTCCGCGCCGCGAACAGGCGGCGTTAGTTGAGCGCGAGCGCGTCACGGTCGAACTGGCCGAGGAGGACGGTGTCGCGCGCCGGGGTGTGCCGGTGCGATTCGGTTTCCCGCTGCCGCAGGGGAAGTTGTTCAACCCGGCACAGGCGCGACTGCTGGCGCCGGATGGCCGCGAGACGCCGGCGCAATTCACAGCGACCGGTTTCTGGAAAGATGACAGCGTGCGCTGGCTTGGGGTGACGTTTCTTGCCGACATCGCGCCGAAGGCTCGCGCAGAATACGTCGTGGAGTTCGGTCGTTTCGTGAAACACCGTGCGCCATCGCGTGCGCTACGGGGGACGCGCGACGGCGACGCACTCACAGTGAATACCGGCGCAATGCAGGTTAGGCTGGACGCGCGGCGTTTCGGTTTCTTCGATGAGGTTCGCGTCAGCGGGGAGACGGTGGCGCGTGGTGGCGGCGGCGGTCTGGTGTTGACGACGCGCGATGGCAGACAGTTCACCAGCGCGGCCGGCGAGGCGACGCTGCGGGTTGAGGAGAAAGGACCGCTGACGGATTGTGTTCGTATTGAAGGGCCGCTCAGCAACGAGAAAGGAGAGAACTACGTCCGACACATCACGCGGTTGCGATTCTACGCGGGCAGCGCGAAGGTGGATGTCGCTTGCACATTGGTGGACGATGCTCTGGAGCATGAGTTCGCCGATTTCCGCTCGGTAGAACTACCTCTGGAACTGGCGAAGTCCGCCCCGACCGCGCGCTTCG
>CAZGGF010000518.1:0-3521 GCA_964524715.1 uncultured Verrucomicrobiota bacterium | reverse complement strand
GCCCGTCGAACAGGCCCGTCCGAAGTCGCTGGTGCCGGAACTGATGGTCGACGCCCCGCTGGGAGGCGACTGGCGATATAGCTTCCCCGACCTTCAGTCGTTACTCACCCGCAATGGTTTCAGCGTGGAGAGTGTGGACCTGTTTGGCCATACGGGCTATCCCGGAGCTGAGAACATCATCAAGCGGCGCATAGATTTCGCGCAAAGGCTTGGCGCACGAACGCTGGTGATGGGTTGCCATCACAAGGCGTTGTCTCACGCGGCAGGCGCTTCAACCGCTTCCGAAACGAAGGTTGAAAAGGACGCGCGCGATTTCATCTACTCCATGTTGCGCGACGTGGCTGCGTATGGCGCCCAGAAAAATGTTCGCATCGCACTTGAAATCCACGGCGGCATCATGGCCAACGCAGCGGAGGCGCTGCGGACAATGAAGGAAGTTGGTCACTCGAACCTGGGGATCAATTTCGACACGGCCAACATCCTTTTCTACAACGAAGCGTTCAACGCCGCCGACGCAGCCCGCGAACTTCGGGCTTTGGCCAGGCACGTCTTCCACGTGCATCTCAAGGACATCATTCGCGGCAAGACCAAAGCGACACATACGTTGCCCCGGCTGGGCAAGGGCGAGGTCGATTTCAAGCGGGTTTTCAACATACTGCATGAGGCGGGCTTTTTTGGCCCGTTCAGTTTTGAAGTCGAAACGTTCCACGGAGTCACCCAGTCCGACGACATTGGCGACTACCTGAACGACCTGCTCGCTTCGATTGACTACGTGCGGTCATTGGGCGAGTTGAGTTGAATGAAACAATAGTCGTCAAGGATCCAATGATGAATCTGCGTCACCTGTGGCAAACGTCTGTTTTGATTTTCATCGCAGTCGCCGTCTGCGTCCGCGCTGCCGAACCGGTCGTGCCACCGCCTCCCCGTGAGGTGCTCGATGAATCGTTGCAGCCACCTTTAATCATCACCTCGCCCGGCCCGGAGTATCAGGACGAGGCGCGTTCCGGCGCCATGATCATCGGCATGGATCGCACGCCGAAGGGCCGCATCTGGGGTTGCTGGACCGGAACCGGTGACCGACCGGATACCTATTTCATTCTCGCCACCAGCGACGACGGCGGAAACACGTGGTCCAAGCCGCGCCTTGTCATCGGTGCTGCGGACCCGAGTGGCAAGCCGCAGCGGCGCGCGTTGGTTGGCAACGTCTGGACCGACCCTCTCGGCCGCGTATGGTTGTTCTTCGACCAGAGTCTGGTTGGATTCTTCGATGGACGCGCCGGTGACTGGTATATCCGATGCGACAATCCCGATGCTGCCGAGCCAGTATGGTCGAAACCTGTGCGCATCGCCGATGGTTGCACGCTGAACAAACCGACCGTGCTCAAGAACGGGGATTGGCTCCTGCCGGTGTCACTGTGGACGCGCGAAAAGATCAACCCGGCCAAATTCTGCGAAGCCCATCGCGACTTGGATGTGAATCGCATGGCAAACGTCTTCGTCTCGACCGATCAGGGCAATACGTGGACGCGGCGCGGCGGTGTGGCGTTTCCGGAAAGCGATTTCGACGAGCATATGATCGTGGAATTGCGCGACGGCCGGCTCTGGATGCATGCGCGCACGAAATATGGCATGGCGGAAAGCTACTCCACGGATCAAGGCCGCACATGGAGCGAGCCGAAGCCGGCGACAATCAAGAACGTGAGTGCGCGCTTCTTCATCCGGCGGCTCGCGTCGGGCCGGCTGTTGCTGGTGAAAAATGGGCCGACCGACCAGCGCCTGCCGAAGCGTTCGCACATGTCAGCATTTCTCTCCGATGACGACGGCAAGACCTGGCGCGGTGGCCTGTTGCTCGACCAACGCGCAGGCGTGTCGTATCCGGATGGGTTCCAGGCGCCCGACGGTCTCATCCACATCCTCTACGACTGGAACCGCCATACGGACGCAGAGATCCTGATGGCGAAGTTTCGCGAGGAGGATGTGCTGGCCGGCAAATTCGTCTCGCCCGACGCCAAGCCGCGCATTCTCGTCAACAAGGCGCTCGGCCCGAAGCCGAAGCCCGCGCGCGCCCGTGTCATCCTCGACACCGACATGTCGGGCGACTGCGACGATGCAGGCGCGCTGGCGCTGCTCCAGGCTCTGGCTGATCGTGGTGAGTGTGAACTGCTCGCTGTCGTCACCAACCGCAAGGACAAGACCAACGCCTCGGCCGCTGCTGTGGATGCCATCAACACCTACTATGGCCGGCCGAACATCCCCATAGGCACTGACAAGGTTGGTCCAACGGATCTCCAGCGCACCAGCGCCTTCACACGTGCCTTGCGGGACGAGTTCCCGCATAAGACCAAGCCCGACGATCAAATGCCCGACGCGCTCGACATATACCGCCGTGTGCTTGCTGCTCAGCTCGACGACAGTGTGACGATTTGCAGTGTCGGCGCATTTTCCAACCTCGCCGAACTCTGGCGGCGCGAACCGGCGCTGGTGTTCACAAAAGTGCGCCGGCTGATTGTCATGGGCGGCGAGTTCCCGAAGAGCAAACGGCCTGAGACGAACGTCCGCACCCATCGCGAGGCTGCGCGTGTTGTTGCGGCGGAATGGCCCACTGAACTCGTCTGGCACGGCTTCGAGGTCGGCAACGTCCTCATCACCGGCGCAGCCTTGAAGCAAACACCGGCGAACAATCCTGTCCGTCGCGCCTACGAACTCAAACCGTATGGCAAACGCCCCGCCATCGAAGGCGGCCAGCCAAGTTGGGACCAGGGAGCCGCTCTCTACGCCGTGCGCGGCGCGCAACCGGAATTCTGGAAAGCCGTTCGCGGCGGTCGCGTGACCGTGGATGAGGAAGGTGGCACCGCGTGGGAACAAGGTCCCATCACCTGTCACTACTATGTGAAAATCAAAGGCGACCCTGCCAAACTTGCCGCTGTCATCGAGTCGTTGATGGTTCAGCCACCGAAGTGCAAGAGCCGATGATAGGGCAAAGGACGCTTCAAGTTTGTGGCTGACCGTGCCGAAGGGAACGGCTGCCTCGCGAGTTGCGCATTGAGACGGACCCTGCTGTGTCCCCGTTGCGGTTGGAGCGATTGCGTGCTTGATTTAGCATCTGACCTGTTATGAAGATGCGCTTATGAGCACTACCGTCTGTGTTTCCCGCCGTGGTTTTCTCCGATACAGTGCCGCAGTGGTTGCCGGCTGCAGCGCAATATCTGGCCCAGCGGACACACCATCGTCAAAACGCCGGGTCGTCGTTGGTGCTCACCCGTGGGTCTATGCCGCCACGCAGCCGAAATACGATATCACGCCCGTGCTGCCGCAGATCTTCGCCGACATGAGCTACGCCGGGTTGGACGGTGTCGAACTGATGTCAACCGCGCTGCAGCCCGACGACGCGGTCCAGCGCATTGGCGATCTGTCGCAGCAGCACAAGCTGTCTGTCATTGGCATGTCTTTCGGTGGCGCGATGTGGGATCGCGCGAAGCATCAGGAGATTCTTGACGATGGTGCGAAGGTGATCCCACGGC
>CAZGGF010000517.1:0-6211 GCA_964524715.1 uncultured Verrucomicrobiota bacterium | reverse complement strand
GAGTGGGAGGCGTCGGCGCGCGCGGTGACGGAGGTTCAACTCAAGACCTACGTCGAGAAGGTGAACCGTCATGGCGCGGGCTGGTATCCGAACATGGACGTTCACTATCTGCTGCGGAGGGCACTGGCGTCGCGCATCCTCGATGAGCCGCGCTGGCACGCCGAAGCCGAGCGGTTCCTCAAACTCATCGCCAACTCGCTCTATCCTGATGGCGCATTTACTTATCTCGGCCGGCAGAACGAGTGCTTTGTTTATCACGAGATCAACGTGACGCACCTCGCGCGCTACTGGCAATTGACCGGCAGCCGCGCGGCGCGCGACCTCGTGTTGGCGAGCGCTCCCTACTATCCCAATAACGTCGAGCCAGGCGGCGTGCCGGAATATTACACCGACTGTTTCTGGAAGCATTACTGGGCTGGAGCGTCGGCCATTGGTCCGGATGTCGTTGCCTCGATGCTGCACGTTTTCCGGCCCAAGGCGGTTGAGCTTGCGGCGCAGAACCGCCGCGTCGCCAATGTCGAGTTGAAGTGGGCAAAACCGAGCCATTACTACGCGATCTACGCAGCGACGTTGTGGCGCGATTTTCCCGAAGCGCCGCAGCGCGACGGCTACATCATCCACGACCGCGACGTGCAGGGCCCGCGCGGCCGGTTTGAGCACTGGTCGTTCGCCGGCACGACGCGCAACCACGGCAAGGGCGCGCAAGGCAAGGACACGTTCGTTGGCGCCATGCTGACCTCGCGGGAGGAAACGAGGTTCCCGCTCGACGCGGCGTTGCAGGTGGTCACAAGCCAGTTTCGGTTGCAGCCTGATGGCCTGCGCTGGCGGGCCTGCCGCTACCTTTCGGCGAACGAGGAGAATGCCGTCACGGTCGCCAGGGAATTCGCGGCGTTGACGACGCGTTACCGCATCCAGAACGTCTCGTGGGGTGGCAAGTCCACGCTGACGAATTGGGAGGGCCAGCAGGAATGGCTGATGACGCCGCGCCGGCTCGTCGGCACGCTCTCGATCCGGCCGCTCGCGGACGAGAAAGCGTATTCCATCCACGGCCGCGTGCGGCTCGGCCTGAAGAAGGAAATTGAAAAGTTGGATGCAACGACATTCCGTTATGGCGGCCTGCGCGTCCGGCTCCACGAACACAACTACGCCGACATGATCACGGAGCCATCCGAAACCTTCTACACGGATCCGCCGGAAAAATTTCGCAGCGCCGAGATCGTCCTCCGCGACGCGCACAGCGTGAAGTCCGGCGAAAAGGAACCCAGGACTTACGCCGCCGGCACGGAGCAGTTCTTTACCGTGGAAGCCCTGCCTGCTGATAGCCAGCCCGCTGCGCAGGTGAAACGTCACGAACTGCCCGGCGGCCTGCGCGCGCTGGAAGTCGTGGCGGATGGCCAGTGGTTGATGGTCATCCACAATCCACACAAGGCCGCGGCAACAGCGACCGTCACGGCACCGGGCGTTGTTAAGGTTTGCTGCTTCCAAGCGCGAGGCGAAGCGTCCGTGCCGACGATCGCAAAACCTCGCGATGGCCAGATCCGTTGCAGCGTGCCTGCGAAGTCACACATCGTGTTGAGCGCCGACGCAAAGAAATAATGGAAGCCGCCTGCGGTTCTTGCCGGACTTCCTGTCTCACCGCGCGACCGCGCCGAAGCACACCACTTGGCCGCCTTCGAGCGAGACGATGATGCGGCCGTCGCGGTTGACGGCGAGACCCCACGGAACCGGGGGAGCTTGCAGCGGCTGAGTCCAGAGGACTTTGCCGTCCTGCAAATCATGCGCAACCAGCTCCGATGGCCTCGCGACCACGACGGCATTCGGCGCGACAGCGAGGGCGATGATGTCTTTGCATTTGTTCGCCCACAACGGGGAGAGGTTGGGGAGTTTCGGATTGCCCCAGGAGGAGAGAACTTTCCCGGTGACAGCCGGCAGATCGTTGCGCGGGAAACACATCAGCGCAGAGCTGTTCACCCATGCGATGGCGCGGTCGCCCGTCGCTGCCAGCAGGGTCTTGTTCACGACGCTATTGTCATAGACTGGATATTTCGGGTGCGCGTAAAGCGGTTTGCCGCCGACTCTCACTTCGTTGCCGAGCCGATACAGTTCACTGCCGCGCGGACTGATGGAGCCGGGCACATTGTTCTTCGATACTTGGTGTAACACCGCCGGATCATTGAGACAGCGGCCGTCAGCGATGTCGTAGATGGCGGGTGAGACGGCGTTGCCGCCGGCGAGGTAAAGCCGGCCGTCCACTACCATCATGTGTCCCTGCGCGCTGACCCCGGTGCGCGATTCGGAATCGAGATGACCGGAGGTGTTGTTCTGCCACTTGAGGTGGCCGGTGGCGGCGTCGAGCGCATAGACGTGCGTGCCGTCGTAGTTGGCGATGCCTGCCGCAACGTAGGCGACGCCGTCGACGATGAGCACACCGCTGGCGACGGGCCATGTGGATTGCAGCGAGCCATAGACCGGAATGCGCCGCTCGACTGGCGCGGCTCGAAACCGCCACAACAGCCGCCCCGTCTTCGCTTCGAAACAGTAAACATAGCCGTCGCCGGACCCGACGAACACGCGGCCCTGCCAGAACGTGGGCGGATAACGCACGTCGCCGCAGGTATAGCCTTTCCAGCGCATCTTTCCCGTCGTGGCGCCCAGTGCGCGGACGATGCCGTCAGAGCCGCCGACGAAGACCAGGTTGCCCGCCGCGGTCGGCGCGGTCGGCGTGTACGGCACGGCTGGGTCGTCCTGCCACTTGCAGTGTGGCAGTGCGGGAACCGTCGCGAGGGTCGTCACAGTCGCGGAGTTGTTCGCACGGAACATGGGCCAGTCGGCGGGTGATTCGTCAAAGGCCGCGAGCTTGTCGTCGCTGGCGATGAACCGTTCCAACCGCTCCGATTCGACGGCCTTGCGGTTGAAATCGAAGTTACCCGCCGGACCGAGGCAGGTGATTCCATACAACGTCAGGTTGCAGTCGCAGGTGGACGGCCACCAGTAGAGCAGGCCGTTGCCGATGGTCACGCCGTCGTGGCACTGTGCGCGCATTGGCGAGACGAGTTGCGGGAGGTTGCTGGCGCGGTCCAGGCGCGTGGAGCCTTCGCCGGCGCGGCAGAAGATGGCGTCTGTGGAGCCGGTCACTCGCGAGCACGCCCGCCGGCCGAGCGGAATCTCGGCGAGGATCCTGCCGGTCAATGGATCGAACTTCCGAGACGGGTCCTGGTCAATCTGTCCGCTCAAACCGTAGAGGCCGTCGTCGCAGATCACGATCTGGTAGTTGCTGTAAGGATGTTCCCACAACATGCTGCCGTCTTCGGCTGAGACGGCGAGGAGTTTGCTGATGGGCGGCCCGGCGAAGTAGAGCGCCTTGTCGCTGCACCTGAGGTAAGCCGTCGTGCGCCAGTTCGTGCGCCAATCCTGGCGCGGCAGGTAGTCACCCAGCGCATGGAACAGCGCGGTCGCGTTATCTTTCGTTTTCCGCCACTGATCCCTGCCGGTCTTCGCGTCGAGGCACGTCAGATACGAACCAAACCGGAACGCGAAGATGCGGCCGTTCTTCATGCACATGGCGCGGCTGTCCATTGGTTCCACCTCACGATGCCGCCACAGCACTCTCTTCGTCTTTGGGTCAATCGCCAGCAGCGTTTGCCCGAAGCCCCACGTGTGCTCGGGCTTGTTGTAGCCCGGCGACAGCGGGTTCCACGGCCAGCCATGCGTCTCGCGTTTGGCGCGGATGACGGGGTCGCGCTCCTCTTGCTCGCCGATGAGCGCGTAGAGCACGCCGCCCTCCAGTGCCATCCATTTCCAGAACGTGCCGCCGGCTGTTTTGGCGGGAGGCGCGATCTCACCGCGCAACTTGCCTGTCGCCGCATCGAGGATTTTGCACGACTTGTCGTCGCCGAAGTAAACGACCGTTGGCGTGGCGATGAGCGTGCTGCGATGGACCATCAGCGCCGGGGGGATCTCGCGTCGCCACAGCAACGTGCCGTTGTAACCGTTGAATGCCGCGAGCGTGTCGAGCCACGGTTCCTCACGTTCTTTGAAGGCGATGTGGCCGAACAACTTGAACACGCGTCCGCCCGACGCCACTGCTACCTGCGGCAACGGCGCGTAGCGCGGCTCGGCCAGGAACTGAGTGAGATATGGCGCGCGGGCGACCGTGTCGCGCGAAAGCGGGTTGTTATCCGGGCCGTGGTAGTAGTGGCTCCAATCATCCACACCCGCCGGAACCGGCTTCACCAGTTTCTTGCCGCCGAGCCACGCCGTCGCCTGCGGGTGCAGGACGCGAAGCGCCTCGGCTTCCGGCATCGCCGCAGCCTCGCCTACAGCCACCAGCGCGTCTGCAACGTTGTCAGCCAGATGCAGACTGGCAATCGGGCCGCTCTCGACAAGAATGCGCGCTCCATAAAGGCCTGCCCTGTCTACTTGCCGCCGCGCCCGCTCCGCCTCGCCGGCTTCCCGCAACTGGACATAAACCAGCAGTTCGGTTTTCTTCGCCAGCTTGATGGCCAACTCACATTTTGGGTCGCCGAGCACCACACAGATGCCACGGGTGACACCGATGTCGGGAAGTGCTTCCATCGGTGGTTTGGCGGGTGAGAGGGGGCAGAATACAAAGGCAAGTGGCACGAGCAACCATATTGAAGGCTTCATGGCTCTTCTCCCGTAACGCGTAGTATATACCACCGCGCCGCTCCGTTAGCGAGAATTTACACACGGGCTCAGACTCACAAAAGCCGCTGCGAAAGCGCGGTTGAATCCCAGCCAGCCACCTCGTTGCGCTGGGCGTTGTCAGCGGTTGCCGTTGGGCGCGGCCAGTGCGCTCATTGCCTCCAACATTTCCGCGCGGACACGGTCAGCCGTCGTTCGGTCCTTCGGATCGGCCCACATCAGTTTGTCGGCGTCGGGCGCGTTGAGAACGCGATCGGCGGCGGTGGCCAGTAGTTTCTCTGCGCGTTCGACGACGGCGCCTTTTTGTCCCGCTTTCTTTGCCGCGGCGATGCGGGTGCGCAACATCACAAAATACTCGTAGTCTTCGGCGCTCTCGCGGATGGCCTCCATCTGTTTGCTGCCTGTGACGGTGGCCGGGTCGAGAAAGAGCGGTGTATAGCAGGTCGAGTGCGTCATGGCGTATTCGTTCCACGACGAGCCGCCGCCGGAATCGCTGAACGCCCAGAAGTATGACGCCTCGGCGCCGTATTGCCATGCCGTCCATGCTTGCAGACGGAAATACGAATACGGGTCGGCCAGCCGCGCTCCGATGTTGCAGGAGTAAAACGCCAGCTCCATGCCTTCGGCGTGTTTCCTGGCGAAGTAGTCGCGATAGCTCACCGCGGAACTCAGAAACTGGGGGCGGTTCGGGCAGAGGACATGGCAGAGCTTGATCATCTCTTGGTTGGCCTTCAGCGGGTTGGCATGGCAGACGTCCTCAAACAGCGTCACGCCCGTGTTCGCTGCACGGACTGCCTTCGCCCACGACAGGATGACATTGTCGCGATGATCCTCGGCAGGCTCGTCCACAAGGAGAACGACCAGTTGCTCCGGCCGCAGTCCGCATTTCTTCGCGTGGCCAGCCCAGAACGTGATCCACTCGCGAACCTTCCCGTCAAACTCCGGCGTGCCCATCTTCGCCCGGCCGATCTGCTCTCCCACCGCCGCGTAAATGCAATACTGCCGCGCGCCGGGCCAGAGCCGGAGCCACTCGTCAAAGCGCGCTGTGTCGAGGTTGTGAGGAAGCACGCTGGCTGTGGCCCACGGCGAGTCCACGAAATGCTCACGCAGGTGGCGGATGTAAGCGTCGCGGTTTTCCATCGTCACATCGCGGCCCTTGACGGCG
Organism: uncultured Verrucomicrobiota bacterium; assembly: GCA_964524715.1. Lineage (GTDB taxonomy): Bacteria > Verrucomicrobiota > Verrucomicrobiia > CAIQCK01 > CAIQCK01 > CAIQCK01. Next base: position 381 of record CAZGGF010000517.1, on the reverse strand, counting down.
TCGCTGTAATCCCAACCGCCGAGATGAAACCCCGGCTGATCGGGAAACCGCAGCGGATAGACGCGCAACGCCAGCGGCACGCGCAGTTTTGTTTTTCCGCGGGCCAACGAGATCGTGCCACGATGCGCGCCGGGTTTGATGTCAGTCGGATGGAACGTGAACCAAACCTGACGCACCATGCCCGATGGCACCGTGATGATGAACGCGTCGCCGTCGCGCCGCGCTTCCGGCAACGCGGCCGCCGCGGCGATGCCCTTGCGCGTGTCGGTCCACGCGACCTCATGCACGGCGACATAGGGCGGGTTCGTGCCGCCGGGCAGGCCGGCGATCTGCAAGCGCAACTCGGCGGCGTCCTCCCCGGCGTTGCTGATGTTGAGCGCG
>CAZGGF010000516.1:0-5924 GCA_964524715.1 uncultured Verrucomicrobiota bacterium | reverse complement strand
TCACGGTCGCGAACTTGTCCGGGTCCGGGAGGTCGACGGCGACGGACACCAATCGCGCCGCCTCGCGGCACTTGCCTGCGAAGTCGAGTTTCAATCGTCCGAAGACGCCGAGGCAGACGCCCTGCCGGAGACGGGCCTTGCGCGGCGCGGCTTGCGCCGAAGGAGCAGGGGCGCCCACAATGGAGGCGGCGGCTGCGGTGCCAAGGATGGAAATAAAATCTCTGCGGCGGATTCCGGAAGAAAGATTGTTCATAGCGGAAGTATAGACCAATGCCCCGCGTTTGCGCCAGCAATCTTGCTTGGCAGGCACGGGCGGTTTATTCTCGCGACATGAACGTGAACAACTTCCTCACACGTTGGATTCCTTCCCGAATTATCGCGGTGTTGTTTTGTGCCAGCGCGTTCGCTTTCGTCACGAGCCTGCCGGCACGAACGGATGAAGTCCTGCGGGTGGGCGTTGCGACCGTGGATATTACGCCGAAGAAGCCAGTGACATTGTCCGGCTATGGCGGGCGGAAGGGGCTTTCACAAGGCGTCCACGACCCGCTGTCGGCGCGGGTGGTGGCGTTTGGGCACGCGGGCACACGCCTGGTGTTGGTCTCGACGGACCTCATCGGTTTTTATGGCGGGACGGCCGAGGCTGTGCGGAAGGCGATTCTGGAGAAGTGCCAGCTGAGTCCATCGCAGCTTTTCCTGTGCGGCATCCACACGCACAGTGCGCCGACGCTGGCGCTCGCGGGTACTGAAGCTCACGCGAACAACATTGAATACACGGAATGGCGGACGCAGCGGTTGGTGGGGGCCGTCTGCGATGCGATGCTCCATATGACGCCGGTGCGGATCGGTTACGGGTCAGGGTCGTCGCCCGTCGGCGTGAACCGCCGCGAGGTCTTTATGGATAAGGCCGGCAAGCCGCAGATCAAGCTGGGCCGGAATCCCAACGTCCTGATAGACCGCGAGGTGCAGGTGCTGAAGATCGCGCGTGCGGATAAGGACGAGCTTGCAGCCATCCTCTTTGGCTTTGCCACACACAGCACCTCGCTGGGGGCGAAGAACTACATCGTTAGCGGCGATGTTCATGGCCTTGCGGAACAGTTCATCGAAAAACACCTTGGCGGCGGTGTGGTGGCGCCGGCATTCGCGGGCGCGTCGGGGGACATTGACCCGTGGTGCCGTGTGCTGCCGGAGTTCAAGACGGCCAGCGGTTGGATTCCAGAGCCGGTGTTGCTGGGCACGCTGCTTGGCGAGGAAGTGGTGAACGTAGCCAACAGCATCCAGAAACTCGATGCGAATGGTCCTATCATGACGGCGATGAAAACAGTTGACCTGCCCCGCAAGCCGCTCGAAGCAGCGCAGACCAAAACCGCCCGCATGCTCTCGCCGTTCAATCTCACCGTGGGGCGCGTGGGCGATGTGGCGTTCGTTGGTCTTGGGGGCGAGGTGTTTAACGAGATCGGCAAGGCCATCAAGACCGCCTCGCCGTTCCCGCACACGATCATCATCACACATTGCAACGGCGCAGGCAGCTATGTGCCCACCCGGCAAAGCTACGACGAGGGTGGCTATGAAGTGAAGACAAGCCCGTATCTCCCCGATGCGGCCGACCAGCTCGCGCAGGAAGCGGTGAAGCTGTTGCAGGAACTGAAGTAGCCTGCCGCATTCTTCAGGCATCAGGCTTGCCTCATGGCGCCTGGCCGTGGTAGTTGAAATTCTGTCCGCTTGTTATTCGAACCGCGATTCAACAAAGGAGACCCGAACCATGAGCCAGCCCGCCAATGTCGTCAGCATCCACCCGTATTTCAAAGTCCGCGCAGGCAAGCTGGAGGAATTCAAGGCTTCGCTTGCAGCCTTCAACGAGAAGACCGCGACCGAGCCCGGTAACCTCTACTATGATTTCACGATCAACGGCGACGTCGTCTTCTGTCGCGAGGCGTATGTGGGCGCAGCGGGATTGCTGGCGCACCTCGATAATGTCGGCGCGTTGCTGGGGCCGTTGACGAAGCTGGCGGACATCCAGCGCCTGGAGGTTCACGGTCCCGCCGCGGAGTTGGAGAAGCTCAAGGGACCGCTGGCGGGGATGAAACCGCAGTGGTTTACCTACCTGTGCGGCGTGAAGCGCTGAACGCGTATGCGGTTGGGAGATTGGAGCGGGAGACGGGACTCGAACCCGCGACGTCAAGCTTGGGAAGCTTGCATTCTACCAACTGAATTACTCCCGCATCCAGTTGTGCGCACTAAGCCACGTTTGGCGATTGTCTGCAAGTCAATTCCCACTTCTGACAGCAGCGATACGGCGCTTGAAGCTTGCGGCTTCGTTTGACAGAGTAGCGGTGTGTTAACCAGCCGGGAACAACAAGAGCAGCAGGAACAGAAGTGTCTCGCGCCTTTCGCGCAGAAAAGCGCCGACAGCCGCGGGCGCATGCATCGGGAATCGTCGCACGATTTGCGCACGGAGTTTGCCCGCGACCGGGACCGCGTCATTCACTCGCGGGCGTTTCGCCGGCTGGAATACAAGACGCAGGTTTTTCTCAACGGCACCGGCGACCATTTTCGCACGCGGCTGACGCATTCGATCGAGGTGGCGGCCATCGCACGCTCGATTGCGCGTGCGTTGCGGCTCAACGAGGACCTCGCTGAAACCATCGCGCTGGCGCACGATCTTGGCCACTCGCCGTTTGGCCACAGCGGCGAGCGGACTCTGAACGAGCTGATGACAGGACACGGCGGCTTCGAGCACAACCAGCAGAGCCTGCGCATCGTGGATGAGTTGGAGAAGAAATATCCGGATTTTGACGGGCTGAACCTGACCTATGAGACGCGCGAGGGGCTGGCGAAGCATGTCACCGGTTTCGACCGTCCGCGCAAAGCCATCGGGTTCGAGGTCAAGAGCCCGTCGCTTGAGGCGCAAATTGCGAACGTGGCCGACGAGATTGCCTATTACAGCCATGATATCGATGACGGCCTCGGCGCGAAATTGTTGACGGAAGAGGGGTTGTCGACGGTCGAGCTGTGGCAGGAGATCAGCGAACACGTTGCCAAACAACATCCACGCCACGACGCAACGCGGCGTAGTTATTTTGCGATTCGTTGCGTGATCAACGCGCAGGTGGAGGATGTCATTACCCACTCCAACCATCTCATTGAGAAGGCGGGGGTCCGCAGTGCGGACGACGTGCGGCGTTGGGAGCAGCCCCTTATTGCGTACAGTCCTGCGCTGCACAAACGGACGCTTCTGCTGCGTGATTACCTTTACCAGAACCTCTACTACAACGCGGCCGTGGAGAATGTGAACAAGCGCGCGTGCGTGCTCATGGCGGAGTTGTTCGCGGCCGCGTTGAAGCAGCCGCGCATCCTTGGAAGTCAGAGCCGAGCTCGCATCGGGAAAATCGGCCTGCACCGCGCCGTGTGCGATTACATCAGCGGGATGACTGACCGCTACGTGATCGAAGAGCACGAGCGCATCTTTGGCCGCAAGGACGAGGAACTGACGCTTTTCAAGGCGCGGCGGTTATAGGTGGCAGCAGAAGGAGGGGCGGCTCACTCCAGCCGCAACGCCTTGATGTGCTCCATGACGTCATCGGCAATGTGTTGATAGAGGTCCTTCATTGCCGCGGCGCCTTTGGCGCGCGTCTCCGCGATCATTGCGTCATAATGCACCGGCTTGCCGAACACGATATCCACCTGGCCGCGGCGCGGCAGCTTCTGGTTGCGCGGCCAGACTTCGTAAGCGCCGATCATCCGCACGGGCACCACGGGCACGCCAGCCTTGGCGACGAGCAGGCCCACGCCGGGCTTTGCTTGCTGAAAACTGCCGTCTTTGGAGCGCGTGCCTTCGGGAAACAGCGTCACTGCATAGCCGCGTCGCAGCCGATCCATAATGGCCTTCAAACCGGCGATATCGGGCTTGCCGCTCAGGTCCACCGGCACGACGTTCCAACTGCGCAGCACCGCGCTTTGCAGTTTTCCAACGAAAAGCGTCTTGCGCGCCAGGAAGCATGCCTCGCGCGGACAGCCCGCGCCAACGGCGTGCGGATCAAGAAAGCTGACGTGGTTGCAGGCGAGCAGCACCCCGCCACTTGGCGGAACGTTCCCGGCTCCGTGAATGCGGAAGTTGAAGAGTGCTTCGTACAGGAGTCGCGCCGTCGTCTTCGCCAGCCAATACCACGGTCGCATGGGTGGCGCGGATACGGAGTCGGCAGCGTGGATGGGTGTGGTCATAGGCCGCGACGTTTCAACTCTGCCAGCGCCAGTGTGGTTGTTTGCTGTGGTGTGTTCTTGCTGGTGTCCACAAGGCAAGCGCCGGGCGGCACCACCAGCGGCGACACCTTTCGCGTCGAGTCGATCTGGTCTCGCCGTGTGACTTGGTCCGCGTAGCCGTCGCCCGCGCGCCGTGCGGCGCGCACAGCCGGGTCAGCGTCCACGTAAAACTTGAACGGTGTGTCCGGGAAAACCACCGAGCCGATGTCGCGGCCTTCCATGACCAGCGAGCCGAACCGCAGCAGCGCGCGTTGCTCCGTCACCAGCAGCGCCCGCACCTCCGGCACACGCGCTACGAGCGACACATTTTGTGTGACGTTTTCGCTGCGCAACGCCTCGCCCGGATCGACACCGCCGACAAACATCACGATTCGACCGTCACAGAGCCGGAAGTCGGCATTCATCTCGCGTATCGCGCGCAGGATGGACGGCGTGTCATTGCAGTCCACGCCGCGTTGCAGGCAATGCCATGTCACTGTGCGATACATGGAGCCGGTATCCACGTGGACAAAACCAAAATGCCGCGCGAGCGCCTTGGCGATCGTGCTTTTGCCGGACCCGCTTGTGCCGTCGATGGCGATGACGACGGGAGGCGTGGCGGATTTGGGGGCGGTCGATGACTCAGGCTGCTGGGGGTTCATTTTCTAAACTTCATCTCGTCGCGGAAAAATTTAGCGCGTTTGAGGAAGGAGGCAAGGTTGACGTCTTCCTTGTTGCGCAACATGGTCTGCACGGCTTCGAGCTGCCCGATGAATTGTTCCAGTGCGCGGCAGATCTCATCACGGTTGGTGAGGCAGATTTCCTGCCACATGTCCGGCAGGCTGCTGGCGATTCGTGTGGTGTCGCGCAGGCCGCCGCCGGCGAATTCCAGCGGCCGCGGTCCGTCGGAGCAGATTACATTCACCAAGGCTGCCGCGACCAGATGGGGCAGGTGGCTGACGCGGGCGACGACCTCGTCGTGTTCCAGTGGCGGCAGCGTGCGGACGGACGCACCCAGCGATTTCCAGAACTCCGCAACCTGCTGCAATGCACCGTCATTCGTTTTTTCCGTCGGTGTCAGGATGCAAACGCTTCCTTCAAACAGTTCCTTCCGTGCTGCAGAAATGCCGGACTGTTCGCTGCCGGCCATCGGGTGACTGCCCACAAACCGGGCTTTGCCAGCCAGCAGATGATCGAGTTGCGTGACCACCGGATATTTCACGCTCCCTACATCCGTCACCACCGTCTCCGGCTTCAACGATGGCGCCATCCTTGTCGCGAGATTTCCCATCACACCGACGGGTGTCGCGAGCACAACGAGGTCTGCGTCCCGCACTGCTTCACCGATGTCGAGCGTTGCTATGTCAGCCGCGCCTGCGGTCAGCGCTTCGTCACAGGCCTCCGGACGCCGCGCCCAAAGCACCGTCTGCGCGGCGATCTGCCGCGCGCGCGCTGCCAGCCCGATTGAACCGCCGAGCAGGCCGGGACCGAGAACCGTGAGTTTCTTGAAAAGCATGAACAATCTATCTAACAGCAACCCGAAGTCTTGGCAAGGCGGGGGGCGAAGCGTATGCAAATGAGGGAATTGTTGTCGCGACAGGTGGCGGAACTGGCAGCCCCGAACGTGAGTTGGGGAACCCCCTGTGCCGCAAGGTTGAAGATTCTCTGCGGGGTTGGGATGGACAGGG
>CAZGGF010000515.1:0-1660 GCA_964524715.1 uncultured Verrucomicrobiota bacterium | reverse complement strand
AAGTCCCACGAGTAGCGCCTCTCCTTGCCGCTTTTCAGGAATTCGACTTCCTCACGCTGCTTCTTGAGCGAATCCGGGCTGAGATGCGTTGAGGAGTACAGCACGCGCTTGCCGTCGGGCCGGAAGAACGAACATGTGGTCTTGCCGACACCGGAGCTGAGCCGCCACAGGTCGCCGTTGCGGAGATCCATCGTGAAGATCTGGTAAAACGGATTCTCCGCCTCGCCCGGTTTCAGCGGCGCGCGCGTGCTTTGGAAGACAATGCGGCTGGCATTTGGTGAAAAATAGCCCTCGCCGCTGCGCGAGCCGTCGAAAGTGAGTTGCTTGATGCGGCGCAGATGGAGCGCTTCTCGATCCGCGTCGGCCGCAAGAGCGGGCACGGCGGCAGTCAGCGCCAGGAGAACGACGGCATATCGGCAACATTGCATGATTGAAGACTAATAGGCCGCCCGCGTGGCGGCGGCAAGCCTGATGAAAAGACTGTTCCAGCGATGACGAGCACTGTATCGGCAGCCGCACCCGTCCGCGCAGGTCATTCCGTCTTCTTCTTCGCATCTGCCGCGCCGGGTGATTGGGGCGAAGGCTGCGCCGCCGGCTTCGACAACAGGGACTCGGCAATGATCTCATACCACGCGACATTCAGCTTCGGTTGGAGCTGGAAACCACGGTCAACCAACTGCACTTCCCCGAGCCGGCGGCCGGTCAGATCAAGGACGAATATTTTCCGGTCGCGCTGGCTCGGCGCGAGTGAGCGCAGCGTAACCTCGCCAGTCACGGGCTCCAACAGCGGTTTGCCGGACGGGTCGGCGCGACCAGTGGCAGTCAGCAGAACTCGCTGGCTTTTCGAAAGCGGCTCACCATCGAGGCTGGTGAGCGCGACGGCGGCAAATGTGCCATCGGTAAGCGTGAGCCGCAGATCACGAGTCTCAACCGGCTGGCGGCCGAAGAAGCCGATGATGGCTTGTGTACGCGGTGTGTCGATTTTCACCTGGCCCATTAGCCAATCGTGGACGATCTCACCGGTGTCGGAAATACGGGGATTGATCGTGGCAAGGCCGGGCACGGTGCCACTACCGAGAACCAACCAGCCCAGCATATTGGTTAGCGTCGTCTCGCAGAAGAACCGCGTCATGCCAACATTGACAATGGCGGGGACAGCCTCATCTCCGCCCTTTGCCGAGGCGGATGGATCAAGACGAAACAACATTTTGCTTTTAGCCGGCGTGACGTCGTTGCGTTGGAACATCAGCGCGCATGCCGGCGCCCAAGTCCACGAAACAATGTCCATCGGCGCGGCTGGCGAGGCAGCGCGGAGATCGGGAGCAGCACAAACACCTGCCCACCCTTGGAAGCCGGCGATGGCAGTGATCCAGAGCGGCAGCTCGGTGCGAAATGGATTCGAGGCAACAGCAGACCATGCGCCGATGAACAGTGGCCGATTGACCGGCGCTCCGAAGCTCATCGGCCCGAAGATCGTCTGCGCGCTCTTCACCATCGGCTCGCTGCGTTCCCAGACGACGGTCTGGGAAAGGAAATCCAACGCCTGGCGCGCGACAAGATCGCCTGTGGTTTGTACCGGTCCGGCGGCGGTGACGGGTACGCGCGGTTCGCGACGACGCAGGTCAGCGGCAGCCTGAGGCAAACCGACAACCTCCATGAG
>CAZGGF010000514.1:0-1783 GCA_964524715.1 uncultured Verrucomicrobiota bacterium | reverse complement strand
GCTCGCCACGGCGGCGGTTCCGACCAAAGCCCAGCGTCAGAAAACCGAATCTGGTTCGCTGCGTGATCCGGCGAAGGAACAAGCCGTCATTGATTACTATCTCTACAACGCCGATCTCGTTGCTGACACGATTTGCCATTTCACAAAGGCGGTGAAGGAAATTGCGGGTCGCCGAAAAATCACCGGCGTCTTTTACGGCTATCTGCTCCAACTTTGTGGCGAACAACGCCAGCAGAACGCAGGACATCTCGCGTTGGCAAAAGTCCTCGCCTCGCCGGACGTTGATTTCATTACCAGCCCGACCAGTTACGCGTTTCGCCAACTTGGCGGCGAGGGTACCAGTCACTTCATGTCACTCTTCGGCAGCGTCCGGCTCCATGGCAAGCTGTGGTTTGACGAGAACGACATCCGCACGTCGCTGTCGGGCGGGCGCGTGGGCGAATGGGGACGGCCAGTGGACGTGGCGGGCGACATCCTGCAACAAGACAAGGAACTGGCCAACTGCATCGTCAACGGCAGTGCGCAGTGGTGGTTCGATGTGGGCAGCAACAAATACAACCATCCCGCGTTGATGGGCCGGATCGGTGAGCTTGCCGGCAAGGCTCGCGAGGCGTTGGCGCTGAACCGCGCGCCCGCCGATGAGACTGCGTTCGTCGTGGACGAGAAGAGCTTGTGTTACTTGCGTGTTGCCGATCCGCTGGGAAGTTCGCTTCTGGTGAAACAACTGCCCGCCTTGCACCGCATCGGCGCGCCGGTAGGGCATTACCTGGTGACTGATCTCGCCCGCATCGGCGATCGAAAGCTTTACATCTTTCCGACAAGCTTCGCGCCCACTGCGGCCGACCGCAAAGCGATCGATGCCCTCAAGCGCGACCATCATGTGCTGCTGTTTCTCTGGACGCCGGGCGTTTATCGCAATGGGAAACTCGACGAGACCGGCATGGCGGAGATGACGGGAATCCAATTGCGATTGTCACACGAGCCGGCGGCGCTGCGCGTCACACTGAAGGCCGGGCATTCACTCACCGCCGGCCTGGATGGTGTCGCTTACGGCGGCGACCGCAAAACGTCTCCGGTCTGTTACGCGGACGATCCAGGCGCGAAGGTGCTTGGAACGCTGCCCGACGGCCGACCGGGCCTCGTTGTGAAGGAGCATGGCGACTGGACGGCGGTGTATTCATCGGCGCCGCTGTTGCCGGCCTCCCTGTTGCGCCGGATGGCGGAACTCGCGGGCGTTCACCTTTATATTGGCAGCGAGGACGTTCTCTGGGCCTCGCGTCAGCTGCTGGCGGTCTGTGTCAAGGAGGCCGGCGCGCGAAAAATCACGTTGCCCCGAAAGGCCAACGTGCGCGACCTCTATCGTGGCATGAAGATCGGCGACAGCATCAGTTCCTTCGACATAAACTTTGAAGATCATGCCACACGGGTATTTGTCGTTGAGTAGAATCGCGTCAGTTCCAGCCCACTGACGACGATTCTCAAGGACTGAACTGTGACTCCATGAAAACATTGCGATTTGTCTCTGTAACGCTGGTGCTTTTGATTCTCAACACGGTGCAAGGCGCGGCGCCGGTCAGCGCGCTGAAGGCGATTCTCGACGACGCGACGCACCGCTCGCAAGTGCACTGGGTTGACTCCGACCTGCGCAGACTCCATCTCTGGCTCGACGCGAACGTTTCATTCTACGGCACCTACGACCTCGAATTCCAACTCGTCCAGCGCAAAGGCCGTTCCGTACCCTTGCCGGTGATGCAATGAGAAGCCGAACAACACACATGATCGT
>CAZGGF010000513.1:0-2496 GCA_964524715.1 uncultured Verrucomicrobiota bacterium | reverse complement strand
GGGGATAGCGGAAAAAACAGCTTCCTGACGGCTTGCAGTCCGGCTCCCCGACGCTCTTACAGCCGCAAGCCGGAGCTGCGACCGAGTTGCGTCAGAAATTCCTTGTTGGACTTGGTCTTGTTCAGGGCGGTCACGATGCCGCCCATCGCCACCTCGGGTGCCATTCCAACAATCCCGCGTCGCAGGAAAGCGATCCTCTCCAAGTCGCCGGGCGGAATGAGCAGTTCCTCGCGCCGTGTGCCGCTCTGGCCGATATCCATTGCGGGCCAGATGCGCTGCTCGGCAACTTTGCGATTGAGCACCAGTTCCATGTTACCGGTGCCTTTGAACTCTTGGAAGATGAACTCGTCCATGCGAGAGCCCGTCTCAATGAGCGCGCTGGCAACGGTGGTAAGACTGCCGCCTTCCTCGGCTTTGCGCGCAGCACCGAAAATACGCTTTGGAATTTCCAGCGCGCGGCTGTCGAGACCGCCGGTCATCGTGCGCCCGCTGGTGCCGGTGACCGAGTTGAACGCCCGGCCCATGCGAGTGATGGAATCCAGCACCATAAACACGTCCTGCCCCATCTCGACGCGGCGCTTGGCCATTTCGGCCGCAAGCCGGCTGACGCGCACGTGATTCTCCAGTGGCATATCGTTGGAGGACGCGATCACCTCGCCTTTGACGGAACGCCGCCAATCGGTGACCTCTTCGGGCCGTTCATCAATAAGCAATACTATGAGATAGGTTTCCGGGTGGTTCTTGGCGACAGCAGCCGCCATCTGCTGGAGCAACGTGGTTTTGCCGGTGCGCGGCGGCGAGACAATGAGCGCGCGCTGGCCCTTGCCGATGGGCGCCAGCAAATCCACCACGCGCATCGTGACGATGTCGGGTGTGGTTTCAAAAACGAATCGCTCCTTGGGGTTGATCGGCGTGAGTTTGTCGAACGACTTCACCTCGGTCCACTTCTCCAAGGGCATGCCGCTCACGGTTTCGATCTTGGCCAGCGGAGGGCTGTTGCGGCCGCGGCCCCGATCGGGCTGGCCGGGCTGACCGCGGATGACCAGACCTTCGCGCAGGCGGAACTGGCGGATCATGTCGGCGGAGACGAATGGATCCAGCGGATTCGGCTGAAACGCCTTGGCCGGGTTGCGGAGGAAACCGTAACCCTTTTCGGCGTATTCCAGAACACCTTCGACAATTTGAGCTTGTGCTTCGGATGACATGAGATACCTGACTGATAGAGCCAAACGTTCAGAACTAATCTGAAACCTGGAGATTGGCGGTATTCTGTCTAAGCGAATCCGGGCGGGGTCGCAACCAAAATCTCACTTCAACAACCGATGCGTCCAGACGGCTCGTTCATCACGAATTTCTTTACAAGAGGCGGCTTCATGAAGATGATGACGGGGACGATGATTCGCCGCTCATCCAATTGATGAGGTTCTTATGAAGCAAATGAAACCGTGCCGTCTCTCCCGCCGCCAGTTCCTCCAACGCGCTGCTCTTGCTGCCACACCGCTCATTCTGCCGGGCCGTGTCCTTGGCCTGGATGGAGCCGTTGCGCCAAGCAACCGCATCGTCTTTGGCGGCATCGGCATTGGTAATCGCGCGCGGTACATCCTGCCGAACTTCCTTTCATTTGCCGAAATTCAATGGGTGGCCGTCAGCGACGCCCGCGCCGAACGACTCGCGTCGGCCAAGGAGTTGATTGACGTGCGCTACGGCACCAAGGACTGCCGCGCCTACCCGGACTTCCGTGACCTGCTCGCGCAGAAGGACATAGACGCCGTGCTCATTGCGACTGGCAACCGTTGGCATGCCACGGCCTCGATGTTTGCTGCGCACGCCGGCAAGGACGTTTACTGCGAGAAACCGATCAGCCTCACCATCCGGGAGGGCCGCAAGCTCGTCGAGACCTGCCGCCAGCTTGGCACGATCTATCAGGCGGGCACCCAGCGCCGTTCGACCGCATCGTATCGATTTGCGCGCGACATGGTGCTCCAAGGGAAGATCGGACGCGTTCACACGGTCGAAAGCCAGGTTTGGTGCGGCAACACGGTGCCTCACCAGAAACCGGCATCGGTGCCCGAAGGATGGAATTACGACATGTGGCTCGGCCCGGTGCAATGGCGTCCCTACGTCCCCGGTCGCGTCCAAGGCCACGGCTGGATGTGCTTCTGGGACACCGGTGAGGGCATGCATACCGACATGGGCACGCATTATACCGACCAGATGCAGTGGGTGCTCGGCACTGACAACACCGGCCCGGTCGAGTTTGAAACCTCTGACATCGTCTGGCCCGATCCGGTGAAATTCATGAGCGAGACGGCCATCTCCGGCACGTTCCGCTGCCGCTACAGCAACGGCATTCAAGGTGTCATCTTCCAACGCGGCGGGTTCAAAGACCGCTATATCCGCTACATCGGCGACGAGGGTTGGATCCAGGTGGACGACGATACCGACGAAGTCACAGCCGAGCCGAAATCCATCCTGAGCCTGAAGAAGGCCGGCGGC
>CAZGGF010000512.1:0-1662 GCA_964524715.1 uncultured Verrucomicrobiota bacterium | reverse complement strand
CGCGCGCGCCGGCGGGGCGAACCGTGGGTGCATCTGCTGGTCGATCAGCCATTCAACGACCCACCTGCGCTGGCCGGTTTGCTAGAGGCGCGCCTGCATGTCGAGGGACGGTTGCTGCGTTCAACGTGCGTGCGAACGGACGATTACACTCCGGGTCTGCACGCGGCACAGTTCCAGATTTTTTTCACGGTGCAAAACTTGAACCGCCAATCCAAAGGCTACGGACGCTATCTTTGGTTTGGCGTGCCGATTTACGACGACCGTCGTCGGGTTCCCAACGCTCACAAGTCACAGGACACCGGCGGTACGGGGATGTTCATCTTCACGCCGGCCGGGAAGACGTTCACCGGCCAGAGTGCGCACGACGGAGCGTGGATCACGATTGACTGCGATCTGCTCCCGCTTATGCGCGAGGCATTGGAAACAGCCTGGCAGCGGGGTTTCCTGATCGAGTCGAAGGACCTGGCCGACTATCGTATCAGCGGGATGAACATCGGCTGGGAAGTGCCGGGCATCTTTGACGTTGAAATGCAGATCCGAAACCTGAGTCTCAAGGCACGCCCAAGGCAATGAATCCGGAGCTGGATCGTCAATGGATCGCTGTACCATGAACCAAACCCGCCGCGACTTCCTTCACACTTGCACCGTGGGCGCAGGGTTGTTGTCGGCTGGCGTGCTGGCGGGCTGCGGCGCAAGGCAAGTGACGACGGGCGACAGTCCGCTTCGCGTCGGCGTGGCGAAACGTGAGGTCACGCCGCCGATCTGGGTGCCGTATCTAACATCATCCGGCGCCGGCACTTGTGCGCCGTTTGGTGGCGTCCACGATGCTCTCTTCGCCCGCGCGCTGGTCCTCGATGACGGGCGACAGGCCCTTGCGTTGCTTGCTGTGGACGCCATCGGTTACGACAACGCCGTGCTCGGGCCGGGCCGTGATTTCACGGCAGAGGTGCGTCGCCGTGTCGCGGCCAGCACCGGTTTGCGCCCGGAGGCCGTCATGTTTGCCAGCACCCACGCGCACTCGGTGCCCGAAACCATCGGCCTCACCGGCTTCCACGAAGTCAACGGCGTGCGGGACTGGCTGGAGCGACACGTGGAAGACCTGGCTGCCGTGGTCGTCGAAGCTTGGCGGCGGCGAGTGCCGGCTCAGGCCAGATTTGGCAAGACGACCGTGACCGGCATCGCGCGAAATCGGCGTATTCTTCTCAAGAGCGGCAAGCTCTCTTCCCGCGGCGAGCTTCCCGCCGCGCAGGACATCGCCGCGCCCGCGCCGCTCGACGAGGAGTTGTCGGTGCTTTGGTTTGAACGTGACCCGGGAGCGCCGCACGCCATCGTGCTCAACTACACCGCGCACGCGGTGGTGACGATGCTCCTGCCGCCGGTGTCGGCGGATTACCCCGGCGCGGCCTGCCGGCGGGTGGAAGAGCAGTTTGTAGGGGCTACGTGTCTGTTCACGCAAGGCACGGCGGGCAATGTTAACTCTGTCAAGGTCGCGACCACTCATGCCGACGCCGAGGCTGTGAGTATTTTTGTTTGATTGAGTAAACGCGTCTGTTGGCAGTCGCCGTCGAGGCGTTTTCGAGTTGGTCGACTGTCGTTAGCTCATCGGTTCGTTGGCTTTCTTCGTCGGCCCCGTCGTTAACTCACTACCGCAGCCGCCGCCAC
>CAZGGF010000511.1:0-2054 GCA_964524715.1 uncultured Verrucomicrobiota bacterium | reverse complement strand
TGACGGTGGTGAAGGCGGGCTTCATCTTCAGCGCGCGTGGCGGACAAGGTGTGGTGCTGGCGCGGACGCCGACCGGTTGGTCCGGCCCGTCCGCCATTGGGACCGGCGGAGTGGGCTTCGGGCTGCAAGTCGGCGTGCAAGCCACCGAGTTCGTGATTGTGCTGAACACGCCGGCGGCGGTGGAGGCATTTGCGCAAGGCGGCAACGTCGAGCTGGGCGCCGATCTCAGCGTCGCGGCTGGCCCCGTGGGCCGGCATGTGGCGGGCGGCGTGATGCCCACGGCTGCGGTTTATACTTACAGCCAGAGCCAGGGTATTTTCGCGGGTGTTTCACTGGAAGGCACCGTCATCATTACGAAGAAAGAGAGAAATGCCGAATACTACGGCCGTCCTGTCGAAGCCAGCGACATCCTGAATGGACGAGTACCGCCACCCGCCGGCGCAATGCCATTGATCAAGGAACTGAAAGCTTCCTCTGCCGAAGCGCAACCGCCGGTGCGCGCAATACCAGCGACCGGCACACGAGCGCCAACCCGTTAGACACAGTCAGCGATTCCGTGAAATGACGTTGCCCGGAAGCGGCTGTGCTTGCTAGGTTCATCGCATAATGATGAGACAAACTGCTTTCGCGCTGACGCTCGGAGTTGCATTCACGACACTGGTTTTCGCCGAGGACAATTGGCCGCAGTTTCGCGGGCCGGACGGGATGGGGCATTCGGACGCCACCGGGCTGCCGGTAACGTGGAGCGAGACGCAGAACATCAAGTGGAAGACGGCGATTCACGACAAGGGCTGGTCGTCGCCGGTCATCTGGAAGAACCAAATCTGGATGACCACCGCCACGGAGGACGGCAAGCAGTTGTTCGTCATCTGCGTGGACCGCGACACCGGGAAGATTCTCCGCGACACAAAACTGTTCGACGTCGAGACGCCACAATACATCATCAAGCTCAACAGCCCGGCCTCGCCAACGCCGGTGATCGAGGAGGGACGCGTCTATGTCACGTTTGGCTCGCCCGGAACAGCGTGTCTCGACACGCAGACAGGCAAGGTTCTTTGGCAGCGGCGTGACTTGGAGTGCAATCACTTCCGCGGCGCCGGCTCGTCGCCGATCCTGTTCGGCAACCTGTTTATCCTGAACTTCGACGGAAGCGATTTCCAATATGTCGTGGCATTGGACAAGAACACCGGCAAGACCGTCTGGAAAACCAAGCGCTCGGTGGATTTCAAGGACCTGGACAAGGAAGGGAAACCCAATCGCGAGGGTGACATGCGAAAGGGATTTTGCACACCGCTGGTGGCGGCGTTTGGCGGCGCGCCACCGATCCTCATCGATCCCGGTTCGAAGGCGTTCTACGCCTACGATCCGTTGACCGGCAAGGAAATCTGGCGCACCGAGGAACACAAGAACCATTCCGTCGCCGTGCGGCCGTCAGTCGCCAACGGGTTGATCTATGCGGCCACCGGCATGGGCAAGGCCTCGGTGTGGGCAATACGCCCCGGCGGCCACGGTGTGGTGACGGACACGCACGTGGTGTGGAAGGCACCGCGGAATGTGCCAACCATGCCCTCCCCCATTGTCCTGGGTGAATTACTGTTCATGGTGAGCGACAATGGCATCATCACGTGCCTTGACGCCAAGAACGGTCAGGTAGTCTGGGAACAGAAGGTTGGCGGTGAATTTTCTGCGTCGCCGATTTCCGCCGAGGGACGCATCTATTTCTTCGACCGGGAAGGCAAGATCACTGTCATCCAGGCCGGCCGCGAATTCAAACAGCTCGCCGCGAACCAACTCGACGAAGGATTCATGGCCTCCCCCGCCGTCTCCGGCAAGGCGCTATTCCTGCGAACGAAGACTCATCTCTACCGCGTGGAGCGGTGAGTGCCGGGTGAATACTACTTGGCGTTGGTGGCGGCGGAATTCTTGTTCATCATCCGCACGCCCTCGGCTTTGATCAATTTCCGCTAGACCCTTGGAAGCTTCTTTCTGATATGGAGAGCCTTCTATCAACTTTACGATCTCGTCACGAAACTCACGCGCAATCGGCTTGCCGG
>CAZGGF010000510.1:0-67048 GCA_964524715.1 uncultured Verrucomicrobiota bacterium | reverse complement strand
ACAGGACGGCAACAGCCGCGCCGGTGGCTTCTTCACATGTGACCGGACTTTGGGGCGTCTGAGGATTGGGACGATAGTGTGCTTCCAATCCTCCCGCGAGCGTCACGCGGTTTCCGAGAAGTTCACGCCACTTGTCCAGCGGCATGGCAAATTCCAGCGTCGCCCAGCGAGGCGCAGCTACCACGAGATCAACCAAGCCCTCCTTTGCCCACACCGGTGCGTCGAGTCCCAGAGCGAGTGCGGTGTCGGGACAGGAGGGAACGCGCACGCCCAATTGCACAGCGTGACCGCGACGCTTGGCAGCATTGTTGGCCAGCGTCCGGATACCGTGCAACCACTCGGTCAGTATCCGCCGGCCCTCCTGCTCCTTGCCTTTGCTGAACAGATAAGGCTCGCGCAGAAAATCCAATTCCAGTCCAGCGACGTCGTAACGTTCGAGTGTCTCGGCAATCAACGCTTTGTAAAGATCGCGCACCTGGGGGTGGGCATAGTCCAGCGCGCGCGCGTAGTAGCCCGGATGTCCCTGGCGGAACAATTCCGGCTTGCGCCAGAAGTCGGTGTGAAACGGATGTTCGAGATTGTTGTTCTCGTGAACGTCGTTCATCCGCAGCGATATCCACGGTGAGATACCATGGTGGCGGCATCGCTGGATGGTTCGCGCGGGATAGTCCACGCCCTGCCTGTGGACTTCGAGCATGTTGCCGACAAGCTTTCGGTATGTTGCGCGTCGCGCGGGAGGGAGGGGCGCCAGGAAAGGCTGGTCATCGGAACCCTTGGGGTCGTAGCCATCCCAGAAAGCCTGCCATACTTTGCTGCGATAGTTGGTCCGGCGCGCGTTGGTGTTGCAGAACAACGCGCTCACACCCGCGCCTGCCAGCACGTCAACGTAGCGATCCACAATCTCGCCGGCTTTCCCGTCCGGGAAATCCTGGAAGTAAAAGAAGTTCGTACAGTCCTCGTTCTGCAGAAGTCCTGTCAGCTTCGTGTGTGCAGTGGCCTTCTCATTGGCGCTCGAAAGCGAGGGAATCGCGAAGCCAGCCAATCCGGCTGCGCCCAATTTGAGTGCGGTTCGACGGGAGATGTTTGTCATATCGGTGTTCTTCTCTGAGTGTTGACTAGTAACCCCAATTGGGGCGATAGCGGCCGTCCAGGACCATGCCGCTGATTTTCTGAAACCGAATCGTAACGGGCCTTGGCGGGCGGGTCTCGGCTGATTCCCGCAACTCGTCCAGGTGGCCCATGCGCGAGATAACCGACCAGCGGTCGGTGCGGTCCGCGCCACTGTTGCCATCCCAAACCGTAATTCCATCAGCGCCGGAATCGTAGAGATCGAGGGTTTGCCGCATGACAGCATGGAGATCCGGAGAGTTCCAGGCGACGAACACCGGGCGCACGCGAACATTCCTGGGGCGGCAGACTTCAGTGAAAAACTTCATGTCATACTTGCGCGCGGACACTCCGCCAGTGCTCAGGCAGGGAAAGATATCGTTCACGAGACCTTGCGCGACCCAATCACGCAGGTTGAAGCCGAATTTGATGTTGTCCGATTCATCCGGCATGACAAAGGCGCTCAGGGCAAGGTGAGTGCCATCGGCGCGGCGTTGGCTTTCACTATCGAGCATTGAGCGGACTTCTCGCATGAACGTGGTCAGCAGTTCGGCCCGCAGTTGCAGAACGCGTTTGTCATCCTCGGGCACGGCCATCGCATCGGCGTCATATCGCTGTTTAAAAAGGTCGCAAAAGGGCTTTTCGAAGAGCACCAGTGGGACGCCGCGGTTATAGAGGATGGAGGCGCCGTCAGCGCCAAAACGGATGGCCTCGCGGAGGACCTCCACGAGATGAGACCGCACCTGCGGGACAGCCAGACTCATGCGGGCGACAGGAGTGCCATCGCGGTCCACGCAGCGCCAGTCGGGGTGCATCTGGTAGAACCGACTATTAAAGAATTCGGAGAAGGGTTCGGAGTGGACCCATGCAGCAGGACGCAAGCCGACATGAACCTTCAGACCGGCACTGTGCGCTCCCTGGATGAGGACTTTCGTCGGGTTGATGCCTTTGCGAGCGAGCTCGCGGATGGCCTCGGCGTAAAAGCGGTCACCGCGACGGGGAAAGACGGTGAGGTTCTGGCCGCACATCTCGCCGACCTTCGACGGATAGTTGACCATGTCGGCGCCGCCCATTTGAAGGATGAGGGTATCGAAGTCCGTGTCGCGATAGGTTTCCACTTCCGGAAGCAGCGCCTCGATGGAGGTTGGACGGCGGGAATAGATGAAACTGAACCCGTCTATGGTTGTTACGAGTTTGCGACATGATGAATCCTGCCTGTCGGCCTTGAAGGCGGCAACCTCATCTGACGTGAGAGGGACCAACTTGACGTAGGCAATGCCGCAACTGCGTCCCTGACCGCCGGACTCCTGTGCGATGTGGAGGGACTGGCCTGTCAGGTCAGCGACCTTGAAGAACGTTTCCTCGATCTGTCCCGCCGTTCGGGTCCGAGGGACGTAGGCGGAATCGCTTGTGAGTCGAAGCAACGCATGACAGCCGAGCACCGAGGGATCGGCGAGGCCGACATACACAGCGTGCCAGCCGTTGGTGTTCAGCGGAAGGGTGAGGGGAGGGGCGTTGGCTTCGTCAGAAGCCCAGAGCATTCTGCCCTTCAACGGCTCCGCCTCGTAACTCATCAGTTGCCAGTGTCTCTTTGCGCTTTTGGGTGACAGAGCTTTGCTGGGAGCGCAAAGCCCCATGTCCGTGATGACCACGGGGCTGGAGCCGTTGCGCCACTCGGTGGCGAACGCTCCGCTCCGTAATGGCGCGTCAGCGAGGGAAATATCGTCAAAATCAAACGCCCCCGCGCTGAAATGGGCGGTGACGGTCACGCGAATCTTTTCGATGGGCCACTCGGTTCTTGGGATGAGGCGGACCGAGAGCCGCTTCCAATCATACGTACCGGGCGGGATATCCACGTAGGCGTGGGTTGTATCCGTGTAAGGCCGGTCCTTGTAGAGGATGTGGAAGTAGAAACGTGCGTATTCCTTCCGGTCGTTATCCGTACTGATCTGGAGTTTATTGGCGCGAAACCATCCTGAAGCCATGTAGTGGCGCGTGGGCAATCCGGCGACTTCCTGCTGCCACGCGACGCTCTGGCCGTCGCCCTCCAAGCGCATGGCAGTCTTTCCGCCGTGTGGCGCTTCGACAACTACGGGCGATTTCACGCGGCCAACTGCCAACTTCCAACCGGTTGGCCGGTTGGCCGCGTCGAGTTGTTCAAACCCGGGATTCTGCAGCAGGTTCTTGGGAGGTGGCAGTGCCGTGGCTGGTTCGGCCAGCAGAACGGACGCAATCAGAAAACAGCAACCAGTGACAGTCAGTATCCTCGGGATGGTTTTCATCGTGCGAGCTACTTCAATTGCATCGTCCCCGCCTGATCGAGCCGCCAGTTTTGGCGGAGCGTGCCTTCCCAGCAGCGCCAGACCTTGTCTTCGGCGCGGAAGGTGCCGAGGTTGAAGGCGATCTTCTGCTTCGGCGCGGGTTTCAGGCCGATGGCGTCCCACGGAATGGCCCATTCGTAGCGACAGCCGCTCTTCCAATCACCTTTGGTCTTGCCATACGGCTTGGCGCAGAAACGCACGGCCTTGCCGAGCCGTTCGGCGGCGTCGGCGGGCGCGCCAGCGAGAGTGACGCTTTCAAATGTGCCGCCGGCGAAACCGTGCACGACAAAGTTGACAGGCTTGCCGTCGGGCGTCTTGCCGGCGATGCAGACCTCCGCGCCGTCGTCTTTACCCCACTTGGAACCTTTGCTGAGTTTGGTGATGTCGAAGAAAACGACGTTCACCGCGACGTAGAGACATTGGTCGTCATAGGCGAGCTTGGCATACACCGGCGCGCCGCTGGCGCTCCAGCGCGATGGTTCGCGGTCGAGGTGCAGTAATGCGTGGGGCCATTCGTCCCAGCCAATCTCGCCATCGAGAACCGGTGGCTGCGCAACACGTTCGACCGCGGCGGAGTAAGTCCGGCGCGCGGGCGCTTTCGCTGGAGGCATGGCGGAAGTGATCGTGAACGCCTGCGGCGCGCCTGTTTTGTCAACGCCGCTGCGGAAGACGACGTTGTTGGTCCAGAGCTTGACGGCGCTCGGTGGAGTGACGAGAAGCTCGCCGGGTGCGAACAGCGTGTTCCCCTGAAACGTGATGTCGCCGGAGCGCGCGAGCGACAGTGTCATATTGGTCGCGGCGATGAAGACATTGTCGCGGATCATGGTATTCCGGGCGATGTGGTTGTGGATGGGGCGTTCGACGCCGACGGAGACGTTGCGCTCGATGACGCAATCCCGCGCGCCCTCATCGAGGTAGTAGGACGAGATGCCGTAGCCTTCGCCCATCTTCACCACGTCGCGGACGATGTTGCCGCGCAGGATACAACGCGACATGCTGCCGTAAATCGCAGCGCCGTCCTGCAGCTCGCGCATAACGCGGTAGATCAGGTTCTCCTCGAAAACATGGCCGCCACCGCTGCCGATCATGCCGCTGTAAGGCGCATCGTGGACTTCGTTGCGGCAGACCTGGAAACCTTTCTCGCCCTTGTCCCAACCGCGCGTGGACACCGAGAGCGCGACCGCGCTTGGATAATACACGCCGACGTGATGGACATGATTGCTCGAGATGAGTGTGGAGGAACCGTCCGCCTTGATGCCGCACGCGCCGATGTGATGGATGTGGTTGTCGCTGATGCGGCAGTCGGTAACCAATCGCGCCACGATGCCCTGGCCGCCGACGTTGCAGACTTCGAGCTTTTCAATCACACAGTACTGTGCGCGCTCGACGATGAGCGCGCCCTCGAATGCGTAGGCGCCGAACCCACCGGACTTCAGTGGCGTGGTCGTTGCTTGAATCGCGAGTCCTCGTAAGGTGATCTTTTCCACCGGTTGTTTCGCGTTGCCGGCGAGTCGGATCATCCGTTCCAGCCGCGGCGCGACGACCTTGGCTTTCGTCATGTCTTCACCCGGCAGCGGCCAATACACCACACGCCCCGCGGCGCGGTCGAGATACCATTGACCGGGCTGGGTCATGCCTTCGCGCGTGTTGAAGACGGTGTATTTCTTTACGCCAAACGCGCCCGGTGGAGACTTGGCTGCGGGGGTCAGAAGCAGTGCGTGGCGATCCGTGTCGTTGCGCGCGACACCGCAGAGCGACTCGTCCCACATGTGATAAACGCGCACTTCGGCGTTCTTGGGTTCGAGCGTTGCTGGAATGTCCTTCGGATCGTAAATCATCGTCGTCAATTCTTCCTGTGTCGGCTTGCGTTCCCAGCCACCACCGACAGACGACAGCCAGCGCACGTCAAACATGCTCTTGTGGAGTAACGTCCCCGTTTCCGGCAATCGCGCCCGCTCCGGCATCCGCCCGTTCACGACCAGCGCGCGGAAATCCCACGTGCCAGCCTTCACGTCCGGCAAGTCCGCGCACCAGAACTTCTCGCCATCACGCCGCCATCCAGTCACGAGAGAGCCGCCATAAACCGTGACCTTGCCGGCGTCGCTCGCTTCCATCGTCAGCCCGTTGTCGCGGGCGTCCAGTTCCAGTGTCTTTGATAGAAAATGGTCTCCCGCCGTCAAAATAATCCGATGGGGTCCAGCGCCCGCTTTCCGAGCCGCATCACGCGCTGCTTCAAGCGTCGCAAAAGGTCTGTCCTTGGTGCCGGTGTTGGTGTCGTTGCCCTTGGGGGCAACATAAAAGTCCGTGGCTGTTGCGGTGGAAAGAAAACCTGTGCTGGTCAGCAGCAGTGCGGTGAGCGAGAGGACGTGAGCATGTTTCATAGTCAGGAGGAAAGTTTATACTGGATTGACCCGAGGTGGAACAAGTTTGCTGTGAACAAGCGATTTACGATGAGGCAACCGCGTCGTAGTGAACTGGGGACTGGCAATGATTTCCGTTAGTGTTGAAGCTGGATTGACTCAGAAGATGGGGCAACCTGTTTCTATCGTGTTTCGGCGGGCTGCAGCGCCAGCCATGCTTGCATCTGATAGCTACAGGCACATTTTGCGGAACCATCGGGGACGAGCACCATGCCGCCGGCGGGGATTGCGTTGAACCAGCAGCTTGGCCGGATGCCGCCGAAGTTCTCCGTGCCGGCTGCACGGGAGAGATCACGATAAGCAAGTGTCGCGGAGCGGAAGAGCATCAGATGCCGGCTGGCCGCGATCTGGCCGCAACCATGGGATCGATCGAGTTTCCACGGCACCTCCTCACCGGTCTTGAGCTTCCACGCGCCACCTTCGGCGTAAATCGTGTCATCGTTAATGATTGGTCGCGTCTTGCAGATGACGGCCTTGTCCCAAATCCGCTGGCCGTTGGAAGTGCTGAATGCCGCCATGCGTTTGCCAACCTCGGACGGGAGTTTGAAGAAGTTATGTCTCACAGCCTGGTAGAACATCAGCAACACCCCGTATCTGGAACTGACCGCCAACTGCGTCCCAAAAATGTCATCGTCTGCTTTCCATAGCACCTTGCCGCTGTGGGCATCCAGTGCCATCAGCGTGCCGCCGGGCTGTTCGCCGGGCTTCAGCGTCGCGCCTGTCTTGCCGTTCGGTTTCGGAGCGGTGATGCGGTCGGCCATGGCCAGCGGGCGATCGATCAGATAGAGCCGGCCGTCGGCGATAGCGATGGCGTTGTTGCGCAACGAGTGTTCGGGTTTGTATTGCCACCACAACTTGCCACTCTTCGAGTCAAACGCGAACAGCAGCACTGACTCGGTTCGCATTCGGATGCCTTTATAGCGCGGGCTGACGGTATGCTCGTCATTCAACGCGGTCCCGAACACCAGCCCGTCTGCATACGCGACAAAACCCCAGTTGCGGTTCGAGGACGCGCCATACGCGGGCGTTGTGAATTCGGCCAGTTTTTTGCCGGTCGCGAGATCGAGCTTCAGACAGCGCTGTCCGGTTCGCACGAACACGGAGGCATCACCCAAACAGAAATTGCTGCCGCTGTCGCCCACGCCGACATCATGGTGAACACCGTCCCAGTCGCTCAGGAGTTTTGGGATGGGGTAGGTCCACAGTGGCCGGCCGTTGTAGGCGTCCATACCGCAGAGGCCATGCACGCCCTCGACGACCAGCACACCACGGTTGAATAGCGGCGCGGGAGTCTGTGCGTGACGATCCGGGAGTTCGATCGCGCTATCGTGATACCAGGAGATTTCCAGCGGCCCGCGCACGAGTGCATCGTCGGAGCAGAGCGTGTTCGCCGCGTTGGAATTCTGGTGAGTCCACAGTCCTGCGCCCTCCAGCGGGCCGCGACGGCGCACTTCCAGATTTCCGGGGTTGCCCACACAGAGGACGCCGCCGGCGGGACGCTGCCATTTCTCGACCATCTCCTTGTCAGGTTGTGTGGAGGAGACTATCAGGTCAGCGAAGTAACGTGGAAACAACGATCCATCCAGTTGACCTTCGATGATGGTCACACGGTTGCCATGGACGCCGGCATCGGCCAGCATCCGCCTCGCTTGGTTCACCTTCGCGGCGTCACTCTCAATTCCGATGACATGCAGTTTGGATTTGCGAACCAATTCCAGCGCCAGTCGACCGTCTCCGCAATCGACAAGGAGGCAGAATCCCTCGCGGACACCGCTCTTCTGCAAAATCTCCTTCGCTGCCAGAACCGTGTCAGCGCGTTCGGTGGGCGGCTTGGCGGTCGGCCGTGGTTTGCTGGCCAGCGGCTTGGCCTGCTTGCCCTCTGCAAAGCAGTAAACTGCGCCTGTGGTTGTCGAGACCAGCAGCGTACCCCGCGCCGTAGCTAATCCAACCGCATTGCCCTCCACCTTGCGCGTCCAGCGAATCCGGCTTTCCTTCAAGTCCACAATCGCGACGCTGTTCGACGAGCCGCAGACAGCCTCGTCACCGGCTGCGATGACTTCGCAGGTGCGTTCATAGGCTGAGGCCATGAATGGAGTGACGCTGGCGCCAAGACGTTCCACATCGGGACGTGCCTGTGCCAGGACACGCTCCAAGCCGGTTTGCTGTGCCACGGCAGGGTCGGCGGCCTTGAAAATGATGTCGGTTCGCAATAATGGTTTCAGCGATTTAAGTGTCTGGGAGGCAATCGCAGCGCGACGGACAGACTCGCTCTCAGGCGCGAGGTTAATTTCCGCACACTTCTTCAGCCCACGCGAACGCGTCGTGTTTCCCTTGCGGTCACGAGCCTCGACCTCCCCCCAACGATAGGACAGCAGTTGAGAACCTGTGAACTGCAGGACGCCCTCGGGACCAACGCTGAACACTCCTCGACCCGCGCGCGCGGCGAGCTTGCCGGTCGCTTGTTCGAGGAAGCAGCCGCCGTTGACGACGAACGTGTCGGCAACCAGCGCACGTGACCCTCCCATGGAGCCGTTCTCCTGCAACAGGTAATGCTCCAGTTCGCCATCAGTGCGTCGGAACGACGCGGGTACCGCACGTCCTGTTGGCACAAACAGGTGCTCGCCTGCGGCCAGCAGATAGCCCTGTGGTGCGACGCCACTGTAAGCATTTGCCCCGCCATGGGGTTGTGCCATGAGCATTTGGCCGGTGCGATCATTGGTCCAGACAACTCGGCCGGTTTTTGCATCCAGCGCATGAACATAAACACCGCCGCTGGGCCAGATGCCAGCCGCGTAGTAGACCGTGCCTCCGACAACCACCGGACCACCGCGGGCCGGCCAGCGCGAGATCATCCGCTCGTTGCCGAGGCACATTCTCGCGTCAGGCCCTCCGCGGTGTTTCCACAACACCTCACCATTGGCGAGCGCCAGCGCATACAGCCAGCCGTCATCGCTCGCGACGAACACCCGGTCGTGCCAGCCCGCAGGCGCGAACCGCACAGGTCCGCCCGTGAAGAACCTCCATCGAGTCTGGCCGTTGGCGGCATCGAGCGCGACAACCGAATTGTCCACCGTGCTGCCGAGCACGACCGTCTCGCCCATGAGAATCGGCTGGTGTGCGAAGTCATACGTGATGCGCGCCGAACTGGGCCACGCTGGCCGTGGCGTTGCACTGCGATAGACCCATTGCAGTTCCATCTTCTGCGGCAACGGTTCCGCCGTACATCCACTGCGACCCGCGTCAGCACGATGCATTGGCCAATCGCTTGCCAGTGCGCTTGAGCACAGACACGCGAGTGCGAACGCGATCCCACCCTTGGCAGCCTGATGAAGTCTCATAAGTTGTTGAGGTGCTTTATATCGCATATGCAGCGCGCTTCATTCAAAAACCAAAGTGCCGAATGTTTTTCGATCATCGAGCGATTTCGTTCCGGGATTCGAGGACCAGAGTGAGACTTCCTGTGGCATGTGGGGGCGAATCTGGTGAACGCGGCCGAAGTTGGCCTTCCACTCGGTCGCCGCCGTCGGTGTCGCCGTGTTCAATGACTTGAAGGGAATGACCAGCAACGCGCTCCAGCTTCCGGCGTCGGTGGCCACGGTGCACTCGTAGCGCCACTCCGCGTTCCACGTGGGGTCGTCCTGATTGAAACGCGGGTCAATCGAATCTTCGATGAAGCCTTGTCGGGCGTCGTATCGCGCTGTGTCGCTCGTGCCGCCGGCGAAACGGAAGTGCTTCGCCGGGTTGTTGTCAGGCGACAGAAACACGCTGAACGATTCGCACCTGACGATCTCGTTGTGGTCACGCTGCATGGCCGGCGGTCTCACCCATGCTTTCGGCAATTGGCCGAGGAACCGTATGTAGAGAGCGTTGGAGTCGTAGGCGACTCTGACTTCGCCCGGACACACGGGGGCTTTTGCGCCCAGTGACAAAGGTCCCAGTTGTTGCGCCGGGATCTTGTTCCAGAGGTTGGAGTCGAGCGACAATGAAACCGTGGTTTTCTTGGCAATGAGTGTTCTGGCCGAGATCAATGGGGCCTTGCGCATTTCGGAGATATTCCAAGTGAATGGCGGCACGGGTTGCGAGAGATAACTGCCGCCATTTGCCAGCAGGTGGGTGTTGTAATATCCGGCGCTGCCGCCGATGTACATCGGCCAGTGGGGATCGAGCGGCTTTTGGAGATAGACGCCCGGCTGATGCGAACGACGGGTATCGCACCACGACAAAATCATCTTCTCTCGTAATTGCATTTCGCCAAGGAGCGCATCGAGGCTGTTTTTATCAGGGCGGGTTTGGTAGGCGGTGAACAGATGCACGACGCGCGCCGTGCTCTTGAGGTAGTCGAATTCGCGGTGCACGAGGGCAAGACGCAGCTTGTTCTTCTCCGTGAGGCCCGTGGTTTTGCAGGCCTGCGCGAGGTGGCTTTCGAGCAAGGCCAGCGTTTCGGGCGGGTAGAGGAACCCAATCAGCCGGAGTTTTGTCTGCCACGTCAGGTATCGCACCGAGCGGCCGTCCGCGCGCGTGTAGGTTTGAAAGGACCCGTTATCAACGCCGAACACCTCGGCGTAAGCTTGCAGTGTGTGGTGCAGTTCGTCGAAGAAACGTGTCATGGGCGCGGCCGCAGGCCCATACGCCGCCTGAATGTATTCTTGCACCAATGTCTGCGCGGTGTTGTTTTTGTCGTCATCGAGCATGCGCGAATACACATAGACGGTCGGCCCCTCCATGCCCCACATGATCGCTGGCGCGGAATCCAGCCCCACGCCTTTCACGTTATATTTCGCGTACATCTTGACGACTTGCTCGGCATAGAGCGGGGTGCGCGTGGGCAGGTAACCGCACAGATGATAGCCGCCCCAAGCGTGCAGGTACGTCACGAAGCCGCCGGGAATCTTGCATGCCTCCCAGCCATCGAAAGCCTTCTGGTAACTGCCGACGTTGATTCGCATGTTTGAGGGGAAATCCTTGAATGCGACGGGCGGTTTGCCGGTGACGGTGTATGCGGTTACGACCAGATGCCTGCCGGGCCGGTCTTTCAGAAGACGCTCAGCCCAACCTTTGTTAAGGAGCCAGAGCTTCTCGCCCCAATCGGAAGTGTTGAACAGCTTCTTGCATTCATCGCACTGGCAAGCTTGAAACCCGTCGGCCTGAAGCGACAGATATTCCGGATAGCCTGCGTCGAACGAACGCAGCATATCTTTGTAGATCAATTCCTGAACGTCCTTGTTGGAGTAACAGAGGTGCGGCTCCTTGACCATCGTGCCCGGTTTCCAAGGGTGCGGACGCTCGCGGACACGCTGGCCGTTGACGAGAGCGAAATACTCTGGGTGCGTCCCGGCATAGGTGTCGGCTGGCACCGCAAGCTCATGCGTGTGCGCCGAGTATTCTGTTGTGACGTTGTTGAGGAAGTTCAGGGCAATGTGAGTGACATCCGTCGCTGGCCGGTCGCCGCTGTTGTAGTTGACCATCGGGACCCGACGAACATTGAGATTGTCTGGAATGGTGATCTTCGCCGCAGGCAGAAACTCGATCCCCGTCAGGCCGCCGGGCGCAAGGAAACGTGTGCCGCCAAACTGGCGCATGAAATCCGTCATGCCTTTGACGGTGCCCAATGAACAAGAGCAATCGGCCTTGGCACTATGTTTGGCCGCTGGCCAGTCGCGACCAGCGATAATCATGTTCTTGCCTGATGTTTTCCAAACGTAGGTCCACACCGGCAGGGTGGACGCTTCGACGCCAGCCGCGCGCGCTGTGGCAGTATCGCCAAGGTAGATGCCCGGTTTCTGTTTGTCGGCTTGTGCCTCCTTGACGACCGGGACTGTGCAGCCGTTGGCTTGAAACATCCCGCGCATGACGTCGGCGGCATCTGTGATCGCCCTGTCAATGATCGGGTCCAGTGTTTTATCCGGTAGAACGATCTGGTAGTCCGATTTGCCATTGGCGGCAATTACGAGATCAGCAGCGGGGGAGAGAGTTGCCATTGCCGCGAACATGATCGCGGGAAGGAATCGTGAAATGTGCATGGCCGTATGGGGAGTGAGGAAGATCGTACGTTACGCGACGCCAGCCTCGTTACTCGGGGGCGATTTCATACCAAAGCGTTTTGTATTGTGGACCGAAAGTAAATCGCAGGCCTTCCGTGCCCGGCTCGCCATTGATCGGATTGAGTCGGCGTCCGCGTGGATCGAGCGGCCATGCGGTGGAGCGCTTTGTTTTCAAGATCAACTCGAACGGGATTCCCTCGCACATCACCGGGCCATCGCCCCATTGGTTGCCGACGGAAGTTTTATCGGCGTTCCAGACCATGCCCCAGTTTTCAACATAACCTGTGGCGGTTACGAGGATGCGCGCGCCGGGGGAGTGGAAGTTGGCGCCGCGCACGGCGGAGGCGGTGATGACAGAGAAGCCACGCTGCATGGTTGGGCCGGGCTTGAGGATCACGTCACCCAACTCGAACGTCTTGCCCGCGCCGAACCCGATCATGGCCTTGGCACGGAGCGAGTTGACCGTAAGCACACCGGCAGAGGCGTCGGCCAGATTGCAGACGAGTTCGCTGGTGTCGGATTCGACTCGCTTGAGTTCGGACGGCAAGAATGCCGGGAGAGTGTTTGATCCCAACGCCAGACTGATACGGCGCGTGAAAGCATCGCGCCATGTCGCTCCTTTGGCGGCGGCGACGTCGAATCCCTGCCACGAGGTTCCGGCTTTTTCCGCGAGCCATTGCTTTTCTTCGTCGAGCGTGACGCCGATGGCGGTTTCCTCGCGGGATGTCGTCACATCACCCCGCCGGAACGCCAGCGCGCCGAAGGGCAGGGTGACCAGCTTGACGGAATGACGGCTCATGTTGAACCACCGGTCGATGCGGTCGGCTGGAAGTTTGCGCACCTCGCGCACGTGCCAGTCGTATTCCATCTCCTGCCAGCAGTGGAACACGACGCCGTCCCAATCCTGCATCGCACCGAACGACGCGATGGTCGGCACCTGCTCCGCACAGCAGGTGCTCGGAGCGGGGTGGCAATACTCGCTCACGTTATATGGCTTGCCGCGCACGCGCCGCTCCGCGAGTTCCACAACCGTCTCGCCGCCGTGGTTGACCATCGGCGAGTTGCGGACGAACCAATCTTTCATATCCCACGGTTTGTTTGGAAACACCGGATGCTCCCAGTAACCGTGTGAGTCGAGATAATCGTAGCGCGCCTGGCTGAAGTACGAACTGTAGTGGTCCACCTGTGTGCCCTTGATCGGATGCTGGCAACGCAACTCGCGTTTGAGGAAGTCGCGCATCGTATCGAAATAGCGCGCATCCAGTTCGTACAGGAAGTCCACAAAATCCGCTGCGACCTGCCGCGTTCGGCCCAGACAATCCGTGGGCGACGGCGGCATGGAGACGTTGCCGGCATCGATCGATTCTCCCGGCGGCAGGCCGATGATGTCTGTCTTGCGCAGCAAGAAGTCCGTCAGCGAAACGCGGCTTGCGCCGATGGGAGGCGAGATCATCAACTTGGCGGCCGCTTCGTCCTGCGTACCTGCAAACGACAGCGTCACTTGTTTCCAATCGCCGCCGATCTCCGCTGACGAGGACAGTCCCACGGCATTCCATGGGGGGCGGTTCAACGCAATGTTAACGCTGAGTCTCACGGGAGCGTTGGTGGGCGCATTGGCTTTGGCCTGGAATGAAAGTGTGTAGCGACAGTTCTTTTCGATGGCCAGACCGGGCTGTTGAAGGATGATGAAAGCCATCTTTTCCGGGGCGCGCTCGCTGTTGAGCACAACGCAGGGCCGTCCTCCCGGGCCGCCGTTTGCGGCGACATCCGTTCGGGCCACGGACGGTTTCACGGACTGCAACAGCCATGAGTTCAAATCGTCTGCAAACTCGCTGTTCTTCAGCATGTTCTGCGAGTCGGCGTGAATCTCCCCGGCCGCCCACGATTGGCGCAGGCGCACGGTCGTTGCGTATCGTGTCTTGAGGAACCTGTTCCAGTGCGACTGCAAGTCCGCGATCATCGCTTGGGGCCATTCGGTTCGGAAATGACCGCCGCGCCATGCGCAGATAAGGCCGTTCTCGTTGACGATCTCCAGGGTGGAGACGCATGGCTCCTCGGTGTAGGCCTTGCCCGTGTAGGGGTTGACGTGGCCGAAGAAATCGCGGGCAAACTGCTTCTCGGTTGCGACGAAGTGGTCATTCCAGAGCGGGATGCCACTGCTGAAGGGGGCGAATTTGTGGAAGTCCGTGCCGGGATAATCCTGCACGCCGGAAATATTCCGCCAATGGTATCCATCCACCGGCAGTTCCACGTAGATGCCGCGTTTCTTGAGTTCGGCGATGAAGAAATCGAGCCTGTCGAGTTGCGACGGTAGAATCCGCAGCTCGCCCTTGTGTTCAGGATCGAACAAGCCCATCGGTGCGTAATGTCCATCAATCAAGTGAATCCGCACGTGGTTCATGCCTCGACTGGCCAGCCGGTGGGCGATGAGTGTGGCATCCTCGTGCGTGGGAAACGCCGCCGCACCGATGATGCACACGCCCCAGAACCGGATGCGTTTGCCACCTGCGTAAAAGTGACCGTCGCGCACGGTGACGAGATCGTTGGCGGGTTTGGCGTTGAGGAATGACAAGTCGGTGACGCCTTCCGTGATGTCGTCCGCCGGCAGGACGAACGGAAAGAGATTGGACGGCGAGTCGGCAGCGGCGGCGCACGCGAGCGAAAGTGCGGCAAGACAAGTGGTGAAAATGCCTCTCATTGACAATGTTGAGTGTTGATTGTCGCTGAATTGGCGCGTGGACTAAAGTTTCTTCAATATCTCCTGCACCTTTTCCTCAAACAGTTTCTCCCATTCTGGCGCGAGCAGGCAGTCACAATCCTCCTGCGCGAAGCCTTTGTTATTCCGGCCTTGTGCGGTGGGGGCGTAATAAATGTAGCCGTTGGTGTAGCCGGCAACGAAGGTGAATGGAGCTGTGGCGCGCTTCTTGATATTGAGGCCGATCTCGACGGTCAACTCGCCGGGGAACGTTACCAGCACGAAGTCGCCGACCCTCACGCCCACAACCTCGACGTCAATCGTCGGTTTGCCGGCAGCGACGTTTTGCGCATGGTGCATCTTGAGCAGATTGAGGTTCGCTTGGAGCCGCGTGAGCTGTTCCATGATGAGAACGTTTCGGACGTAACGCTCCATGTTTGACCGGTTCTCCGCGTCGAGCTTGGCCAGGTCGTCGCGACCGAGCGATTTGTCGAGCAGGTAGCGGTGGCTGGCATAGGACGGGAAGTTCGTAGCGAGGTTGTATTGTACGAACAGCGGGACGAATGTCTTCAGGTTGATGCTGGTTCCGCGCAACGACTGAACCAATCGCGTCTGCTCGGCCTGGATTGCGGCCATGCGGCGTTCCATGTCGGTGGCGCGTGGCAATAGCAGGGCTTCGTTGATCACGCGCAGCCCGCCATCCTCGCGCGTCTGGATTTTTCGCAACGCCCGCACGGCGCTAAGACCGAGCTGGTTTCCGAGCGGCTCGGCGTCACGGGGATTATGAACATCCTTGTATTGGACCGGGTTGATGTCGCCGCAGCATCCTTGCAGGAAAATGGCGATCGCGCCGCCGCCAAGCGCATCCTCGATGGCTTGGGAGGCAAAGCCAGTGATGTCGGCAGTGTTGCCACGGCTCGGCACGGTCTGGATGGGATGGACCGCGAAATTGTAAACGATGGCCAGCGGCTGACCGTTCAGCCTGTCAAGACGCAGCAGGCCGATGTCGGGATCTGTCGGCCCGATCCTGACAATCTGGTCGTCGGGGGCCAGCGAATAGGCATGGCGCACGTCCGTTTCGCTGCCATCTTTCAGCCAGAGCCGGCGGTTCTCCATGATCCTGTTCTCGTGGCCGCGACCCGCGCCAACCTTGACGGGCACGAGGTTTCGGTATGCGTCCTTTACCGCTTGGACGGTCCGCTGTTCGACATCGGCGCATACGATGCCGTGACAATGGCTGGCGTTGATGAGGACATGCGAGGGAGCGATGTTGAGTTCCTTTTGGAGCTGCGCGCGAACGTTGGGGAGGAAGTCGTTCTTGATTCTGCCAAGCTGGCCAATGGCAACGGCGTCCACGGTGATAATGGCCGCGGTGGTGTCGCCATCGCGCAACACCAGCGCCTTGGCATACAACGGGTCATTGACGGGCACTGTGCGGTCCGTGATGTCCACCTTGGCGACGCCCGCCTGAAGTTGAGCCGCCTCGGCGGCCAGCGGAGCCAGCAGCAGGACGATGAGAGGGAGGATGATTGATTGTTTCATGGTTTTTGAAGGGCTGCGCCATACGCAGAGATGGCGGATTGTGGATCGCCGTGAAGCTTCAGATAATCGGCATCGATGTAGGTGGCGAATGTGGTGATGTGCCGCACACCCAACGCGCGATAGGCGGCGATGTCGGCACGACAGACGGCCTCGTTCCATGGCAGCTTTTGCGCGGGCCGCGTCCAGCGCGAGAACATGGAGACGTCGAGCCAGTATTCGAGCACTTGCGCGGTGGCCGCCCCAAAGAGTTTCAAGTTCGCTTCCAGGATGTCAAGGTAGCCGCCGTTGGTGGACGGCCCGGGGTCTTGCGCGCCCGAGCGGCGCGCCTTCGCCTCGCGGTCGGTGACAGGCCGCGTGTAGTCGCGCGCGATGGGAGCGAACTCCAGGAAGATGCCCGGTTCCGGTTTCACACGAACGGGCGCGACCAGCGTGTGGTGATAGCTGATGTGCGAAAGCTGCGCGTGTGGGTTCACGTCGCGGCGCAGGGCTTTCACAATGTGATTCTCGACGATCAACGCCTGTTCGCTCGCGGAGAAATCCCGGCACTTTTCACAGCGGCACCACTGCGCGCCGTCGTCGGGCCAGTAGAAATACCGGTGCGTGGTGGGAGCGAAGACCTTCGCCCACTCCACGGCCTTGGCGGCGATGATGTCCAGCGCAGTGGTGGAGTGGGGACAGCAGTTGGCGTCTGCGCTGCGCTTGCCACGGTCTCCCATGCGGAAAAGCGACGGGTCTTTGTAGTATAACTCGCGGGAAAGCAATTCACCCATCGCGTGCAGTTCGTATTCGACAGCAAGGCCGAGTTCGCGGCACCGGAGCAGGAAGCGTTGTCCGTCCGCGCTGGTGATGAAATCACGCAGGACGTCGAAACGCCGCGCCGCATGCAACGCAATGGTGTTGAGGCCCGCTTTCGCGCAGCGCTCCGGCCAATCGCGCAGACTCAAGTCGAACGGATACAGCACCACGCCGCGCGTGCCTGCGCTGGACCCTGCGGAAGCGGCTTGCGAGCGCAGGGGAAGTGTCGCAGCCAACGTGGTTGCCAATAGAAACTGGCGGCGGCTCAGTCCCATGCCGCCAAGTTCGCGGGCGGTTCTGCCGGTGGAAGCAGCAGGTGTTGCCTCGTGGAATTGTTGCCGCAAGACTGTGCAGTTCATTATTTCAATAACCATTCGATGGCTGAGGCTTGTCTGTTTTCTGCATGACCGGTGAAAGTGGTGAGTTGATCGAACTTGGCCCCGAAAAGCTCGGTCTTTTTGTCCTCGCCCGCCAGCCAAAGAGGGTGGGGGGCGTTCATCGAGATCATACCGGGCAGATCGAGATACTTGGCTCCACCGGGCAGGAACATGGGGTCGCGGTAGTCGAGCAACGAGCCGAAGCGAAAACCATTGGTGTCCGCCGCCGCACGGACGATGACATCACCGGCGAGAGCACGCGCGGCGACGACGATCGGACCAGTGCTGCCCCAACCGGCGACGATGACGGTTTCTGGTTTTGGAAACGAGCCAACTTTGTTGCTGCGGAGGAGACTTACAATGGTGAGTACATCATGCGCACGCTGGGCGAAGAGTGCGTGGTTGTAGCCGAAGGTGTAGCCGGCGAACTCGCGCACGTTCTTTTGCTGCACGACCCGCGTTTGTTTCACGGGTTCGCCGCCTTGGAAGAACAAATCGGCGGCGAACACCGTCGCGCCAGCCTTCACGAGCTTCATCACTGCGGGTTTCACGCTGCCGTCCGCATTGCAGAGCGCAGCTTTGCCACTGTCATCGAGCCAGACGACGGCGCGGCCGTTGCATTGCTTCGGCTGGAGGCAGACGACGCTGAGTTCCTCGCCGTAAGTCTTGTTGAGGAGCGTGCCAGTCATCTCAAGGTAATCGCCGCGATCCTGGGTGTCTTTGGGTTTCCATTCGGTGGCGCCCGCGTTCGCAAACGTGCGGCCGATGATCACTTCCACCGCGGGGCGGATGACTTTCTGTATGCCTTCCGGCGTCACCGCGGCAGCACGGAGTTGTTTGCCGGCATCGTCAGTGAACCACTTCAGCAGCTTGCGCTCGAAATCGGGATCGGCGGCTTTCGGCGCGGGATGCTTGTCGTCCCAGACGCTGAGTTGCGCGGGCGGCAGCGGCTCAAAGTCGGTCTCAATCACGGGCGATTTGAAGCCGAGTTTGAAGTGTTTGTTGAGGAAAGTATAGAAGGCGGAACGGGTGACGGCGTTGTAGTTGTGCGGGAAATGCTCGCCACGCAGGAGGAAGACGTTGTCTTTCCTGCCGTATGCGGCGTAGAGCTTCTGCAACTCGGGGAAGCCCTTGGTGGCCATCTCTTTCGTCCAGTCGTCGGCGCTGTTCATACCCTGCGGTTTTGGCGCGAACAGCGCGGCAAACTCGACGTTGCCGGTGTTCACGCGCAGCAGGCTCGCGTTCTCGCAGGTGCAGCCGCCTTGCATGGCAGTGCTGACCATCACGACGGGGAAGGAGAGCTTGATGCGGTCGTCAATGGCTGCGAGCACCATTGTCTGCGTGCCGCCGCCGCTGCCGCCGGTGATGGCCGTGCGCTGCGGATCCACCTCGGGCAGGCTGAGCAGGAAGTCGAGGCCGCGAATGGCATTGAGTGTCTGCAACCCCATGATGCACTGGCAATGCGACTCCGCCTGCGGACTGTAGAGGCCCCAGTTTTTCGTCGTATTCATCTCCGGCCGTTGTTTAGCGAAGCCATGCACCAGCGCACGCGACAACTGGATCGAGTCCGAATCGCTGAGCATGTCCCACTGCCAGACGACGCAGCCCATGAGGGCGAGCTGGCGGCACATTGCCTGGTAAGTGCTGCGTCCGCCGCTTTCAAAGCGTTCCGCGCCGTCGGCGATGTCCTTGCGCAGCTTGTCTTCGGGAGTGAGATGGAAACGCGCGTCCTGCCGGTGGCCATGGGCGAACATCACCGCCGGCACCTTGCCTTTGATATTTTTTGGGCGATACAGATTGCCAGTGACGAAGAAACCGGGTGCGCTCTCGAAATAGACCTTTTCCACCGTGTATTGGCCGCAGTCGATCTTGCCGTGGATCACTGCATTGAGCGGCGTCTTTGTCGGCATGGGCCAAAGACCGGTGGCCACCAGAATTTGCCGCCGCACATACTCTTTTCGCACGGTCCACTCGCTCAACGACGACGGCGGATTGAAGGGGAAGTAGCCGTTCAGGTCTTTGAGCGGTTGCAAACGGACATCGTCCGCTGGTGCGGCTGCGGAGGAGATGAACAGCGTGGCGAGGATGAGAAGGATTCTTTTCATGGTTGGTTTCATGAATATCATGCCGTCGACGACTGGTGTGAATTCTTAGGTTTGCCGGGCATTTGTTGCAACAGCTACTTTGCCGTGATCGCGTTGTTTGTTCTCATCTTGCCCGGTGATGAGTTTGTGGTCTGCAGCGGCGTTCAGCGGTCGGAGGTGTTCGTTTTCCGGGGTGCCGCGAGTTGTTTTTCCAGTGTGTCGCGCAGAATCTGCAGTTTCTCGCGCAAGGAGTAGGGTGTGTAAACGTAATCGCATTCAAATTGAAAGCCGAGGCGCGAGTCACGGGTGGCGGCAAGCAGCGACAATTCGGTGCGGGCGATCTCCTCTCGTACAATCGTTTTCATTTTCTCCCGGATGGCCGCGGTTTTCTGTGCGTCGTTTTCTTTCGTCAACTGGATGCGAAGGTCCTCGAATTCAAGGATGGCGTGGTTGCTCATGAGCATCCGTTGGATCTGTTCTGCGATGATAACTTCCCTTAGTGCGCACTGACGTTTTGACGCCGTGCTGGAGAGTGCGGCAGCCCGGTAGAGTCTCAGTCCCTCGTCCATTCGCTCGGCAGCGAGCCGGAGGTACTTCAGAAAGATCGGCAGGATTTGCTTGCCCTGGCCAGGCTGAATTCCAGAAACGGATCGAGCGTAGAGTTCGGCTTTGTTAGTCCGGTTCGAGAAATCCGGGTAGAAGACCAGTCGGGAAACCGTAAATGGCCAGTAAGGGTTGATTTCGCCGCCCATATAACCCATCCACTTTGCGTGATCAGTCCAGGAGTGCGTGAAGGTGGCTGTCCGGGCGGGAGGTTCTTGGAAAAAGAGGGGATTGCCAATGGCGTGGCTGGTTCCCATGGTCGGGCCGGTGTCAGGCACCAGACGAATCGCCTGGCTGAACAGCTCCCATGCCTTCATGACCTTTTGTTTTTGATCGGCACCGAAACTGCGCGTTGCGATTGCGGCGAGCAGATCCTCAAGAGGAGGCGCGTCGCTCCAGCAATACCAGGCGCGCAGTTCGGTCATGAAACTCGGGGTGTAGCCGGTGCTCCAGCTTTCCAGTGTGCCGTTCACGCCATACTCCTGCAGCGCCTTGTAACGCGCGTGCCATTGGTAAGGGAACGGATGATAGGGGACGGTCTGAAGCTGTGCGCCACAAACGAAAGTGTCGGCGTTGGAATAGACCTTCATTCCCCGGCGGCGGGCCTCCCCGATCTGGGCGCGCGTGACCTCCGCCGGTCCAACTTGGCTAATTGAATAATCGCGCAGGTATCCTTTCAGACCGTCGATCTCAAAACTCTTCCCGTTTTCCCATGTGAGCAGCGGCGTTGTGTCGGCGGGTAATTGCTGGATGAAGTAGCACTTCAAATCGGCCTTCTGTGGCCGGAAGTCTATGTTGTATTCCCATGGGAGAATCTCGATGGCGGGATTGATCTTGTGGCATTCCTCGGCAACGATTCCAACAGCCCGGGTCCAATGGCGTGCCCACTCTCGTGCCTTCTCATCATCATCGGTGTGGCCCGCCCTCCACTGCTTGCACCAGAAACCTTCGGTCAGAAGAATGTAGCCTTGGATATCGGGAAACTCCTTCACGATATCGCGCACCAGCCGCCGCAGTCCCGCCTCGCTTTCCGGTGTTCCCAAATACTGGTAGATGACAGGCGCGTAAACCTTGATCCCGAAGCGGGAGGCGCGCTTGATCAGGTCATGCATCCGGGCTGGGTCTTGTTTCCGCACGCGAAATAGCAGGCGTGCGTAAAAATCAGTCGAAGTGTCGGCGGTGGTCGTGTCGCCGTTCGGGTTGGCGTAAACCGAGGCGAAGATCGCGTCAAAACCGTCGTGAGCGAGGTGTGAGAGCAGCGAGTCGGGCCACTCCATCCAGCCCATCCAGGACATGACCATGCGCGAGTCATACAGGTTGTGGCGGACGGTTTTCAAATCGCTGCGTAGAAAGGGTGCTTCGCGCAGGTTCATCCGGGCTTCGAGGTTGTAGAGTCCTTGCATCACGCCTCGCTCGTCAAACCCACACACGGTCAGACGTTCCGGCGTCACCACGATCTCGTAGTCCTTGGGCCCTTTCAGTGCCGTCCCGCATGCCGGCAGGTGTTCCCCTGTCCCCACCACGATGCTCCGGGTTTGACTCGACCAATCCGCCAGCGAATCCCGTCCCTCCAGTTCCACTCGAACGCCCATCGCTTTGCCCAGGTAATCGCGGAAGTCTTCAACAGCGGCACGGAGCATGGGCGAACCGCGCCGGTTCCAGATCAGTTTCCAACCCTTTTCAGGTAGCGCCATCTCACCTGCGGTTGGTCGCGCTTCGGGATCGCGCCGCCATCGATGCACCGGGTCTTGCGCGAGCCGCTTATGATAGTCGTAGAGTGATTCTTGCGGGATTTCGCGCTCCACTTCCCGGGCGAACGCCTCCGTTGTGGTTTCAACTGTCCCGGCGGCGTGCAACGGACGCAGCGAAACCAGCAGGAAGGCGGCGAGCATGAGGATGCAAAGCTTCTTCATGGCAGGCGGCAGCGTGCCACCATCCGCTGCCCGGGCGCCACAAGAAAAGTGTTCGCGTTATTCGCCAACTTGCCTGCCGACTGTCGGGAACAAACGCCCCGATGCTCAGAGGGTGACGCACATCGTCCGGCCATCTGCGCGGCTCTGTTGCGGGAGACATTACGCAGAAAGGTAAATGAGCAGGTCGGTGCATGGAAGAGATGAAAGGCGACTACGCGAATCTCATAGCATATGAGTCTGGCTGCCACCGCATATCCGTTGTTCAATTGAGACCAATTCCTCACCCACATGTCGCGACAAGGTTGGCCAAGGGAACAGAGTATCAGTTCCTTCGAACACTTGCCATTGCCGGTCTAAATAAGCCTTGAATACACGAACTCGCCGAATCCGTTCGGTGATGGTTCGGACGTCGTGGATATTTGAGCGGACAGTCGGGTCAAAGATGGGGGTGTCAACCACAATGGCATCAAGGTAGGAGAACAACTCGGCGAGCCTTTGGATATGGTAGGCGCCAACTGTCGTCAACCGAAGAGCATGGGGCGTTTCTTGGTCGAGGCGAGATGCCCTTCTTGTCGAAGTTTCCAGCAGTTTCGAACGGTGAGCACGGACAACCGCCGCATCAATCTGGTCAGGCACGAAGCCAAGTCTTTGCATTTGTTCGTAGACCTTCGACGTGCCTAAAAAGCCGTCATCAATGGCGGATCTCAGCGCGCTGGCCAGTAACGAAAGCAGAATAGGCAATACGAAGTGCTCTTTCGGATCGCCGAACGAGACGTCAAACAGATTGACGACAGGCGATTTCTCAGGGCTGTAGTACTCACAATCCCCAAAAACCACCGCTCTCAAAAACTCATGTGCTGGAATGTCATAGCTCCCCTGTTCACGGTGAATCGTGACAATCTTCTGAGTGTCTACATGGCCACTCCCGAAGAATTCCTTAACCAAGTCGAGTGCGAGACGCACGTTTCCACCAGAGATGTTGTCGAGGCACTCGCGAAGCCAACTGGACTTCGCGAGCGTATGGAGAAACACGCGGATAACGGAGTCCAGATTTGAGAATGTCGCTCTAGTGTGATCGGGTAAGCTTGAAAGTGGGATTTCGCCTCCGGTGATCTTCAACCCAAACGTCAATCGCTTTTGGATCACTAGGTCCACTCTCGGAGGAGCAATCGAAAACGCCTTGGGGTGATAGCCAGTCAAAGCCCCCTCTCGCGACGAACGATAAAAAGTCTCCGGCCTAAGAGTGACAAAAATCGTCGCAGGCCAACTTGCGGCAATTTCTTGAGCGACAAGAAAAGCCTCTTGCTGCACGTCGTCGTTCCGCTGGTCACAGTTATCAATGAAAATAACAACTTGCTTCTTCCGCGCCTTGCTTATGTGGTCCAAAACAGATCGAAGATGCTCATCTCGTTGCCGGAGTTTTGTGTCGAGAAACTCAAGTTCCTTCTCTCGAAACTTGGCAGGGTCCGTGTTCTGCAACGCGCCGTAGATCCCTTTGGAGAATTTTTTCAGGTCCAAGTCATAAACTCCCCGAATCAGGTTCGCGGCATCGGGGTCCACCCCGTGGTTTTTGTCGAGTTGACGGGCTATTTCGCGGAGGAGGTATTCACGGATTGTTCTAGTCAAGGTTGCGCCGAAGCCAAGGTCTATATACAGGTTTATGGTTTTCTCGAATGCTTCGCGAGCGTCGATCCTGACGAGATGTCGGATGAAAATGCTCTTGCCGACGCCAACGTCGCCAATCAGAAGTATAGGACGGCGACTAATGCTCTTCGCTAGGATGTCCGGAGCAACGCCATTACGGGTTTTCGCGGGACTCAAAACTGGCCCCCCCGACCCGGTGCCGAATAAGGCCGAATAACGGGCATCAAGAATGTGTCTATTAACAAGCGAGTCCTGTGAAAGAGCTCCGCTATCGCAGTAACACTCATTGAGGAATTGATCCTCTAATTCCACGGCCTTTGCCACGTCTTCGATCACCAATTCGGACACAATCTCGAGATCAGCCTGAAAGACGTTTCGGTTCTTGATCCCGGGATAGCCATAGATTGATGCCGATAGTTTGGGAGGGATTGGAGGGAGAGCATCACCAAGTAGTTTGTTTTGAAGCTTTCGCTCTTGGATCCCCGGCTTTGACAATGAATCCCAGAGTTCCCGAAAGTGTGCTTCCATGAAATCAATTGTCGGGAAGACAAGAGCCTTGCCCTCCAGAGGGGAGACGCCATCCGTCCTGACTGCGACGAAGGCGACGACTTGGTGTCCGTTTGTCACAGCACCAAAGGGCACGCCGCGAGCTTGGCAATACCTCATCGCTTGCTCAATTGCCGACTTGAGATTCGGATAGTCGCGACACAACGACTGAATCCGGTAAACAATTCTATTTTCACCGGCAGGCAGTTCGAAATAATTGCCCTCTCGCTTGGCCTCGACGATTAGGATGTGGCGAGGAGCATGAAAAATGTAGTCTGCGTATTCTCCCACTTCTGCCGCCTCGGCTTCGACATCGGTTTGTCGTGACCACCCAAGGCATTCAAAGAAGAGACAATCAATGAGCTGAATCCGAGTGGTCGCCTCGTTCCGATTCCCTTCATTCTCTTTGTAGAACTGAGCAAGCCTTTTCAGGTTGATTCGTGCCTCTTCGTAGTTGCTCATAAAGAATAGGAACGTTGATTGTTGCTGCCGAGTGTAGGGAATGCAATTGTCCCCGTCAACGGTGGCGGACGGGTCGGAGATCTCGCTGCGGGGTGCAGCAGGGCAATGAGACCGATGATGATGGTGTTCATTTTCATTCCAGTTTGCCGAACATGATGCGCTCCTTCCGGCTCGGGTCAGAGTCGCCTTGGGTCACGGCGAGGTAGATGGAGCCGCGATGCTCGCAGAAGACGGGATACTGAAACGACTTCACGGTCTCGAAACGGTACTTGCGTTCCCACTTCACGCCGTCGGCGGAGACTTCGATGTTGAACACGGAGCGGTTGACACCAGCAATGCGCGTGCTCTCCTGCCAGCCGAGATAGTAGATGCCACCGAAACGGTCGAGTGTCGGCTTGGAACTGGCGCCGTTCGGCACGAAGTCGCGATGTTCTCCGCGCGTCCATGTCCTGCCGTCCTTGCTCGTGGTGAAGATGTAGTTCATGTTTCCACCTTCCTGCCGGCAGATGGCCAACCATGTGCCGTCGGGCAAACGGTTTGCAGCGGATTCGGTGAGCTTCAGTTCATGAGGCTCGTTGTAGTGGCCAATAATCTCGATGGTGGCGAGGTCGTCATGCACAAGCGCGAGCGCGTTCTAGCCGCCGGGATAGTTGTTCAAGACAATGTAGGTCTTGCCAGCGATGCGCTTGAATGAATCGAACAAGTAGAGCCCGAAGTCAGTCGCAGGACGTTTGAAACCGCCCGCCGCCGCATCTGCATGAAAGAACAGCGGCTGCATGTCGAAGGTGCCTGTGGCGGTCTTGAGCTTCGCTTTGTGGATACGGTTCTCGAACCCCATGCGCGCGATGTCGAAATCCATAAACCACGTCTGTGCCTGCCGCTTCTTCGGCTGTTCGCTGGCAAAGTAGCAGCGCAGTGTGTTGGCGTCCTTCCGGATGATGCGCGGCACAAAGCATGCCCCCGGCGGCAGTGTTTCATTCTCAAACGCCTGCTCGCCGCGGGCGAAGGTGATGTGTTTTTCGATGGCGAGTGTCTTCAGATTCACCACCGACAACGTCACATAGACGAACGGCCAATCCGCAGCCTCTCCAGGCCGCACATCGTTCGCTTCGGCGACGATATAAGCACGGTTGTTCGCGAGCACCAGCGCAGCATCATGCGCGCCTTTGACTTGCGGCGCTGAGACATTGACCAGTCTCTCCATTACGCGGTCGCCGGCCTGCTTGGCATTCCAGTCGGACGGAAGAAGTGTTTTCGGCGCTTGTGCGCGGGCCGGACTGGCAAAGAGCCCCGAGGACAGCAGGAGGGCGGCGACGATGAGAATTCGATTGTTCATGAAGGCATTCGGTCACTCTCATTTTGCCGCGGGCAGACGCCAATGTGTGGCCATCAGGCACGTTTTTTCGTCAGGCTGGTCCTTTTGGTAGTAGATGGTCAGGATGGTTCCGTCGCTGAGTTGCGCGGAAGCCGGATAACCCAGATCTCCGTCTGGCGCATCGTCAACCAGTGCGATTTCGTTCTTGAGGTCCCACGTCTGGCCGTTGTCGCTGGAAAGGCAGGCACGCTGTCCGTAGGGTTTGCGACGGTGTCCGTAGACCATCAGCAGTCGTCCATCGGTCAACCGGATGAGGTGCGGCGGGTAACCCCATATTTCGGTGCGACGAATCATGTTCCAGGTCTTGCCGCCGTCTTCGCTTTCCGATTGGAGGAGGAATCGCTGTGACTCATCCGGGTGTTCATTTCTGAACATGGCGACGAGACGTCCGTTGCTGCACTCCACGACGTGCGGCTCCTCTGGGTAGAACGAAGCGGGCGAGGGCACATTGGCAAGTTTTTGCCACGTGACGCCGTCGTCTTTGGATTCTTCCACGACGATTCCATCCCCGGTGCCGACATAAATCAGCCGGCCGTCTTTCAACTGGATTGGACCGTGCGGCGCACACGCGGTTGTTCTGGACGGGGTGCCCCAAGTCTTGCCGTTGTCTTCGGAGCGGCGCACCCAGTAGCCGAGCCATTGCTTTCGCGTTTCGGGGCCGATCTTGGCCGTATGCTGTCTCCAGGAACTCCGCATGAAGGCCGGCCGGTCGAAATACAGCGATGTGAACCAACTGACCAGCAGGGTTCCCTTGCTTGTTTCAATGATGCCGGTGTCCCGGTCATCCAAGGGCGTGTTGTTGATGGTATAGACATCGGACCATGTCTTTCCGCCGTCGGATGAGCGGACCATCTGCGTCTTACCCCAAGGGCAGACATGTGCGTCCCGATCCCCGGAGAAGGTCACGATCAACTCGTTCTTGGATGTCCTGACAATGGTTGGCCAGCCGATGTATCGGCCCAGCTGTTTGCAGATGACCCCGGTGGAAGGCCCTGGCTTGTTCGCAGCCAGCGGTTGGAATTTGGTGAACTTGCCGATCGGGATGAACTTGAACGAGTCAATGTAAACGGGCTTGCCAGTGTAACGAATGATGATTTTTGCACCATCCAACCTGACGTTCTTTCGGAAGGGCACCCAGACGTTGAAGTGCTTCTTCGCTGTCGCGCCCTCGTTAGGCACGCTGAGAACAGTGAACTGCGTTTCCGACGATAGTCTCAAACCGAGACCGCCCGCACGGTCGGTGGCGCGGGACTCCACTTCGATGTCATACCAGCCTTTCAAAGCCGGATCGTAAACTATGTCCGGCGCTTCCAGATTGGCGTTGAGCAGATGATTGTCACCCCAGGACTTGTAGCGCAGGTTCCAGAAGCCGCGGCGGTTTTCGTCGTCCAGGATTTTGTCCCTGGGCGTGCATCGTTCAAAGTCATCTTTGATAACGGGTTCGCCTCGGATGATGGCTTCGTCGGCCCGTGGGTTCAACGGCGCGAGCAGGAGGGTTGCCATGGCAACGAGCGCAGCTTTCACCGGTAGATGTTCACGACTTGAGTGAGTGGAGTTCATTTTGATTTGGCGAGTTCGGTCAGCATTTCGAGGAGGTTATTGGTAAGAATGACGGACGTGTCTTCCTGAACATTGCAGGTGCCGATCCAGGTCTCGTAACCGCCGAGTTTGTGCTGCCCGGGCGTCGGCAGATAACCGTGGCGGCCGTTGGCGAGGCCGATGACCATCGTGCGAGGGAACGGACTGCGCTTCTTCAGGTCGAGGCCAATCTCGCAGAAAGTCTCGAATGGAATGCCGCAGATGGCGATGTCGCCGATGCGGATGGCTTGGAGAATGACGGTGAGTGTTGCCTCCTTGCGCTGATCGGCTGCGATGGTGGTGCGCGCGTAATTCTCGGCGAGGCGCGGGAGTTTCTCGCGCTCGGCTTTGTCCTTGATGGCGAGCACAGCTTTGGCGGCGGCGACTTGTTCGGCGGTGGGGCGGCGGAATCGGAGTGTGACTTCGCGTTGAATCATGCCGAGGCGCGCGTTGGAGCTGTATTTCTCGATCTTCCGGAACGCATACCATGCGGTGTCAGCAGCCTTTTGGGCGACGATGCGGATCTGCTCGAATGGCTCGCGGGGCGGGCGGGTGACAAGGAACGGGATGTTGTTGATATCGCCGGAGGTGCCGTTGGACATCATGGCGACGAAGTTTGTGTCGCCATTGACCCGCGAGGGCATGAGCCTTGCGAACTCGCCATAATAGTCCGCTGATACCATGGCTCTCGGGGTGTGGCCGACGTAGTGAAGCGAGTAGTTGGCCAGCAGCGCAAGCGGTTTGCGCTTCGTGTCTTGCACGGAGAGAACCGTGATGTCCGGATCGGTCGGACCGGCGGGTCGGTCGAGCACATCAGGACCCGTGCCGGGATTCATTTTCACCTGATCCATTTTGCCGAATGGATTCAGGGGCATCTTGCCGGGCTTGAGGAACCAGCGGCGGTTGAAGACTTCCTCCGGCAGCGGATGCGCGGCGGCACCGACGGCAGCAGGCCGCAGCGCGCCATGGGCGCGAACGATAGATTCGGCAATGCCCTCGACCAAAACTTTGCGATAGGCGATGGCGGCGGCTGGCCCGTTGGTGGAATTCGACGAGGGGGCGCTGTGGGTGTGGGTTGCGGAAACAAGAATGTTTTCCGGCTTGATGCCGCAACGTTGTGAAGCGAGAGCTTTCGCGTCTTTCGCTGTTTCCGGGGCCACACCGAGATTGTCTACGATGACCATGGCGA
This sequence comes from uncultured Verrucomicrobiota bacterium, assembly GCA_964524715.1. GTDB lineage: Bacteria > Verrucomicrobiota > Verrucomicrobiia > CAIQCK01 > CAIQCK01 > CAIQCK01. The sequence continues at coordinate 38,356 of CAZGGF010000510.1, read as the reverse complement.
GAGTGGTGACTCCGTCGTCGAGGACCAATGCACGGGCGTGAAGTGGATCGTGCGCGTTCGTTGCCATATTCGCGCTGAAGCCGCCCGGCATGTTGAGTGGAAACTGTTTCGGAGTGACATCCATGGCTGCCGCCCCGGCACGGAGCGGCGGTGCCTTTGACTGAGGCGCGGCGAGCCCGGTGGCGAGGGACGCGATGAAGGTGAGGACGACAACGACAGGCGCGAGGATGGTGCGGGAGGCAGGTTTCATATTCGATGTTCCAAGTTCATCAAGTTCACGCCGGCAGCGGCACTGCGACTTATTTGCACACCACAACTCTGGCCGCCTTGCCGCAAGCGGGAATCTTGATCGTGGCAGCGGAGGTCGCATCGTCCCATTGCCAGTCCATGGCTGCAGCGTCGTCGAGTGTGACGGTTGTCGGACGGGCCGGGAGATGGATGGTCGCTGTGAAATCGCGTGCCGGTGGCATGCCGGCGTAATTACCCTCACGTTTGCCGATGGTCAGCTTGACGGTCTTCCCGTGTGTTTCGCAGGTGAGGTGTGTCCGGGCAAATTTGCCTTTTCGGTAGGCGAGGCTTTCGCCGTCATCTTCGTACAACGTAAATGCGCTGCTGGCGGCAGGATAGACAAGCAATGCCACCTCGGGCGACCAGCCTTTTTCGACGTGGTCATAGGCCGACCAGGTGGGAATGATGGCACCACTCTTCACCAAGAGTGCGCCACCCTGGATGGCGGTGGCTTTCACGGGGATCGTCACCGGGCCGGCGATGTGTTTGCCGTCCCAGAAGTTGATCCAGTCACCTTTGGGCAGGCGGACTTCCTTGGAAAAGGCGGAAACCAGCAGGAAATCGCCAAGCATGTATTGCCCCAGGCAGGTATCCCATGCCGGGTCATCCGGGCAAGCCATGGACATCGCGCGCATTACCGGATAGCCGGTCAATGCGGCCTCGGCAGCCGTCGAGTAGAGATAGGGCAGCAGCTTGTAGCGCAACTGTGCATAAGCGCGGAACGCGGGAATTTGCGCATCTTCCAGTAGCCATGGCTGACGCCAGTAGGCCCAGTTGTTCTGTTGCGCCCACGTCTGGAGAAAACCAAAGTGGATGCCTTCCAAACTGAAAACATCCATATCGCAGGAGTGATTGGAATGGCCTGAGAAACCGTGATTCAACATGGAGGCCAGCGGCTTCGGTCCGCCTCCCGTATCGCCGGCCCAGGTGGCGACGTATTGTTGGACACCTGCATAACCGCCCGCGGAGTAAACCATGGAACGGCGTCCTGTGTGTTCCTCGAATCCGCGCGCCATCTGCTTGGCATAGATCACGGGATAGAGGTTGTGCATTTCCTCGTCGGTCATGCCATTGGCCCATTTGCGCCCGGCGTGTTCGATGACTTGGTATGCGCCGTCGAGTTTGAAGGCCGAGACGCCCTGATCGACGAAGTTCTTCAGATGCTCGAACCATGGCTCCGATGCCTGCGCCGCCGCATCCTTTGCCGGTGTCTTCTTCTTCGCTCCCTTCGGCTTGTTCAGATGCTCGTCTTTTTCAAAATCGTCAGGATCGCCTGCTGGCGCAGCGGTTTTCGAATGCGCAGCGGGAACCGGTTTCTTGCCGGTCAGCAACTGCTCCTCGTAAAGGCCCAGGTCGTAATCGCAACAAAGCCAGAGGCTGAGCTTGAATCCTTTGCGCTTGAGCGCGCCGAGAAACGTGTGCGGTCCCTTGGGCGCCCACTTGGGGATCGGGAAACGTTGCGGATGCCACTGTTTGGCAGTGGTGCCGTCGTAGTTCTTGGACATCCAGCCGGGCTCAAGCCCGATGACATCGCACGGCATGTGTTCGCGCCGGAACGTCAGCGCCTCATTCATCATGTTGAAGGCGTCGATGTTTTCGTTGCAGACGTAGGTGAAGGCATATCCCCAGACCGGCAACAGCGCAGGACGTCCGCTAAACGACGTGTACGTATCGAGCAAGCTGTGGAAGTCTGTGCCGCAGAACAGGTAGTAATCGAGATCGCTCCGGGCCGCAGCGCACACAATCTTGTCCGGATCGCTTTTCCCGATGTCCATCGTGTTTCGCCAAGTGGTGTTCATCATCAAACCCCAGCCGCGATTGCTCAACATCATCGGAATCGGGGCGTAAGCTTTCACGTTCCGAACCCAGAACTCATAGACACCGCCCCGGCGCATGATGTTCTCGCGGCTGACGTCACCGAGTCCATAAATGCGCTCATCGCGAGACAGGGAGAACCGGACGTCGTAGCCACCGTTGGCTTCATAGCGGGGCGGCGTCTGTTGAGTGAGATGGTTCCCATCGGCGCCCGCCAGGGTGATGGCCCCGTCCTTGCGGGCAACAGTGAGTCTTGCCTGTTTCGTTGCAAGGGTGAAAACACCGTTGGCTTCGGTCTGCTTGAATGCGACATCAGGAAAGACGGTGGCGAGAATGCCGTAGCGGTTCAGCCCGGATTCTGTCCAGCGCCCGGTCTTGCTATGGCGGATGCGAAACAGCCGCTCGCCCAACACGTCGACACGCACGAAGGCTCCGCCATCCAAATTGAAAACCGCGGTTCGTTTCGTCAGTGGTGTGGTGTCCAGCCACACTGGAGGTTGGGGAGCGTCGGCAGCTCTGACATTACCGGAGAGCATGGCGACTGCGAGAAGTAGATATGCCAAGGGCTTGTTCATGGGATTGTTCTTTTGCGCGTTTCCTGTGAGGTTGTGCTTGGGGGCGATTGTTGATCGCACTATGAGCGATCACTGGTGAAGATGCCGGTTCGTCGTGTTGCGACGTAGCCGGAATTGCCGTCCGGACCGCCGCACAGCTTCCACTCCTCGGAACGCAAGACGCCATCTCCGAAGGAGCAGATATCGCGCGTGGATAGAATGCGTTCGAACAACAGTGCATACAATTCGCGCGCTTTCATCGTCGCGCCTGGCATCAGGCCCAGCTTTTGGAGCACATCCAGATCTTTCTTATAGTCGCGGATCAGCCCGCACGAATGGACGCAGCGGCCGTTGGACGGATGAAAACCGTCGCAGCAGTCACAGGCCATGCATGTGCCCTCAACGAGTGTGACGGGCACGTCCGGCTCGCGGCAAATGCGCTGCCAGATTTCAAACAACGTGTCATTGGGCCGGGGCGACTTGTTCTTGCCACCTGCATACCAGCAAGCCAGGCACATCAAGTGGTGCGGCCGCACGAAAAGCCGGTTGCCGGTCTCAATGCATTGGATGTTACGGCGGCGGTATTGCTCGCGTTCCTGGTCCGTCCGCGAATGGACCAGCGCTTTCCATCCTTGCTTGCGAACTCGCTCGTACACGCCGTTTTTCGCCAACGGACAGCCTTCCCATCCCGGCGTGTCGTGTGAACAGATGCCTTTCGGTGTCTCGATGCGCTGGAACAACAGTTCGTAGAGATAGCGGGCGCGGCGCGTGTCGCCGGGCGCGAGACCGAGTCGCTGAAGCACGTCGAGATCGCGCTTGCGGTTCAGCACCTGTGTCGTGTCTGGTGAAGCGCCGGCAGTTGTCTTGAGGGTTGTGTAATGCGGAATCTCGTCCGCGTTCGACATCAAGCGAATTGCAGTTGTCGGATCGACCGCGAGCTGCTGCAGCACTTCCTGCGCCTTTGCGGCTTCCATCAACGGACATTTCGCGCCTCCGTGGATGCAAACGAGGCTCATCAGTTGATGGGCGCGTATGTTGACGGCGGCGTTACAGAGACCGTCACCCGTCTTTTTGATGTTTTCGTTTCCGGATGCGAGGGAGGGCAAGGCAGATCCGGCGACTCCGGCGGTTCCAAGTTTCAGCATGGCGCGGCGAGAGATATCTGTCATCGCAAACACTCCTTTCAACGGGCGGTGTTTCTATCACGAACTCCGGCAAATAGCGCGGTCATTTTTGGGTGGGAAATTCGCTGATGAGGGCTCCAAGCTGGATTGGAGTGGAAACTTAACCACGGGTTTGCTGTACTACCGGCCGTTGCTGACGCTTGCACTTGGCGAATGAAGCGGAAACAAGATTGCGAGGAGAAATGCCGGTGAAGATCAACATTGTGATAGTCGGTGCATGGCTTGCACTGGGTTCGTGGCTTTCGGGCGCGGAATCCGGATTTCGACTGGTGGAAGGTGGACGCGTTGCCGCAATCTGGGTTGCACCCGGGGAGAGCGAGGCGGTGAAGATTGCTGCTCGTGATCTCGTTTGTGATGTCGCAGCAGTCACAGGCCGCACGCCGGCACTGTTGGATGCCGGCTCACCCCCTGGCAGCGCGGTTCTCATTGCGACGGCTTCCAATCCAAAGGCCAAGGCCGCGTTTTCGGCCGGTGGCGTTGATCCGTCGTCGCTCGCGGGCAAATGGGAGAATTACATCGTCAAGCCGGGGGCAGGGGAGAAGGCGCCGCTGTTGGTGGCAGGCAGCGACGAGCGCGGCACGGTGTTCGGTATTTATGAGATATGCTCACGTTATCTGGGCGTGGATCCCATCGCTAACTGGACCGGGTTGGCGCCCGCCAAGCGCGCCAACGTGGTCATTGCCGACGGTGGAGTAACGGCAACCGGTCCCGCATTTCGATTCCGGGGATGGTTCTTGAATGACGAGGATTTGATCACCGGATGGAAGATGGGCAAGGAACGGCGGCGGCTGGCCCACTACTATTTTCACCTGCCGATTGCCGACGAAGCATATGAGAGGGTGTTCGAGACGGCGTTGCGGTTGCGCTGCAACATGATCATTCCCGGTTCTTACATTGATCTGGAGTCCGAGTGCGACCGCCGGATTGTGGCCCTGGCCGCGCAACATGGGTTGTTCGTTTCGCAACATCATACGCAGCCGCTCGGCGTTAGCGCTTTTTGTTTCCGCAACTACTGGCACGACCGCGGCAAGACGCTGGAGTTTTCCTACACGAAGAACCCGCGCGAGATGGAAGAGGTGTGGGCGCATTATGCGGGGCTGTGGGCAAAGCAGACGAATGTGGTCTGGCAACTGGGCTTGCGCGGCGCGGCTGATCGCGCGTTCTGGAGCACCGACCTGAACGCTCCGAAGACGGATGCCGAACGCGGGGCGATGGTGTCGCGTGCCATTGCATGGCAGTGGGAGACGGTGAAGAAAGCAACCGGCGCGACACCGCCAGCCACCGCCACACTGTGGGCGGAAGGCGCTGACCTGCACGCCAAGGGCCATCTGAAGTCCCCGGACGGTGTTGCGGTGGTGTTTGCGGATGAAGGTTCGACGCAGGAAATGCAGGGTGATTTTCGCAAGATTTCGCGGGAACCGGGTCGCAATTACGGTGTGTATTATCACGCGGCGTTTTGGGGCGCGGGGCCGCGGTTGGCGCAAGGGGTATCGCTGGAAAAGATCGCGCGGAACTACGGTGAGATCGCGCGCAAGGGCGATCGTTGGTTGAGCGTTCTCAACGTTGGCAGTATTCGCGAGGTGATCTTGCAGGCGGAAGCAGTGGCTGAATTGACATGGGGTGGCGCTGAATTCAAGGCCGATGCATTCCTGCGGCGTTGGTGCGCGCGCGAGTACGGCGAGGCGGCGGCCGGCGAAGCGGCGCGAACCTACCGAGAGTTTTTTACCGCCTATGTGACATCGTCCTCGAAGGGAGCCTTGATGTTGGATGGTGTGATTCAGTCTGCCGGCAAGACGCTGCTCGCTACCGCGCTTGACCGCGACACCTATCCCGCCTATGCGGGCCGCGCCGAAATCTACAAGTTGCTGGATCGTTACGAACCGCTGGCCGCCGCCTCCGCCAGCAACTTCCGCAAAGTGGCTGACGGCGCAAAACCCGTTCTGGATAAGATCGTGCCCGGTCACGGGCAGTTCTTCAGCGACAACCTGCTGGTGCAGGCCGAGACAATGGCGGGTCTCAGCTTGTGGCTGGAAAAACTCTGCCAAGGCATGCGCGCGTTTGCTTCGCTTGAAGTCGGCGAAGCCGCCACTCACGCGCGGGCCGCCGCGGATGCGCTGGGGCATGTGTTGGAGTATCGCAAGCGTGCGGAATGGGGACCGTGGCAAAATTGGTACCGGGGAGACTGGCGCATGAATCTGCCCGCTCTTCATGAGGACACGCGCCGGCTGGCGGACCGCTGGGCGGAGCTTGCGCCATTGGAGAAGAAGTAGACGGGATGCGGGTAAAGGCACGGCGTCGGATCAAGGTGACAACGAAGTTCTGTGACCGGCAGTCCGTCAGGGATGTGCTTTTCGCAGAACGAAGACAGCCGCTGCGGGTTTGCTCTTCAGGGTAATAGTGAAGCCTGCTGCCAGTTCACGGCCCGTGCGCGTTTCCGTTGATCCATCGAGGTCCTTCACTTCATAGCGCGCGTCAGGCGCGAGGCCGCGGAGTTTCACGCTGAGTGTCTCGGATTTCGCATCAGCGCGACGAAAGGCTTGGACAAGGATCTCGCCAAGGTCGGGACGTTGGAACTGCCAGGCTATCCACGCGTCACGTTTCAGGCTGTAGGGTGTCAACGGGTGGAAGTCGCCGGTGAAGAGGTGTCTGATGTTCTTGTACTGGTTGAGGAGCTTTGTGGCGGTCTCCCAAACAGCGGGGTCGTTGTAATAGTTGAGGCTGTAGGTGGCGGTCGCGCCCATGCCGCTGCGGAACCCATACGGACTGGTCGTGTTCGAGCCTACGCCGTGGATTGGAATCCAGTGCGACAAACCCCAGGTCATGCTTTGCATGGCATCGTAGTGTGGCCAGCAGATATCGCTGCGCCACAACACGACGGACCGCCGCAACATCTCAAAATCAATCCGCCGTCCGCCGCTCGCGCAGTTGTCGATGAGCAGATTCGGAAACCGCTGCCGCAGCGCGTCCCAGAATTCATAGAGTCCCATCACATACTTGATCTCGCGCATGCCGAGCCGGTCAGGCGGCTCACCCGCGCGCCAATAATCGAGCGGGTACATGTTGAAGTCCTGACGATAGACGTCCACTCCGAACTGTTCGATCATGCCGCCGATCTTGGCCTTCAACCACTCAAGAGCGTCGCGGTTGCCAAGGTCGAGCAGGTGGAAACCCGCCCGTTGCATATAGGACAGGTCAAACGGCAGATTCAGCGGCGGCGGGATCAGCCATTCACGGTGGTCGCGATAAACCTCGGTGTCGGGCATCGCTCGTTCCGGTTCGAACCAAAGCACGAACTTCAGGCCATTGCGATGAACTGCGTCCCCGACAGGTTTCAGGCCGTTGGGGTAGCGCAAGGGGTCGGGGCTGAGGTTTCCGTTGCTTCGCGCCCAGTTCTGCGTGCCGCAGTTGATCCAGCCCGCATCAATCCACCATGCGTCAACCGGCAGTTTATGCTGCGCGACATTCTGGATGCCCTGCAGCATATTAGTCTCGCTGGTCTTCTCGAACCCGATGGTATGGTGAGGCGACGCGGCGATTGGCAACTGAACCCGTTTCCCGCCGGGCGTGGGCGAGTAGTGTTCCAGCAACAGCGACCGCAACAGATTATGTCCGCGAAGGCGGTCCGCGCCCGACCAGAAGAGCAATAATGACGCCGGCGTGCGAATTTCCTCGCCCGGGTGCAGCTTTAATCGAGTGATCTCCATGCCGGCGCGCACCTGCAACGCCTTGGCGCGATTCCGCTGGAACGTCGCTGCCCACTGGCCGGTCCAGCCAATGCCGCCGATCACTCCGCCGCCGTCCGGCTTCGCCACGTTGAAGAACGGCAGGTGGCCTTCTGATGATCGTCCGCCGAATGACGAGAGGCGAAACGTGTCGCCTGCCGCGAGGAGCTCTGTCTCACGCAGTACGAACTCCGCGCTGCTTTGATGCGAGCCATCTGCGTAGAAAAGCCTGTGGGCACCTTCGGTGGCGGATGGGTCGAGGATGACGTCGAGTGGCAGGATGCTTTGGATGATCGGCGTGTCGGTCTTGCCGGTATTCTTGAGCCACAATACCCACTCCACGGCCGGGAAGTCGCTGTATTCGATGACGACGCAACGCACCTGCAAGCCCGTTCTGGCATCTTCCCATACCAATGTGTGCTCGGTACGCTGCTTGTCGATCTCACGCGTTTGTTTGCGCACCGCCAGACGAAGCAACGCGCTCAGGGGTTTGCCGTCATAGAGCGCGCTAAACGGCTTGCGCGCCTTCTCGGCGAGCAGGACAGCTTGCACCCATTGCTTCGCGGTGGTCAGTTCGCCGGCATTGGGCGTCTCGGCGCGCGTCAAGGCGAGCGATGTCAGGAATACAAAGGTAGCCAGATAAGTCCGTGCTATCGAGCGCATGCTTTTCACTCTTGAGAGAGGTCGAGGTGTGCTAGTCGCCCAGCACCAATTCCGCCATGTAAATCGCCGTGATTGGTTTTCCGGCCGCGTCCTTTTCGTGGCTGGAGTAGTAGGAGACCAGCGCGCGGTTGGGGGCCAGCTCGATGAAGCCGGGATACGAATTGTCGCCGCCGCTGGGAAATTCGGCGAACTCGTGCAGTTGGTCGCCCACCAGCCAGCAAAGCGAGGTCTTGGGGCCGGAACCCTTCACTTGTTTCCGTCCGCCAACAACGTAGCGGTCGCCCCACTTGGTGATCAGCGGGCCGCCGACATAGCGGTCCAGGTCCTTGCGATCCCAGTTCGTGTAGGGCGGTTTCGAGCGCAGCAACTGCGCGGGAGCGCTGCCGCGCCTGCCCACGGCGAGCACGGTGCCGTCCTGCTCGAACAGGAACGCCGTTTCATCGCCGGCAATTTCCTGGAACACGGCGCGTTTGCGCCAGATGAGGCCGTCATCACTTTCCAGCATCATCGACTCGACCTTCCTGCCTTCACCGCGTGGCGCAACCTCGAAACCGACCTTCCGCCGGCCGCAGAGATACGCCTTGTTGCCGCACGCTGCGGCCCGCCAGATGTAATGACCGAAGGTGCCTTCGAGCATGATGGGGCTGTGCCACTTCGCGCCGTCGTCGGTCCACGCGGCGTAGCCAAGGTGCTTGTTGAGATCGTAGTCTTTGCGGTCGAGCACCGTTGGACCGCTATACCACGTGCCGGTATAGACGAACAGCTTGCCCTTGAAGACGAGGAAGTGCGGATCGCGCGTATCGCGCAGCGGAACGTTAAAACGATGCACCTGCTTCCAGTCCTTCGTGTCATCGCTGGCGAGGATGATGATCGAGGCGGTCGGATTAACCATGTGTCCATCCGGGCAACTACGGAACGTCAGGTAGAACTTCCCATTGAACTTGGTCAAATCGGTGAAGGCGTTGTGCTCTCCGTTGTGAAACACCCGCCGCAAATTTGTCACTGTCACTTTTGGCAGGCTGGCATTGTCCGCGGCGGCGGAACCGCCCGCTGTTGCCAGGGTGAGGATGGCGCCCAAGGCTAGAACGACCCGATGATGTTTCATTGTCTTCTTCCTCCAATCACGGTTGACGGCTTCAGTTTGCAGCTTACGAGATGATGCCTTGAACGGCGGGCAACTCAAGGGACTTTTTCGGCGAGTCCTTCGACTCATTCCTGCTTGCAGGCGAGATCCACGACGGCGTAGTCGGCAAATGCTGGAACATTGACAACCCAATGACCGCGACCGTCCGATTGCGCGGCAATCGGCGCAGCGCTGTGGCCCTCCATGGGCGCGGCGAATTTGCATTGCAGCGCGGCATGCGCGCCGGCACTCAACTCGATCTGGATACCTGCTGGCACCGGTTCAGAGGCGTAGTTCAGCAAATGTACGGAAAACGTTTTGTCGCTGTGTTTGATTTCAGCGAAGACTGTGGCAGGTGCCTTGATGCGGATCGCGGGAGACCAAACGGAGGCGATATCCGACATCAACCGGCGGCCGCCATCCTTGGGCGCAGCCACTTTGATGGTCCAGCCGATGCCGCGAACGGGCACGTTGTCGGTTTCGGATCGAAGCACCACTCCGGGCCGGCCTTTCAGTTTTGCGAGGGGATTGGCGAGGCGTTGATGATAACGTTCGTCATACTCGCCTGACTGTCCTGTGATCACCAGCCGGCCTCCGCCGTCAACGAAACGCGTCAGCGCGGCCAGTTCGGCATCAGAGAGGCAGGCTTGATCGCACACCAGGATCACTTCGCAACCGGTTGGCGTTTTGAACGGCGTCGCCGCACCCGTGGGGAGCAGGGAGTAGGGGACATGGTTTCTCAACAGGATCTCCTCGGCGCCGAGCAATGCGCGATACGATTGTTCGGAGAAGATCACCGACTCTCGCGAGTACAGGAGATGCACGGGCGCAAACGTCGGACGCTTCAATCCTTCCCGGCCCGCGCGCACCGATTCATTGAATCGCTTCAGCAAGGGCTTGCGAAGCTCCACGAGTTCGCGCGAAACCATCTGCGGATCGGCTTGCATGACGGTCCGGTCAATGGGAATGCCTCCGAAGACAGCGTTTTCCATGAGATTCAAGACGTACTTCGACTCGGAGTCGCGCGAGATGCCGCCGTCGCTGTCGCTGAGCGCGAGGATGGGCGTGCCGAGAGCCTGGGCCAATTTCATTTCCCGGACGCGGTTGATGATGCAGCCGTCGCGCAATCCCGGCTCGTTGCCCGATTGGGATACGAAGATATCGAAGCTGCCGCCCAAGTCCGTCACGCTCAAGCCGGTGGTTGCTGCCTTGTTGCCCTGACGGATGTTGGCGATGTTGCCTGTGACGAAGGCAGACGGCGCGCAGGACTTACTGAACTTATACAAACGCTGAAACAACTCGGTCAGCCGCTGACTGCGGAATACCAGCCACTCTTGATAGATCGGATCCCTGGCCTCACCGTAGCCGGCATGCGCAGGCGGCAGAACGTGCGCCGCGGTCGGAATACCGAATCGCTTTTCCGGATTCGTCACCCGGGCGAGATGTTCGCGGAACAGCGCCACGCAGCGCTTGCAGTGGCATGGCGGCGCGAAACAGTTATCGAACATGATGCCGTCGAAACCGCCTTCATTGAGCGCGATGCGGATGACCTTCTTCAGATACGCCTCGAAGCCGGGCGCGTTGATGCACGGCATCCAGCGATAGTAAGCGGCCTTGGAGTAAGTCCGTTTCTGGCCCTGCTCGTCCACGGCGGCCCAGTCCTCTAGATCGGGGACTTCGTTCAGCATCACCTCGTAGTAGAGCGTCGCAAACTGGACGTAGGCCAGCGCCCGGATATTATGCCGGTGACAGTTCGCCACGAACTGTTTCACGTTGGGAAAATCCTGCGACTCGAATTTCCAGCCCATGCCCTTGTAAAAGCGGCTGTGCAGCATGTTCAGGCCAAGCTCTTCCATGAGCCGTGTCGAGGCCTCGCTGTCGAACCAATGATGCCACGGTTCCAACCATGCCGCGCTGCCATCTGCGCCGCCTGTCGAACGCCCGCCCGCCCGCCGATACATGGTCAGCGGCTCGTGATTCCCGAACGTCCAGCGGCAGTCCAGAGGGTCGAACGCGGCTTGCGCCGCCTCGGAGGCTCCGGCCGCGGCGAGGTTGGTGAACGTTGTCAACAGTCCCAACGCAATCGGAATCAAGGGTCTGCAAAAATCAGTCATTGGCATCTCCTTTTGGATTGCGACAGCGTGCCATTGCATGCCGCCCCTGCGCCACAAGAAAAAGACGCGTCTGTTTTTCCAGCCACGCGGCAATCCGGGGGGGGAGTGCCACGTTCTTCCGGATTTGGGATGGATTTAGCGCCCGGGACAAAAACCGCTGAGCCCCGACAATCCACAGCGAGATCACCGAGGCTCAGTTCAGTACGGACAAGGAGGAGCAGATAGACAACTCCGGTCCGCTATATATGTGGGGCTGTATAAGCAACCACGACAACAACATCGGCACACGTGGCGAAATACTTTAGCGGGTTTGGTGTGTTTTGGAGCCGCGATGTTTTGGGAGACCAAAACCGCCTTGCGCAAACGGCGTGTGTTGGTCATTCTGCCGACATGCCGGAGATCTGTAGATTCTACGGATTGGTGATCACCATGTATTGGAGCGACCACAACCCACCGCACTTCCACGCGCGTTATGGCGAATGGATTGCGGAGGTAGACATCCAGACACTGGCGTTGGTGGGCGGCAGCCTGCCGCCACGCGCCTTGGCTTTGACCGTCGAGTGGGCGTTGCAGCACCAAACCGAACTTATGGAGCAATGGCAACGAGCGCGCCGGCAGCAGCCCTTGCAATCCATCGAGCCTCTGCAATAATCAGAGTGTGATGAAACCAGTTCCACAAGTCATCCGCTGTGAAGTTGTCGGCACGACGAGTGTCCGGTTGAAGTTTAGCGACGGATTTGCCGCGGCGCTCGATCTTCTGCCGGCGCTGCACGGCCGTGTTTTTGCGGCGTTGAAACGCCCGGAAAAGTTCCGGGAAGTCGGTGTGCAGGATGGCACGCTTGTCTGGCCGGGGGGGCGCGGACATCTGTCCGAGCGTCCTGCGCTATTGGTGCGAACTGGGCCGCGTCTGCTCGCAGGAGGAACTCGATGCCCACTTCTCCGCTGCATCCACAGACATGGTCGGCATGGTTGCCGAGCCAACAGCCAAATACGGCAAGCAACGCTAGGTCAGCGCGATTGCAGCGCTAATCTGCCAGATAGTTGCATTATTCCGCTCGTCAAATACAAACGCGTCATTTCAGATTCGTCTTCATCGGTTCTCGTTCCGGCTGCGTGACGTGAATCCCAGCTTCGCCAGCCACTCGATGGATTGAGTTTGCCACGCGTCCCACATCGGGCCTTGGTAGCGGTTCAGACCGTGGCCACCGGAGGGCAGTTCCAGATACTTCACGGGAATGTTGTGAGACTTCAGTGCATCGGCAAAGTTGCGGCTGTTTTCAGGCGGCACGACCTTGTCGTCCTTGGCGTGCGCCAAAAATGCGGGTGGCGTCTTTGCGGTCACTTGCTTCTCGTTTGAAAATAGCTCGACCAGTTCGGGCTTCGGGTCGGCGCCGAGCAGGTTCTTTTTCGAGCCACTGTGGGCGTTCGTGCTCATGGAGACGACCGGATAGACCAGCACCATGAAGTCCGGACGGCAACTCACACGGGCGACCGGGTCGGTTGCTTTCGGGTCCCCGTCGGCGAAATGGGTGCCCGCCGTGGACGCGAGGTGGCCGCCGGCGGAGAATCCAATGATGCCGATGCGGTCTGGTGCTATGCGCCATTCAGCGGCGCGTGCGCGCACGGTGCGGATGGCGCGTTGTGCGTCGAGCAACGGGACGTAGGGGCGGCCCTGCGGCATCCGGTATTCCAACACAATGCCGGCAATACCGTGCTCGTTGAGCCAGCGGGCGATAAGGTGGCCTTCGGGTTGCACAACGAGACCCCGGTAGCCGCCGCCGGGGCAAATGACTATCGCAGCGCCGTTGGCCTTGTCGGGTGCAGGCAGGTGGACAGTGATCTTGACGTTGACCGCTTCGAATGTGCCATCGCCCACCGGGGCTTTGTCAGGCCATAGCGAGATCGGATCGGGGACCGACTCCGCGGTCGTTGGCTTGTCCGCGCTGACCGCAGCCAACGGGCTGAGCAGCAGAAACGCAGTAACAGTGAAAATGGCAAAAGTGTTCATGTTGGAAGACAGCGTGCCAGCGCCAGCCACACGCTGCAATATTCCTTTCAGTCAGTGTTGGCGATTACCGGGTTTTCGGCGCACGAGAGGGCTTCTCACGGGGAATGATGCCTTGCGCGGCCATCCATTCGAGGGATTTGGCTTTCCATTCTTCCCACAATGGGCCTTGGCAACCGTTCAGACCGTGGCCACCGGACGGCAACTCCAGGTAACTCACAGGGACGTTGTGTGCTTTCATCGCCTCGATGAACTGACGACTGTTTTCGGGAGGTACAGCCTTGTCGTCTATGGCGTGGGCCAGGAATAACGGCGGCGTCTTTGCGGTCACTTGCTTTTCGTTCGAAAACAACTCGACCATTTCCGGCTTCGGGTCCGGGCCAAGAAGATTCGTCTTCGTGAGACTGTGGGTTTTATCGCCCATGGTGACGACGGGATAGATCAGGACCATGAAATCAGGCCGGCAGCTCAAGCGGTTGACGGGGTCGGCTGACTTCGGGTCGCCGTCGTCGAAATGGGTGCCTGCCGTGGACGCGAGATGGCCACCCGCGGAGAAGCCCATGATGCCGACGCGTTTGGGGTTGATGTTCCACAGCGCGGCGTTTGCACGGACGGTACGGATGGTGCGCTGGGCGTCGAGCAGCGAGACATACGAACGGCCTTGCGGCAAACGATACTCCAGAATGATTCCTGCAATACCGTGTTCGGTGAGCCAGCGGGCGATGGGGTGGCCTTCGCGCGACGTTACATGGCGCATATATCCGCCGCCGGGACAGATGACGATCGCCGCGCCGTTGGCTTTGGCAGGCGCGGGCAGATAGACAGTGACGGTGGCGTTGGTGGTGTCGAATGTGCCATCGCCCACTGGCGCTTTGTCGGACCAGAGCGGTCCCATCTCGATCGGTTGCGGATGCTCGCGCACGCCCTCGGCTTCGACGATGGGCCAGCTCGCGCGCAACGGGTCTTTGTAGGGACCGATCTTCTCGACGGGGATCGGTTTGAAGCCAAGCTTGAACGCGGGCGAGTTTTTCTTGAGCCGGTAATCATCCTTGGCGGCGTTGACGAAGAGCGGGTCGGCGACAATGGAGTGCTGGTCGTGGCCGGCCTTCTGCCATTCCTCCCAGGAGAGTTTCGCAGATTTCCAGCCGGTGCTGTGCTGGACGGTGATGGGCTGGTCGTGGTGCCAGACGAGGTTGCGGTCGGTCTCGTTCTGTTCGGGACAACGGTCCTGCGAGTAAGTGTAGAGCATCGAGTTGGTGCCCTGATAGCAGACGATGTTGTGGCGGAACTTGTTGCCGACCATCAACCACGCCTTCTCGATGTCGAGCGCGGGCACCTCCGGATATTTCGCGTAGGCGGGGTTGCGTTGATATTTTGCAAACTCGGCTTTCTTCTTGTCGATCAACCACTGGCTGTGCACGGGGTCGTGGCCAGACATCTGGAACTGCTGCTTTGCGCAGTCGATGATGATGTTGTTCTCGACGATGTTGTCGCGGCCGGCATGGACGTGAAAGCCGCCGAGCGGAACTCGGGCGACGATATTGCCATAGGCGTGCGTGCCGCTCTCGTCGTCATCGAAGTAGATGCCCCAGGCGAAGAGAGGCGAGACCCATTTGCCGCCGCGACGGCCATAGCCGAGCGTGTCGTGGACGTAGTTGTAACGAACGATCTGGCCTCGATTGTGCCAGTTGCCGCCGTTGTAATAACCCGCGGTGTCCTCCGTCATGAGGTTGTCGTGGCGGATGTGGTTGTATTCCACGACGCAATCGTTGCCGCCGCCGAAGAGACCGGATCGGGTGATATCGTGGATGAGGTTGTGGGAGACACGCAGGCCGACGCCGCCCATCATGACGCCGTGGCCGTGGGCGTTGAGGACGCCGATGTGATGGAGGTAGTTGTTGTCGGCGTAATGTCCGGCCGGTGTCAGCGCCTCCTTGTCGCCGCCGCGAAGTGTGATGCCGATGTTGCCCACGTCGTAGATGTCGTTGCCAACGACGCCGCAGTTGGCGCCACCGTCCACAAGCACGCCGCCGCCGCCGCCGAGCCGTCCTCCCGCCGTGTTGCGAATCGTATTGCCGGCGACGAGGCAGTTCTGCGCGTTGCGGAGCGCAACGGCGTAGCCGTCGCAACATTCCATCGTGAATCCTCGGATGGTGATCCACGAAGCCTTCGCGCTGATCTCTATCATGTCATCCGTTGTCGGCGCGTAAACCTCGAGGCCGGCAAGGGGCTTCGGCGGCCAGAAGTAGAGCGTTCGGGTCTGGCGATCGAGAAACCATTCACCCGCCGAATCGAGCTCCTCGAACAGGTTACGCGCGAAGTAACGATCCCCCGGACGAATGCCGCCGGGGTAACCGGCGTGTGTCTTTGCGTCGCGAGTCAGCGTGATGAGCCGTTTGTCCTTGTCCACCGAAGCGATCGGGACGCTGATGTTGAGCCAGTTGTGCCACGGGAAATAAATCACCTCGGCCAGTTCCGGATGCGCCCATGTGCGGGCATCGCTGAGCTTGTAATGAATCTGCCTCGCGGGGTACTCGGGCTTTTCCTTGTACTTGTCAGAATCCTTCGGCAACTGGCCGTCCACGTAGGCGAAACCGCCGTTGGGATTCACGGCGTCGTGGTTGGGATAACGCGCGAGTTGCATCCGTTTCCCGTCGAGGAATAGCTGGCGGAAGTAGTTCGTAAATCCCTGCGCGCCGACATCGGCTTTCAAAATCTGCCCTCTGTGCGGTGCAAAGCCGGTGATGCGTTTGCCGCCGATCAGCAGAACCTTCTCCTTCGGGTACGTCTGGTAAACCACCGGCGCCTTTTCTGTGCCGGAGTCTTCAGCGTTGAGCTTGAACGTCTTCGCCAGCTCGTAGGTGCCCGCGCGGACAAACACATCAATTTTGGATTTTGGGTTTTGGGTTTTGGATTGGCGGACAGCGTCACGCGCTTTCTCGAATGTCGCGAACGGCTTCGCTTTGGTGCCGGGGTTGGCATCGTTGCCATCCGTGGCGATGTAGAACGAAGTGCTCTGCGCTGCTTGAATTGTCGCCAGACTGCCGATGCTGGCAAAGGCCAGTATGGTGATTGTGAACAGTGGACCGTGAAAACGTTGCATATCAGATTTCCTGCTTCTCATTGCTGTGACTTTGGCTGCCGCAGAAACGCCTCGTATTGGGCGAATATCTGGCGCGTGGAACCGCGAGGCGCGATGTCTTCCAGCGGCACATCGCGTGGCACAACGGGCGGGAAGACGTCCCAGAGGTTCTCACAGCCTTCAAGATGGCGGCTGGTGAGTTGCTCTGCCAGGGCATCGGTGGTGAGGGCATCCGCAGGCCACGTATTCAGGCAGCGATCTTTTTCGGAAAGAAGCGGCTCGTTCTCATCCTCGCGCCCGGGCTTGCGTTTGAGGGTGAGATGCCGGGTGAGGAATCGACCCACGGCGACATTGCGTGGAGCGTCCCATGAATGCCCTCCGGCCATGATGCGTGACTCGAACAATTTCTCGGCATTTCGTGTGCGATAAACCTGCCGCACTTTGCGTGCGTTTTGGTAAAAGAAGTCCGGCGGGAAGAGTGGGTCGCCGTCGCCTTGGAAGATGAACAATGGCCGCGGCGCGAAGCTGCCCAGCAGATGCCACATCTCCAACTGGCCCACGATACCCGGCAGGATGTTGCAGTGGCAGTGTTTCTTCTCCTTGCGCGCGATAAAATCGAACGTGCTCGGATAACCGGAGGATGAAAGCACCGCGAGTTCAGGACAGAGCGCGGCGAGAAAAACCGTGAGCGTGCCGCCGCCGGAATTGCCAATGGCCGCAACGCGGCGCGCGTCAACTCGCGGTTGCTTCAGAGCCCAAGCGATCCAGCTGAGCGTCTCCATCACGATCAACCCCTGCACGCTTGTGCCGCACGCGAACGGCTTGACGCAGTTGGCGTGGCCCATCGGGACGCGCTCACCCTGGCCGAGGTTGTCGGGGCAGAGGACCATCGCTCCGCACCGGGTGACGTGGCGGGCCATGCGTTGGTAGCCATCACTGAGCTTGCCGGCGTTACCGTGCCCGCAGCACAAGACCACGAGCGGCAATGGCTGGTCTCCCGCGTTCGCTGGCAGGTAAAGCAGCGCCGTGCCGGTCACGCCGGGCCATGAGGTGGAGCGCAGCAGCTCGATACGCCCGCCATCGAAGACCGTTTCGCGCAACTTCTCAGCGTGAATTTTCGGCACCCATTCATCACGGATGCCAAGACAGTTCTTTGCGACGCGAATGATGGTTTCACGGTCGGCCGGGACGGCTGGGTTGTACTCCGGCATCCGCAAGCGCGCTTCGGCGAAGCGCCGCTCGTATTGTTCGAACAGATCGAAGGTTGAACGGGGTACTCTTGGCGAAGGAGGGTCTGCATGCGCCGTGCGGGTGCCGCCGGCTCCGACGAAGCAGCCGGCTCCGAGGAGGCCCATCTTCTTTATCAGGTCACGTCGTTTCATCGTGGTTACCTTGGTTTCAACGAATCAGCGTGTTGAACAACAGCTTGAATGTGCCATGGGTCTGAGCCCGATGTTGGGCGCGAAAACCGATCAGCACCACACGCCCCTGGCCCAGTTGCGCCGATACCATGGCCGCTTTCCTGGCCAGCGTGTCCTCGCCGATCAGCCAGCCGCTTTCGAGCAGATCGCGATCGGTGTAGCGGACGACGGTCTCGTATCGCTCATTATGCGGACCGGGGATGATTTCGAAAGCCGGGTTGCTATGCATATAAACCGCCAACCCTTCGGCGGGCATGCCGTATGCCAGCGGGTTCGAGTTTTCAAACTTCACTTTGACCGTGGAGCCTGGACACCAAAACTGCATCGAGGTTTTGCCTGCGGTTACGTTTCGCACTTTCAGGACGAATTTCTCGATGGCGAAATTGCAGGCTCCGGCCAGTGTCACCAGCGTGCCGCCTTTCTGCACGAACGCCTTTAAAGCCTCGGTGCCCTCGCGGCCAAAACCGCTCCGGTATTCGCGCGGAGTTGACTCTTCAGATCCCGGCTCCACGAGCGTTCCCGTGGAATCCTCAGGCAGGATGATGACATCGAATTTCTCGTTCAGCTTGCCTTTCTTTAACTCAGCATCCAGCAGTGACGCGTAGGGGAAACGGAACTGTTCCAGCAGCAGGCGCGTCCAGCCCTCGTCAATATTGCCGCCTCGATAGCGTTGATACATACCGACACGCAGGCGCTTGATTTCGTGGACGCCTTGAGGAGGCTCGCTGCTGAGTGGTGTGAGACTCACGCCCGTTTCCTTGGCGAGTTCCTTCAGCACTGCGGCGGAAAGGGAACCGGTGATGAAATCACCCGCGCGCAGTCCTGACGCGGGCTTGTCGACACGTCGAACGGCAATGCCTTTTTCCAACAGGATGTTGGCGGCCACGAAACTGTCGTTCAACCTTCCATCGAACGTGTAGTTCTTGCGGCCTGCGGTCGCCGTTCGCGCGGGCAACAGCACCGTCCCCAGTTTGACGGGTTCGCCTTCCACCGCGTCGTTCAGGGGGTCCACCCGGACGCCCATGAACTCGAACATCGTGTCGGTCGCCATATCGTAAGGACGCATTGGCGATCCATCCCGCGCGCGTGTCCACTCGTTGTCGGGATACCGCGTCCGGCCCAACAGATAGCGGATGAGCCCCATCTTGGGTTGCGCCAAAGACACCACGTAGGAGCCTGGTGGGTATTGCATGCCATCCTTCGTGGAAAACCCTCGCGGTGAGCGTCTCACTTCGACGCCTTGAAGCAGGAGCTTGTTGACCATCTTGGCCATGGTCAGAGGATCATGCTGCCTGGAGGGAATGACGTAAGCGGCGGGCTTGCTCTCGCGGCCCCGTTCCGTCTGCCGCTTCGCCTTCAGGTAAGCATTCCACAGCACGGTCTCGCGGTTCCGCGCAGCCAGGTCCAGCAACGCCCACGCGGCAATCTTCTGGCGCTCGACGATGTCTCGCAGCCGCCACCAGCCGCCCGGCCACGGATTGGGGAACGAGGTCTGTTCCTCGTGGGCCGGCATCCCGCGAGTCGCGCCCCGCAGTTGGTCTGGATGGATATAAATGGGCGTTGCCAGCTTGGTGCTGGCGGATTCAGTCAGCATTCCTGCGATGTTGTGAAACGGCGTGATCCAGTGAAAACCAAAATGGCCCCAGCCCGAATACACGGCATTGTTCAGCACGCCGGACTTGTCCGCCTCTTCTTCCTTATAGGCCATGTGCGCGCCATACCAACTGATCTCGCGCCAGATGAGCGGATCGGCCAGGGGACGCACCGGCTCGGCGTACGGCGGGATGTAAATACGCGCGCCATAGGGGGACTGGTGATGGTGATCGACATAGGCCTGCGGTGTCCACTCACGGAAGAGAATCCTGACCATGTATTGCGACTCGACCAGATTGATCTGGAACGCGTCGCGGTTGTTATCATGCCCGGCGTATTTGTGATAGAGCCACGGCAGATCTGCGCCCTCATATTCCCCACCGAGAGTCTTGTTGTACCAGTCGGTCACCATGATCTGGCCGTCCGGGTTGAACGAGGGAACCAGCAGGAGGATCACATTGTCGAGAATGCGCCGCGTCTCGTCATCCGTTCGGGAAAGCAGATCATAGGCAAGCTCCGGCGCCATCTGCGTGCCGCCGATTTCCGAGGCGTGCAGGCTCATGGATTGGCAGATGACAGCCTTGCCTTCAGCCACCAGCCGTTTCACCTCCCGCTCCGCCAAACCGCGGGGGTCGCTGATCTTTGCATTGGCCTGCCTGAGCCGTTCGAGGTTCGCTAGATTCTTCGGCGAAGAGATGATGGCGAGCAGAAACGGGTTGCCCATGGTGGTGGGTCCCATGTTCACCACTTGCATTTTCCCGCCGCTCTGCGTCTCAAGTAAATGGAAGTAGTCGGTGATCTTGTCCCAGCGCGCGATCTTGCGGTCGCTGCCGAGTTGGAAACCGAAGAACTTCTCCGGCATGGTTGGCTGCGCTTGATCTTGCGCCTGTGCGGCGAGAGCAGCGAGCAGAGTGGAAACACATATTGAAGCGAACGTGCCTTTTAGCATGGCCAGTTACTTTCTGGCCTTGGCAGGCCGGTTCTTCGGCTTGATGAACATTACCTCGCCACGTTGAATCCATCCCGTCCGCAGGTCCAACCGGAACCAGCCTTCACTGTTCTTCTCGTGGAAACGGGTAGGGGACCGTCTGCCGAACTCCTTGAGATCGTATTGAGCCCACGTCTTGCCCGCGTCGGTGGAGACGATGATGCCTGTAGCCATTGGCGAAGCGGGCGCGCAATGTGAGGCCAGAAACACGCCGTCCTGAGCGATCATGTTGCCAGACTCGACTCCCGGGTTGAACAACAGTGTGTGCGCGCTGGTATTGGTGATGTCGGCAGGGTCGCATCGAAAGATTCCACGGTCGTGAGGCTTTGGGCCGTTCGCGTCGCTGATCCAGTAGAGTTTCCCGTCAATGACATTGATGCCGCCGCATTTGTAGCGCGTGTTGGATGGGGTCGATATGAGCACCTTCCATTGCCACTTGTCATTCTTGGCGTCATACGTGCCTCGAAGCCAGTGGCACTCATGCCCCATGCCTCGATCTGCGTCACCCGTGCAGGCGTAGAACGCGTCTTCACCGGGGTGATACACCACGGAATGAACATGGCGGCAAATCACCGGGTTGCGCGGGTTACCCAGCAGCGTGCCCGTCTTGCCTCCACCCGGCTTGCCGTTGTCGCGGAAATGGGGATTCTGTCCAAACGCGCAGGCGATCTTCACGGTCTGGCCGTTGTCGATGGAGTAGTAGATGTTGACGGGGACTGCGCCGCCAATGACGTTGCAGTAGTTTCCCCACACCAGCATCTCCTTGCCGTGTACATCCCAGGAGTTGACGCCTGAAAGGGTGTGGAAATACCAACCGGGGTTATCGGGGTTGACCGGAGCATGCGGGAGGTAGTCTGCGCCGTCCGCGTCCTTCACCGTGATGCGCTTGTAGGTCTTCAGGTTGTCCGTGCTGAGGAATAGCCTTTCACGAGTGCTGAAGAGAACGTTTCCGTTTTTCAGAATGCAACTGAACGTGATGTGGTCTGTGTCGGGAAACGCGATGTTGTGCGGCCAGGTGCGGGCATTGTCTTGTGAGAGGTAAATAGTGCCGTTTGCATAACCGAAAGCCTTGTTGTCGCGCTGCGAGTCAATGTAGGGCCCCGGCGGCTGAGGGCGATACCAGAAGTGCTTTGTCGAAGGGCATTTGGGAGGAACGTCATTCGGGACCGCGTTTGCGCTGCGCGAACCGGCGATCCAGATTCCACCGACGGTCGCCGCTGTGGTGGTCAGAAATCGGCGGCGGGTTACTTGTTGCTGTGGTGTTTTCATCGCGTGCCTTTCGAATCGCACTTTGTGGTCTTTGCAACGAATCACTTGCCAGGCGTCCAATCACTTGAGATACGGACGGATGATCGGGGTGAACATCTTGTAAGCCGCATCGTTGAAGTGCAAACCGTCCTTCTTGAACAACTCTGCACGCGGTTTGCCGTCCGGCCCCAGCGTCGCTTCAGCGGCGTCGATATAAACCATGTTCTTGCCCGCGTTGATGTATGCCTTGATAAGTTGATTGCCTTTGTTCTCTCGGTCCCAGTTCGTGAGCCGGGCGACGGAAGGAGTCATCGGCCAATAGACGATCCGTGTATCGGGGAGCTTCGCATGCACTTTTTCCGCGAACGCCTTGAAGTCCGCCGCCACTTCTTCGGGCGATTTACCCGACTGGATATCGTTTCCTCCAGTGCGAAACACGATCACTCGGGGCCGATATGGAATGACGATCCGATCGGCATAGAAGACACAATCGGCGATATGCGAACCGCCAAAGCCGCGGTTGATCACTTTGTATTCCGGGAAATCCTGCGCCAACGTCTTCCAGCCGACGATGTTCGATGCGCCGGTGAAAAGAATCGCATTTTGCGGCGGCGGGTTCTTCTTGTCGGCGGCCTCAAAGGCGATGATGGCCTTTTCGTATCGCTCGCTCTTGGGCCGGCGTGCGTTCTTCTGTCCGGCACCCAAACTGGCGGACAATTCATCGGCTTTCGCACAGGCCTCGGCTGCGATTTCGGCACAATAGCGGGTGAGTGCCGCACGCGCTTCGGCAGGCGCCTTCGCCCAGAGCTTCAACGTCTCAGCTTCAAACGACGGCTGTTTCGTGAACGCGCGATCTTCCAACAACGACCAGGCAGTCTGGACGGACTTGATGCGATGGGTGTAGTCCTCATCGGCGAGCTTGGCGAGGGTTTTGAACTTCCACCAAGCTCGTCCGGAGTCCGGATCAAACGTGCCGGCGGGTGGCTTGAAGTGATGGTCGAGCGAAAGCAGCGTCGCCGGGTCAACGCGGCGGCCATAATTGTCCGGCGTGGACGTTACGCCAACATACCAGGGCGTGAGCACGCTGATGTCAGGTCGTCCGGTCGTCCGCCAGTAGATGCAGCCGACTTCGCGCGGCATTTTGTCGCGCAATTGGAATACGGCCGCTTCCTGCGTGCTCTTGTTGAAGATGGACGCAATCCCTTTGTCGTCACGAAGAGCGGCAATCACATCACGAACCGCGAACTTCTTGTCGGGCGTGTGTGCGAACGGAATCGGTTCGCGAGGCGGCCAGTTCCCCGCCTTGCCGGTGATGATCTCTTGGGCGCGGAAGTGGCGACGGTCTGGAGCGGTTGCTTCGGGCGTCTGGTAGACCTTGCGGAAGCTGAATGCTTCGCCCTTCGAGGGGTCGAACCAGCCTCGCGCGACGGCGTAGCTGATCAGGTCGGGCGATGCCCGGAAGTTCTTCCGGTCAGCCAGGTTCACTTCTCCAATGATGTGTCTGGCCGGCAGGAACACGACCTTGTTGTCCGGCACGCGTTGGGCGACCCATCGGCGTCCACAGGCAACCTCCAGCAACCAGGCTTCAGTGGGATCAGCCACCACGTAGCTGCGGCCCGAATCCGCGTAGCCAAACTGTTCGATCAGTCTTCCCATCAACTCCACGCCGTCACGCGCCGTCTTTGCGCGGAGGGCTACCAGCCGCCTCAGCATGTAGCCGATGCCACCATTGCGAATCTCGCCTCGCGCAACCAGCGTCTCGTAGCTGTCCTCACGAGTGACACACTTGACGCTCGCGATCGCCACGCCACATTCATTCAGATACCCGTCGCTGTAGGACAGTTCCGGATTCTCGCTCCACAGGAAAGGCAGAGTCTCGGGCACTTCCTCAGTCTGTCCGCCGAACTGCAAACGGACAACGGAGCCCGCCGGATGTTGCTGGCGGGGTATCTTGTGGAATTCCAACACGCGATCGAGCGCGTTCTCTTCGTTATGCCCCACGAGGACCGAACCGTCAGCGGAGGCGGCCCTGCCCACGATGATTGCGTCACACGCCCAGAGTGGTGAAACCACGCTGTGGCAGAACATGATAAACAACAACAAATGGCCGCTATAGCCTGGCTTCATACTCATGATTCAGGATGGACTGCGGGTGGACAGTGTTTGGATTCTACAACGAGTACTGTGGGATTTTGAGAGTCTCGCCGCCTTTCATGGCGGACAGATGGGCGTAGTAACCCGGGACAGTCATGTTCAGTGCATCAATGACATCCACCGCGGGTTTTCGGTTCCGAAGGATGGCATCAATGAAATCGTCAGAAAGATAGCCATGGGACCCTCCGTGTCCGCCTGCTGAAACACTCGGTGGCAGGGCGTACTTCTTTGTCTGCACGCCTTTGTCCAACGCTTTCTTGAGACGTTTCTTTCCCTCGGCATCGCCGACGAAACCGGCAGCGAGTCCGTTATGCCAACTGTATCCGGCGTATTCCCCGCGGATGCGGCCGGCCTCCAGATACTCGCCTTGCGAACCGCAGATGATCATGCGGGAAATTCCTCCCTCACTTGTCCGGAACAGCCCGACCTCCGAGTTGAAGATATTGCCGATGGCGTTAGGCTGGCGCTTGCTCTTGTCGAACAGAGCCGTTCCCTGGCAGCTCACGTCCACAAAGCTGCCGTGCGTCACGCTGACGTAGTAGGCTGTCGCATGGGTGGGATACCACATGGGTGATCCGTGCTTGCGCCAATCTTTATACGAGCCAATCGAAGGAGCCCCCAACGTATGCGGGTGACAGTATTCGCCCTCGGAATACACAATGTGGCCGAAGACATTTTCCGCATAGAGCTTCTCCATCGCATACAGGTCGTCGTGAAAGACGGAGGTCTCAAACATGGCGTATACGAGGCCGCGGTTCTTCCGAACACATGCCAGCAGCTTTTCCGCGTCCTCAATGTTGCCACGGAATGCAGGTACCGCCGTGCAGACGTGTTTGCCGTGGTTGAGCACCTCGATGCAGTGGCGGGCGTGGGAGGGGGCGTCGGTGGCGACAAAGATGGCTTCGATCTTGTCATCCTTCACCATTTCTTCGAGCGAAGGATAGGTTTTCTTGCATTTCACCCGCTCGGCCAACGCCGCGCAGCGGTCGGGAAACAGGTCGCTCACTGCCACTACCTCGACGTTGGGATGATTCTGAAATTCAAATGCTGCGGAGAACTTGCATACGCCATAGCCGACCAGACCGACCCTGACCTTCCGATCGCTGAAAGGCTTCCACGCCTTCGTCTTGTCGTAATCGGTGCGGGTCTGATCAAACCCGGGAATGACTTCGGCGCCTTGGGCGCATTGTGCGAGGGAATGGGCCGCGGCCATTGCGGTCGCAGCGCCTCCCAGAAAAGAGCGACGAGTGAGTTGGGTTGACATGATCGGTTATCTCCTGAACTGGTTGCCTGTTTGTTATCACATTGCCTCCGCCAGGGGCGGCGCGAAGCAATTATCATGCGAATCTCGATGACTACTTCTGCCACATTGCGTTGATCATCTCCACGGTGCGGTTCACCAGAACCTGGCCGCCTTCGGGGCCGACACGATTGCTTTGGACCACGGCACTGTAGCCGCCTCCTTCAACTGCGCGTTGCGATGGAAGGTAGCCGCCCCATGTGTCGGTCAACTCGATGACGAACGTTTGCAGGGCCTTGCTGCGGGCCTTCATTTGAGTGCCATAGTCCTGAAACAGCTCAAATGGATTGGTTGCGATCGCGATGTCGCCGATTCGCAAGACGTGCACGGGAACGGTAAAGGTCGGTTCCTTGTCTTGCGTGTGGTAACGATCGATCGTCCTTTGGAACCACCTCGCACGGTTGCTCTTGTCACCCTTCTTCTTGAGGGCTTCGATCTCTTTCTGTGCTTCCGCCACTTCTTTTTCGGTCACCTTTCTTACGGGAAGCGCAAGTTCTTCCACTCGGTGGGCAAAGGGGACGTTCACTTGGATGTTGCTCTTGGTCAGTTTGCAGACGTCTTTGACTTCGCCTACAATTCGACGCCCAATGTCTTGAGTGCAGGTCAAGCCGCGCAGCTTCAGCATCCGATCTTCAGCGGCCTTGCGATACATCCGGTGGGGTGAGAGGTCGCCGCAGGCCCCGGGCCAGCCAAGAACGAAAAGGTCCTTCGCGACGCTCGCATGCAGTTGTTCGCGCACATCGTGCCAGAAATCGGCATTTACGGTGTAACGAGATTCAACCTCCTGCGAGGGGCAGGCTACGTTGATGCCAGAGGCGAGCAGGCAGCTCTGTTTGTCCCAGAAGAAAAGCATTTCCAAGCTGTGATCCTCGCCACCCTCGATACCGCGGAACTTGGGGTCGTTGGTCGCGCCATACATCTTGGCGGTGCCGTCGGCGTAAACGGCGCGCCGGTTGTGGCCGACCACGGCGTGACCCATTCCCCAACTCACGCCGCCGGGCTGGCGCTGTTTCCATGCTTGAACGCAGACTTCTTCCAGCCGGTCCACTAGGAATGCAACATACTTGCTGGGTTGCATCACACCTTCCTTCGGAATCTCATAAGAACCGTCCTCGGTGACCGCCGAGGTGTGCGTGTGCGTGGCGGTTAAGACCAGCTTGCGTGGGTCCACATCGGGCAATTTCTTCTGCAGACGATCGCGCAATGGTTGTGTGACCGACGGACGGAACACGACGATATCACAGGAGAGCAGGATCGCGTGGTCCACGGCGCGTCCGCCCTCGCGCGCCTCGATGGCAACGGCGGTGGCAGTGATCGGATTGTCAACGCTGCGTGAAATGCGCGTGTGGAATTGGCCGGCCAGCGCGATCGGTTGGTCGGGCGTGATGTTGATGGTGGCTGCGCCGATATGCAGTTCGGCGGCGGATGTGCTGCCGGCCACAAGCGCCGCGGTGAGCAAGAACACGAGGTTAATTTTCATGATTGCGGGGGGGGCGATACTCATTTCTGTTGTGCAGGTGCTTTCCAGAGTTCGTCGATTGCCTCAACGGTGCGATCCACGAGAACCTGGCCGCCCTCGGGACCGATGCGGTTGCTTTGGATGACCGCACCGTAGCCGCCTCCCTGCACAGCGCGTTCGGTGGCCAGGTAACCGTAGGACCCGGCGGCGAGTTGGAGGACGAATGTTTGCACGGCGGGACTGCGGGCTTTCATCCGGACACCGTAGTCGGTAAACAACTCAAATTCGTTTGTGGCAATCGCCACATCGCCGAGACGTACGACGTGCAGCTCCATCTTGTAAGGGCCTTCGGTGCCAGACTTCTGGGCTTCGTATCGCTCGACGACGGCTTGGTTCCAGCGATAGTTCCATTTCTGCGCAGGAAGTTTGGCAAACTTGGCCGCCTGCTCGCGCGCTTCAGTGACTTCAGCTTCGGTAACCTTTCGATGTGGCAATTCGATCTGTCTGACGAGATGGCGCAGCACGACGTCGCTACGGATGTCTTTGCGCGCGCATTCGAGGGTGTCTTCCCATCCTTTGACAATGCGACGGGCAACTTCCTCCAATCGGGTCAGTCCCCGCAGTTTGCGCATGCGTTCATCGGCGGCTTTGCCATATTGGGGCCGCGAGGTTTGATCTCCCCCGGCGCCGGGCACGCCCAGTACGAACAAGTCCTTGCCGTGCCGCTCGCGCAACATCTCCCTCACGGGATGCCAGAAGTCCGCGTGAATCGCAAGGCCGCCCTCCGCTTCCTGCGAAGGGCAGGGGACGTTGATCACCGTCGAGACAAGCTGATCTTTCGAGTTCCAGAAGAACAACATGTCGAGGTTGTGATCTTCGTAGCCTTCAATGCAACGGAACTCGGCAGTATTGGTCGCGCCGTACATTTTGGCGGTGCCATCGGCATAGAGTGCACGGCGATCCTGCGCGATGACCGCTTGGCCTTGGGTCCAGCTGACCTTGCCGATCTTGCGTTTCTGCCAGCTCTCGACGATGGCATTCGCCACCTGCGTGGTCATGAAATCCGCATACGCCGCCGGTTTCATGACGCCCGTCTCCGGCAATGTGTAACGGCCTTCCAGAGTCACAGGCGCATTGTGAGTGTGCGTGGCGCACAGGAAGATCTTCTTGACGTCGAGGCCGGGGATGCGCGGCTTCACCTTCTCGCGCACCTGCTCCATGATGCCTTGCCGGATGGCCACGATGTCGCAGGACACGATGACGGCCGCGTCGAGCGGTTTGTCCCCGTCGCGCGATTCCAGTGCCAGAACCGTGGCGGTGACGGGCGATTGGATCTTGTTGGAAACGCGCAGTCCCCGATGACCGTCCAGCGGGACCGGTTTGTCGGGCGTGATGGTCGTTGTCGCCCCGCCGATCCACAGATCAGCAGCGGGCAGGGTGGTGGCTATCAAGGCGACGGCTAAGGAACATGCGATTGTTGCTTTCATCATGGGTTCTTCAAGGAGGTGGTTACTGCTTCGCGGGGGATTTCCAGAGTTCGTTGATCTCAGCGACCGTGCGATCTACCAGCATCTGTCCGCCTTCCGGACCGACGGTGTTGCTCATGACCGTGGCGCTGTAGTTCGTGAATGGCCGTTCATTCAATGCGCCGCCCGCAACCGCACGCGGCGTCGGCAGATAGTAGGCATGTTGCCGTTGAGTAGCAGCCAACTGGATCAGGAACGTTTGAGTGGCCGGGCTGCGGGCTTGGATTTGCACGCCATAGTCCGTGAACAGTTCGAATGGACTGGTGGCAATTGCCACGTCGCCCAATCGCAGCACGTGCATCTCCACCTCGTAGGTTTTCCAGTCGCCCTTTTGTTGTGCGAGATAGCGCTCGGCTATGAAGCTGTAGAGACCTCGTGTCCAATAATCCGTGTTCTTCCGGGTCGTCGTGTTGTCGATCTCTGTGCAGACTTTCTTGGCGATGGCGTATTCGTCATCAGTGACGATTCGCGTGGGCAATTCGACTTGCCGGACCCGATGGATCAGCGGCACGTCCGCGCGGATATCCTTGGCAATGACAGCCGCCACGTCTTCGAACGCGTCGGCAACGCGTCGGCCGATTTCCTGGCCGTATTCCAGGCCGCGTAGTTTGCACATGCGTTGTTCGCTCTTCAGATTCAGATGCGCCCGCGGAGTCTGGTCGCCCGCCGTGCCGCAGAACCCCAGCACGCACACGGCCTCGCCGTGCCGCTTGTGAATCGCCTGGCGTACATCATGCCAAAAGTCGGCGCTGACCTTGTTGCCGCCCGCAGCTTGGGCCGTGGTGGCCAAAGAGATGACGGCCGCCTTGAGATGTTTCTGCGAGTCGTAGAAACAGAGCACATGAACGCCATGATCTTCATAGCCCTCAAGCCCGCGGAATTCTGGGACGTTGATAGCGCCATACATTTTGGCCGTGCCATCGCTGTAAACCACGCGGCGATTGTGACAGGCGACGGCATGACCCAGGCCCCAAGCCACGTTACCCTTGGAGCGACTCTCCCAAGCCTTTACAACCGCCTCTGCCATCTTCTGATACAACCACGGCACATACTCCTTGGGCTGCATGGCGTCGCCGTATTCCTTGACGTCATAGCGGTCCTGGAGAAGCACGGGCGCCGCGTGGGTGTGGGTTGCGGCCAGAAAAAGTTTATTGAGATCGAAACCCGGCAACCGTCCGGCCAGATATTTGCGGAATCCCTCCTGAATCCCCGGCCGGATGACGCACAGATCACACGCGACCATGATCGCCTGATCCACTGTGCGGTCGTCTTCACGCGACTCCAAAGCAAGGACGTTGGCAGTGAGACGACTTTGTATTTCGCGGGCGATTCGCACGGAGGTGTTGCCAGTGAGCGGAACGGGCCGATCTGGCGTGATGTCCGCCGTTGCAGCGCCTACCCAAAGCTCTGCGGCCTTCACGGGCGGCGGGATCAATCCAAACGCAAGAGCAAGTGTGCCAATGGCGGAGAAGAAGAGAAGGCTTTTGAAGTGAAGCATATCGACCTCTAGATCATTTGTGAACTTTGCACATGGCATTCGTCAAGCTCGATGAAGAACCTGTTCACGGTTGGCTTGCGTGGACTCCATAACGGAACGGCAGAGCGCCGCGTTGGTGGGCGCCGATGTCGGGAGCTTTGCCGGTGTAACCATCGCTGAAATTGGGAATGGCCTGGCCAGCGTTTGCACCGGGACTGGTTGGGGCGAGTTGGAAACGGCCGGTCTTGGTTGCGGCATCGAAGCCAGCGCCTTCGGCATAGACGGGTTCACCACGAACCCCGTGGGTTTCGCTGCCAGCCGGAATCTGGCCGTTGTAGAGGTCGTAGTCGTAATCGTTGTCGATGTTTTGCTTCGCGTCGCTGTGGCTGCGGCCATTGGCAGAGCGGATGTGGAGTATGTTGTTGCGCGAGACGGTGTGCTTGACGATGCGGTTGCCGCCGAAACCGCCGACCGGCAGCCAGTCGTCGGAGCGGAAGAGGGTGTTGTGAAAGATGTATTGGTGACCGGTCATCCAGTCTTCGCTGGTGGCGTAACCCATCTTCAAGAAGTGCATGCCGCCTGCGCCGGGTTTTGACTGGCTGTGGGTGACAACATTGCGCCAGACGTATAGCGGGCCGATGGAAGTCGCCGCGTTGCCGATCATGTTCATGCACTGCGTGATGTAGTTGTCCCAGATGCGCACGTTGCGGTTGCCGCCTTCCACCTCCAGACCGTCGTCCCAGCAGTGGCTGATGAAATTGCCATAGATGTCGGAGTCGTGGCCCGGCGAGCCGCGGAAGCTGCCATTGCTGCCGCCGCCAATCACGTCGTTATACATGTGGTCGAGGTCGGAGAAACATTCGTTGTAGCGGATGACGTGATTGCCAGCGGTGTTGAAGAGCGAGATGCACTGCGGCCCCATCGTGTGTGTGGGATAGACCGGCTCGGACCATGTGCTGCCATCGTAAGTTGGATGATGCAGCTTGCATCGCTGAACGATGAGGCGCTTCAACTCGGCGTTGAATGAAAGGATGGCGGAATCCATGTTGAAGCCAAACCCGGTTTTGGGATTGAGCCGGCCCCAGTCGGTGATGTCACAGTCCTCGATGAGGATGTCGTGGCCGCCCTCGATACGGATGGCGCCGATGGGTCTTTTGCTGACGTTGGTGGCAGCACCAGCGCCTTTGAGTGTGAAGCCGCGCAGAATCACGTGGGAGGCGTTGACCGTGATGCAGGAATCATGGCGGTGACGCACGTCAATCGCCGCGCCTCGTCCGTCATAGACGCGCCATGCTGTCGGCGTTCCTGACTCTGTGATCGCCAGCGGTGTGTCGCGGTTGCCCACACGGATCGTTTCGCCGACGGGAATCTGTTCGTTCCAGGTTGTGGCGATGAGATTCGTGGATGTCTGTGTTCCGGCGAGGGACATGTGGACTTCGTAGGTCGTGGCGGGTTTGAGATGGACGATGCTGCCGCGGTAGTCGGCGAGGTCTTCGTCGGTCTTGGGGATCGGATTGTAGCGCATCGGCAGGGCGTCGTTCCATTCCGATGTGCCTTGCCGGCGATAACGAACCTGAACCGCCTTGTCCGCTGCGCCAGCAGGCGGCGACCAGTAGAGTCCGAGACAGTGGAACGTGGGTATTGCGACCGGGGCATCGCCGGGGTTCAGCGGTTGTGGCGTTTGCGCATAGCTGACGGCGCAGAAAACGATACTGGCAACGATTGCGGCGAAGGTTGTATTCACTGGCGTCAGAAGATCAATTGGCTTCCAACAGTTTCCTCACAGCCGTCATCAGCACGCCTTCCACCTCTGGTGCGACATCGGAGGCGCGGGCGCTGGCTTCGTAGCCGCCTTCCGTGTAGGCGTGCGCGGTGGCGATGTAGCCGGGACCGTATTCGCCGTAGGCGGCCATCATTACGTGGAGGTCGGGGCGCATCTTCTTGGCGGCAAGCTGATACTCCACAAAAAGCTCGCCCGGCATGAGCAAGACTCGCGCGTCGCCGATTCCCAACATCGCGATGTTAATCTTATGGCCGCTCTTGCAGCGGCTCAGCCACGCGAGGTGATCGGCGGCGTCCAGTGCGACCTTGGGGTTCTTCTGATTTGCCACGTCCGCGCGCAGCTTCGCCTCGTCAAGATGGACCGCCACGGGCAACGCGACCGGCTCCACGCGCCACTGGACGTTCGCTGCGCTTACGGGGAAGGTTTGCGTCGCGTCCCAGGCGCGTTTCATGCCATCGGCCAATCGCAACGCGAGCGCAACACGGTTTTCGCGAGCGCCATCGTTGTATTTGCCCGCGCCAATGTTACCGCCGGCGCCGTTGAAGTGGATGTGCAACGCCTCTGGCACGGCTTGCTGGCGGAAGAAACGCGCGATGCCCGGAAAGTCAGGGCTGGGAATGCCCATGCGATAGTAGCTTTGAGGATGGCATGCGTAGTAGCTCAGAACCGCCAACGGTTTCTTATTGTTCCAGAAGCTCAGCAATGACACGCGTGGGTCAATGATGCCCTCGGGTTCCGCGCGCATTTTCGGGTCTTTGCACGTGGTGTAACGCGTGGCGCGAATGCGGCCATCGGGTCCCGGAATGCGCCGGTTTGACGCCACTTCCTTGACTTCGGCTTCGCCCCAGCCGCAGTGGGTCACGGGCTTCGCTTCAGCGACGGCGGTTCGTATGGCGTCTGCTGCGCGGGCGATCACCTTTCGCGTGAAGGTACTCTCGAAGCGTCCGAGATCTTTCGCTTCCGCTTTCTTCAACAGTTGTTCAGCCGTGAAATCGCAGCCGGGTGCGTCGTGCTGGTGCACGGTATGAACGACGACACGTTGGGGTATCGTGCCGGCGGCCTTGGCGAATGCCTCGCGGAAGGCGTCCTGCGACTCATTGGCGATGCCAATCCAATCCACGGAGCACAGCACAATCGGCTCGCCCGCGCCAAGCAGCACGATGCCCCGGCATCGCAGCGTCAGTTCGTCGACGCGGACGACTGGATCGTATGCGAGCATTGAGCCGACGGGCGGCGTGGCGTCGACGTCGAACGTGGCCAGACGCAGTCCCTCCGAGGCGGGCGTGGCCCCGTACGAGGTCAAGGCTGCAAGCAATACGGCGAGGCTGATGGACAGGATGGATGAACGGGAAGTCATGTGAGGTGTCATGAGTATCTACCTTTGCGGCGAATGGTAGAGGGTTGACGAAGTTTTTGCGAGCATGGCTTTTCTGGACAGGCGGAGTCGGCTACTGTGGCGGCGTGAGCGAATCGCCTTTAGTGGACGTGGTATTCGAGGATGACCGGCTGTTAGTCGTGAACAAGCCGGCGGACCTCGTCTGCCATCCGTCGAAGAATGGGCCGCTTTCCAGCCTGGTCGGGCGAGTGCGTGCCCACTTTGGGCGCGAGGAGGCGTTCATGGTCAACCGGCTGGATCGCGAGACGAGCGGGCTGATGTTGATTGCGAAGGATGCGGCGATGGCAGCGCAACTTCATCGCGCGTTTTTGAAGAAGCAGGTGACCAAGGAATACCTTGCCATCGTGCACGGGCGTGTGGATGGCGAACACGGGGTTGTTGATGCGCCGATAGGATTTGCGCGCGGTCGCGAGGTGGCGATCAAGCGCGGCGTCGAAGCGGATGGCCAGCACGCGCAAACGGAGTGGTGGGTGGAGCATCGGGCAAAGAACTTCACGATGTTGCGGATACAATTGCACACGGGGCGCGCGCACCAGATTCGCGTGCATCTAGCGCACATCGGCCATCCGGTGGTTGGCGACAAGATTTACGGCGGCGACGAACGGCTTTATTTGAAGTTCATCGAGACGGGCGTGACGCCGGCGTTGTTGGAGAAACTGCTGTTACCGCGGCAGGCGCTGCACGCGTGGCGGCTTCGGGTTCCGTATGGCCAACCGGAACCGGTTGAGTGGACCGTGCCGCTGCCGGAGGATCTGGCCCGGTTCTGGGAGCGCGTTACGGCTTCGCAACCGGCGGCTTGAGCACAACCTTCAACGGCTGGTTCATCTCCACAAGCGCGTTGTCGAAGCTCTCGCCATCGGCGTGGAACGCCAGGACGAATTCATCCGTCAGGGGCGCGGTGGCTGTGATGCTCAACGGCGGGGCGGCGGCGGAGTGGATTTCGTAGCGTGCGGTTCCGTCAGGCATGATCTCAAGGGCCTTTGGCGCTCGCTGCCAGAAGAGTTTGACCGCGAACAGCATCCCCGTGGTGTCGCCGCGGAAGTCAATCCAGCCGGGATGTTGCTGGTCGGAAAGAAGCCGTGCTTGAACAACTGGTTGTTCGAGCCGGCGCGCGTCCCCCGGTGCGAGCGTGCTCGTGCCGCCAGCGGTGGCGAGGACGATGGTTCTGCGGTGTTGGGGGGCGGGACGAACCGTGAAGGCGGCGCATTTGATCGGTATGGGGTTGGCGCCAGTCGCAGGTTCAATCCGGGTGGTTACGCGCACGGCTGGTTGACAGGCGATGACGGTGTAGTGCCGGGTGTAACGGAACGATTTCTCGTTGTCGCGCACCAGCCAGCCTTCTTGTCGAACAACGGCGCGCACCGGGCCATTCTCTTCGACAGCGGCGGGTTCGGCCGGCGAAGCGACAAAGGGCTTGCCGTCGGTTGGTTCGAGGGCGAGCAGATTGAGATGGTCGCCCAGGCGATAGCACATCCTGCCGGTGTTCAGCATGAGGATGCCGTCTTCGGAGATTGTGCGCGCTTCTTCTCGGTCCCGCGTCGTCGAACGACCGGTGGTGAGTGACCACGTCTTGGTGTCCGTCGATTCGATGTCGCAAGTGAACATCGCGAGGACGGTCTTCACAGAGCCGTCGGGCCAGTTGGCGGTCGGGGTGATCTGCGCAGCCACGGAGAGTTGGTCGTAGCCGACGATGCGCAATTGCTTTGAGTCGCTTGCCGCGCCCGCAGGCAAGGGCAATTCGGCCGAGACCAGTGCGTGGCGGCGCGACACGGGTGTGTCGTTTGTGACGCTGAACGATACACTGAGCGCAGCGGCTAGAATCAAGCAGACCATGGAAGCAGGCTAGGGGAGGGCGGAGGAGGTTTCAAGAAGGACATGAATCGAATCTGGCGAAGGAAATGAAGTTTCTCGCTTGCCTCGGTTCTCCGGCGAACGTAACGTCGCTCAGTCATGAGTCCGGAATTCAACCAGTATCTTCCGATTGGGATGTTGATCATCATCGCCTTCGCGTTTTCGGCGGCGCTGTTGGTGATGTCGACGCTGATGGGCCAGAAGGGCCGGCGGCCGGCGATCAAAGACACGGCCTACGAGTGCGGAATGCTGCCGATCACGGCGCCTCATACACGGTTCTCGGTGAAGTTCTATCTCGTCGCGATGTTGTTCATCCTGTTCGACATCGAGGTGGTGTTTCTTTATCCGTGGGCGGTGGTATTCAAGTCGCTGGTGAAGGATCCCGGGGTGGGCTCGCAAGTGTTCTTCTCGATGTTGGCGTTCATCGGCATCCTTTTTGTCGGCTTCATCTACGCATTGAAGAAAGGCGCGTTTGATTGGGGTCCGCGCCGGGAATCCTGACGCGGCTTCAGGACGCGACGCTGCTCGAGAACTTCAAGCCGCTGAGCCGCGCATCTTCCATGTTTCGGTGCTGCACGAGCACCTTGAAGGTCTGGCCCATCAGTTCCGGGTGCAACAACGTCTTAAGTTGCGCGGCAGCTTTGAGCGATAGTCCCGCAAGAAAACCGTGTCCAGCCTTCTCGATCAAACCGGCGATGAACCGGGATTGATCGCAATAGCCGAGCAGAGGCAACCCATGTCTGGCACCATGGTCAACGAGTGCCGTGAAGTTGACATGGGCGGTGATGTCCTGCTCGCCGACGCGGGCCAGCGGATCGTTATTGCTCCGATGCTGGTGATAACAGAGCAGGGTGCCCGCCTTGCGGTGCGGGGCGTAGTAGTCTTCGGCCAGATAGCCATAGTCGATCGTCACTACGAAGCCGCGTCGGAGGCAGCGAGCAATGCGCTCCATCCAGCGCCGTGCTTCCAGATGGACTTCCGTGACGAAACCGTCGGCATTCGGCAACGGCAATCGCGCGACCTCTTCCTGCAAGGCATCGCTGGAGAGGCGGCCTGTTGTGAACGCAAGCCCGCCATCGCTCTCGGCCACGAACATCTCCAGCCATTCGCCGTCGCGTCGGGTGATGAGATGCACCGGCAACGCGTCCACGAGTTCATTGGAGAAAACACACCCCGTGATGGCATCCGGCGGTTGGCCGGGATAATCCAGCGCGACCATATCGAGCGCAGCGTTGAAGTCGGGGTGTTCGCGCGAGGTCCACGCGCGAATGTCTGCGGCAAGCTGGCGGCGGTGCGCGCCAAGCTCCAGCAACGTGAATTCCGCCGGCCTGCCCATGATCTCCCACATCTCGGCGAACTGCAGCGCCAGTAGTCTGCCGAACAGAGTGCCGACGGAGACACTGGTGTAGTAGTCGCCGTCGCGGCCAATGCGGTTGGCCGCGTCGGGTGCTGTGTAGTAGCCCCATCGAGGGTGATACAAAGCCACTTCCATGAACCGCGCAAACGTCAGCGGCCCGTGGGCGGCGATTTCAGA
This sequence comes from uncultured Verrucomicrobiota bacterium, assembly GCA_964524715.1. GTDB lineage: Bacteria > Verrucomicrobiota > Verrucomicrobiia > CAIQCK01 > CAIQCK01 > CAIQCK01. The sequence continues at coordinate 2,076 of CAZGGF010000510.1, read as the reverse complement.
ATGCAATGCACTCAGCAACTCTGGACGGCCGGGGGTGACGACAGGCGGCACCATGGCGCAACGCTAGCGTTTGATCTGCAGCCGGCCAGACTGCATGAAGTTCAATGACTTTCGGCCCCAGGGGGTGTCGAATGCCGTTGTGCCGTCGAACTGATAGCTCACCTCATTCTGGCGGAGTGCGTTGACGACGGTTTCGCCGAGCACGGCGAGGTCGAGATCCAATTCGTAGTCAGCAACCGCGCGGCCGTGTGCAGGGATATCCCGCGGTTTGGTTTGAAACTCCTGCGCGACAGGGCGGCCTGCGAGATGGAGATTGGCGGTCGTTTTGTCGAGATGAATTGGAAAATTGTTGAGGTTCTCCAGCAGGGCGTCGAACTGAATCGTCGCGGCATCGGCAGTTTGCTTTATGATACGAAAGTTCTGCAACGTCACAGCCGGTTTGTAGAGAATCGGCAACTCGCCGCGTTTCTCGAAATCCTGCGGCAACGTCATAAGACCACCGGCGAAAAGGGCGACCAGGCGCAATTCGTAGGCCGGCAGTTTCTTTGGATGATCGGAGTGAATGGCATCGAACACGGCGCCGTTCTTCACCGACACTTCAATCGGAACCACCAGATCGCTGCTGGAGTCCACCGGCTGAGAACCGGTGCTATGGCCCTTGGCCAGTTTCTTGCCGGCAACGATAAAGTCCCATCGGTAAGCGTCCAGCCTCACGTAGCGGTCGGACGGATTCTTGACCGCAAGGTTGAAGCGCAGATCCACGCCGCCAAAATCAATCTGCGTCACCCTGGCATTGCTGAGGGTGACTTGCGGCCGGGGGCCGCTGTCGGTTGTGGCACAACCGCTTAGCGCCAGCGCCAGCAGAGCAGTCAGGACGTGTTTGGGTGTTACCTGGGACATGACTGTGTGCTGGCGAGTTGGAAATCCACCTGCCGCTTGAACAGGTCCACACGCGAGACGATCACCTTGACCCGGTCGCCGACTTTGAACGTTCGGCGGCTGCGTTTGCCGATGAGGCGTCGCCGTACATCGTCAAAACTGTAGAAGTCGTCGTCAATCGTTGAAACGTGAACCAGCCCGAAGATCATCAGTTCGGGCAGTTCGACGAAGAGTCCAAAATTGCGCACGTCGCTCACCAGCGCGTCGAATGGCGCGAGCTTGCGGTTGTGGAGCATGCCGTTGAAATACTCCAGCGTCTTGAGCTTCTTCGATTCGTTCTCGGCCTCGTCGGCGATGCGTTCGGTCTGGCTGCAATGGCGGGCCACGTCGATCAGATGCTCGGTCAGGTAACCTGTTGGCTGGCGCTTCACGAGGGCGTCCAGAATGCGATGCACGACCAGGTCCGGGTAACGGCGGATCGGCGAGGTGAAATGCGTGTAGTTGACCTTCGCAAGACCGTAGTGGCCGACGGGTTGGTGCGAGTAGAGCGCGCGCTTGAGCGAACGCAACAGACTCACTTTCAGCACGTATTCCTGCGGGTGCTTCCGCATCGCCTCGATGAGCTTCTGGATTTCCGTGCGCAGCGTCAGGTCGCCGACCTTGATGCCGAAACCGGCGACGAATTGACGGAATTCCAGGAGTTTGTCCGGGTCCGGGTTTTCGTGGATGCGGTAGAGACCGGGCACCCGCGAGTTCTTGAAATGGCGCGCCACAGCCTCGTTGGCGGCGAGCATGAACTCCTCGATGAGCTGGTGCGAGATGTCGTTCTCGATCTTCTCCAGTGCCACGGGTTTGCCGAGCTTGTCGAGGCGCACCTTCACTTCGGGGAAATCGAGGTCGAGCGAACCGCGTTGGAAACGGTTCTTCCGCAGCAACGACGCGAGTTGCCACATCGTTTTCAGATTGCGTGTCAGCGCGTCACCACTGCCGTCAGGACTGTTGAGACGCTGCAGTGCCTCGCGATCGGCGATGAGGTGCTTCACCCGGATGACGCTGTTGTGGAACTCCACGCGCTTCGGCTCGCGTTGCGCGGTGTACTCACTGAATGCGGGCTTGGCGAGCCGGTCCGCGCTGCTCAAGCGCGAGCAAATACACGTCCGCAGTTCTCCGGGCATCCTTGGGTCGAGCCGGTCCCCC
>CAZGGF010000509.1:0-1511 GCA_964524715.1 uncultured Verrucomicrobiota bacterium | reverse complement strand
AAGTTCAACGAAATCCACCAAGATGATCGAGTTGCGCACCACGATGCCCGCTCCGGCCATGAAACCGATCATTGAGGTCGCAGTGAAGAACGCACCGAGCGCACCGTGCGCCGGCAAGATGCCGACCAGCGAAAACGGGATCGCCATCATCACTACCAGCGGCGTCACAAATGACCGGAACCAGCCGACCATCAGAATGAAAATCAAAACCAAACACGCCGCGAACGCCGAGCCGAGATCGCGGAACACCTCGATGGTAATGTGCCATTCACCGTCCCACTTGATCGCCGGCTTGTCCTCGGTGAACGGCTGCGCCGCGTTGAAGATTTCCAGTTTCGTGCCGTCGCCTCCAAACTCGCGCGTGTCGAGCGCCTGCAACGCCTCGTTCATCTTAAAAATCGCATAGACCGGACTCTCCACCACGCCCGCCACGTCGCCGATGACGTAGGTCACCGGCATCAGGTTCTTATGGTAGATGCTTTTATCCACGATCGTCTGCTCAACCTTGACCAGTTCGCGCAATGGCACCAGAGGCGCGTCGGGATGTGTCTTCGAGCGCACGCGCAACGCCAGCAACTCCTCCGGCACGGTGCGGCTGGCGCGTGGCAGTTGCAGCAGGATGTTGACGTCTTCCTTTTCTCGCGGCAGATGCAGGATGGCGTCCGCTTCGCCGGTCACCGCGAGCCGCAACGTCTCCGAAATCGTCTCCGCCGCGATGCCGTGAAGCGCGGCCTTCTCTTTGTCGAGAACGAAACGGGCTTTCGGCTGATCGGCTTCGATATACCAGTCGGTATCCACGACACCCGGAGTGGCCTGATAGATTTCGATGACTTTCTTCGCAAGCGCCAGCCGGCCTGCCTCGGTCGGGCCGTAGATTTCCGTCACCAGCGTCTGCAACACCGGCGGCCCTGGCGGCACCTCGGCCACCGCCACGCGCGCGCCGTATTTATTGGCGATGGCCGCTACACGCGGACGGACGCGCTTGGCGATGTCGTGGCTCTGAGCTTTGCGCCCGGACTTTGAAACGAGATTGATCTGCAAATCCGCGACGTGCGAGCCGCGGCGCATGAAGTAGTGACGGACCAACCCGTTGAAATTGAACGGTGCGGCCACGCCCGCATAGATTTGGTAGTCAGTCACCTCCTGCTCGACACGCACGGCGGCGGCGATTTCACGGGCGGCCTGTGCAGTGCGTTCCAGCGCGCTGCCCTCGGGCATGTTCAGGATGATCTGGAATTCGCTCTTATTGTCAAATGGGAGCAGCTTGACCTTCACCCATCCGATGCCGACCAGCGCCATCGCTCCCAACAGCAATGCGATGATCACAACGAAAAACAAGAACCGCCAGCGCCGCTTGGCAATGATCGGCCCCATGAACCGGCGGTAAGCGCGCGTAAAGAAATCCTCCTCGTGCTCGAAGTGCGAATGCGGCTTGCCATCTGCCGCACCAGTTGTGAGCGAGGAGTATTTCTTTCCCCAGTGCAGAATCCGGATTGCTGCCCACGGCGTGA
>CAZGGF010000508.1:0-4259 GCA_964524715.1 uncultured Verrucomicrobiota bacterium | reverse complement strand
AATACGATCGTAAACACGGTCGCGACCGCGCTGGTGTTTTGGCTCCTGGTACAACAACACCTTCCCTCCACGGCGGCGTTCAGCACGATTGCGATCATGGTCGTGCTGCTGGTGACGGTGGGTGAACTGCTGCCCAAGCTGCTGGCGGTGCTCAATCCCATCCGTGTCGTGCGCGTCGTTGCCGGGCCGACGCTGGCGCTGGTGCGAATGATGGGGCCGGTGCTGGCGCTTTCGCAGGGCGTCTCGGACACACTCCTCCGGCTGGTGGCGCCCAAGGCGGTCAAACCGGCGGGTCTTTCCGACGATGAGGTCGGCACGTTGCTGGAGATCGGCCTGCAGGAAGGCGTGCTGCGCGAAACCGAAAAGAACATGATCCAGGACATCCTCCACCTGCGCCGTCACACCGCAAAAGACCTGCTGACGCCGCGCGTGGACATGGCGTGCGTTCCAGCCACGATGCCGAAGCCGGAGTTGATCGCGTTCCTGAAGAAGGCCGGCCATCGGCGTGTACCGATCTATGACGAATCGCCGGACACGATCGTGGGTGTTCTGGATGTGCGGCGGTTCCTGCTCGCGCCAGACGAGGATGTGTTGGAAATCATGGACCCGCCGTCGTTCGTGCCGGAATCCATGAACGCAGCGCGGCTTCTGAAAAGTTTTCAAATTCACAAACAGCCAATGGCCATCGTGGTGGACGAGTTTGGCGGCACCGAGGGCGTCCTGACGATGTCCGACATTCTCGAGGAAATCGTCGGCGACACGGCAGGCGAGTTTCGGCAGGTGGAGCAGGATATCCAGAAGCTGTCGGACCATGCGTGGCAGGTGTCGGGCGAGACGCGTTTGGACGACCTCAATGAACAGCTCGGGCTGCGACTGGCCTGCCACGGGGTCGAGACCGTAGGCGGGCTGGTCGCCACACGGCTGGGGGGCATCCCGCGGCCAGGCGCACAGGTTCGCATCGGCGACGTGCAGTTCACGGTCGAACGCGTCGCCAAGAACCGCATCACCGGTCTGCGGCTGGACCGTACGGAGGCGACACCATGAGCGCGACGGAAATCATCGTGTTGCTCATCTGCGTGGCGCTGTCGTTTTCCTTTTCAGGCATCGAGACCAGTCTGCTTTCACTCAACAAGATCCGTCTCCGCGACCGTGTCCGCCGGCACGACTCGCGCGCGATCATTTTGCAGCGATACATCGACCGTCCGGAACGGTTGCTGGCGACGGTCCTGGTCGGCAACAACCTGGTCAACGTGACTGCCACGGTTGTCGCGGTGCATGCAGTGCTGCGCCACTGGTCCTTGCCGCCGCGCACGGGCATCGCGGTGGCGGTCGTGCTGATGGTGCTCGTGCTGTTGATCGTTGGCGAACTGGTGCCGAAATCGTTGTTCCGGCTTTATCCGTTCCGGTTGAGCATGGCGCTGGCGCGGCCGTTGCATGTGTGCGCGGTGGCCATGACGCCGCTGACGGTCACGTTCGAGTTTTTTGCGTCGGTCTTCATGCGGCTGACCGGCTTCGAACGCGCCCGGAAAGAGCTGTTCGTGAGCCGCGAGGAACTCATTTTCATCGCGCGCGAAGGCGAAATGGCCAGCCAGCCGTCGCCGGAACAGCGCAAGATGATCGCCGGTGTTTTCGAGATGTGCGCCACGCCGGTGCGCGACGTCATGGTGCCCATGGCCTGCGCGCTCGCCGTCACGCCGCAAACCTCCATCGCCGAGGTGCTGAGACAGGCGCGCGAACGTAACTTCTCGCAACTGCCGGTGCTCGACGCCGGGGGCAATCTCTCCGGCATCATCAACGTCTATGAAGTTCTTTTCAGTGACGGCGATGTTGCCGCGAAGACCGCCGCGGATTTCTGCCGGCCCGCCCCGACGGTGGACAGCGCCGAGCCGCTCGACCGGGTGCTGGCAAGTTTGCGTGGCGCGGCCATGCCGATGGCCGTCGTGCTGGACGTGAAGAAACGCCCGCTGGGCGTGGTGACCATCACGGACCTGGTCGAGAAGATCGTCGGCGAGATTGCGTTGTAGGCTGCCGCGCGGGAGACGGCGGTCATCCCTTCTGCTTGAACGCGCGGCTCATGGCTTGTGACATTTCGCGCTCGGCGGTGCGGCGCTTGATGTCCTCGCGGCGATCCACCTGCGTCTTGCCCTCGGCGAGGGCGATCTCGACCTTGGCGACGTTCCGCTTGTTGAAGTAGAGCTTGAGAGCGACAAGCGCCTTGCCTTTGTTGGCCATCTGGCCCATGAGCCGGTGAATCTGGTCGCGGTGGAGCAACAGCTTGCGCTGGCGCGTCGGGTTATGGTTCCAGATATTGCCGTGCGAGTATTCCGGGATGTGGGCGTTAAACAACCAGACCTCGCCCTTCTCGAGACGGGCAAAGGCGTCATTGATCGTGGCGCGGCCGCCGCGGAGGCTTTTGACCTCCGTGCCGGTCAACGCGATGCCGGCCTCCATCGTTTCGAGGATGGCATAATCGCGGTGCGCCTTGCGGTTGGTGGCTATGACGGACATGTTCTGCCGCCGAATCTAGCCCGCCACTTGCCAACGGAGCAAGACAAACGGGCGAAAGGGGAGCACGATCTGCCTGTCCATCCCTCCAAAAACTCCATTGCTGCCCCCGGCAGAAAGAAGCAGGGAGCGTCACAGTCGCTGCCATAGGCAGGCTCATCTTCATGGTTCTTGCTGGGACCACCTGAGCGATACATTCGGCGGATTCATCCACTGGCGCCCGCATATCTATGTGCGGTGATCCACTGGTGCGGTTGACACCACCGGCACGTTTTACCGCCGTCGGCCATGGTTGCCGCGGTTACTCGTGGACAAACAGGCTCTGGAATGGCAAAACCAGAGGTCATGAGAATCTCTCCACGGTCAGCCTTTCTTGCCCTTGTCCCATTCCTTTTGTCGCCCGGTCACGCCGCGGACTATGACCTCGTCGTCTATGGCGGCACGTCGGCGGGCGTGATCGCGGCGGTGCAGGCGAAGAAGATGGGCAAGTCGGTCATCATCGTCTGCCCGGATAAACACCTCGGCGGTCTTTCCAGTGGCGGGCTGGGATTCACCGATACAGGCAACAAGGCCGTCATCGGCGGACTGTCGCGGGATTTCTACCACCGCGTCTGGAAGCATTACGACACGGCCGCAGCATGGAAGTGGCAGAAGAAGGAGGAATACGGCAACAAGGGCCAGGGCACGCCCGCCATCGATGGCGAGCAGCGCACGATGTGGATTTTCGAGCCGCACGTCGCCGAGCAGGTGTTTGAGGATTACATCCGCGAGTTCAAGATTCCCGTCCGCCGCAATGAATGGCTGGATCGCGCCAAGGGCGTGAAGAAGGATGGCGCGCGAATTGTCTCGATCACGACACTGAGCCGGAAGACTTACGCGGGGAAGATGTTCATTGACGCCACCTACGAGGGCGACCTGATGGCCGCGGCGGGCGTGAATTATCACGTCGGGCGCGAGGCCCAGAGCGTCTATGGCGAACAATGGAACGGCGTGCAGACCGGGGTGCTGCATCACCGGCACCATTTCGGCGCCTTGAAGACTCCCATCAGCCCCTACGTTGTGCCGGGCGACCCGAAGAGCGGTGTGCTGCCTCGTGTCAGTGCCGAGCCGCCGGGCACGTTTGGCGCCGGCGACAAACGCGTGCAGGCTTACTGTTACCGCATGTGCCTGACGGACGATTCGCGAAACCGCATCGCCTTCCCAAAGCCGAAGGGCTATGACCCGAAACAATACGCGCTGTTGTTGCGCATCTTTGAAACGGGCTGGCGCGAGACGTTCGAGAAATTCGACCCGATCCCGAACCACAAGACGGACACGAACAACCACGGGCCGATGAGCACGGATAATATCGGCCGCAACTACGATTACCCCGATGCTTCCTATGAGCGCCGGCGCGAGATCCTCCGTGAGCATGAGACCTACCAGAAAGGCTGGCTCTGGTTCATCGCCAACGACCCGCGTGTGCCGAAGGACGTGCAGGAGGCCATGCAACGCTGGGGCTTGCCAAAGGACGAGTTCAAGGACAACGGCGGCTGGTCCCACCAAATCTACGTCCGCGAGGCGCGCCGGATGATCGGCAGTTTCGTGATGACGGAGAGCGAACTGACGAAGAAGCGCCCGACGCCGGAATCAGTCGGCATGGGCAGCTACACCATCGACTCGCACAACGTGCAGCGTTACATCACGCCCGAGGGATACGTGCAGAATGAGGGCGATATCGGGGTCTCCACCAAGGGCCCCTACCAGATTGCCTA
>CAZGGF010000507.1:0-12528 GCA_964524715.1 uncultured Verrucomicrobiota bacterium | reverse complement strand
ATATGGTGCTCGCGCCGGAGCATCCGCTCGTCGAGAAGGTGACGACTGCGGCGCAGCGCGCGGCGGTGAACACCTACCGCGAGGCGGCGTCGAAGAAGAGCGAACTCGACCGCACCGATCTCGCGAAGGAGAAGACCGGCGTTTTCACCGGCGCTTTTGCGATCAATCCGGTCAACAACGAGAAGATACCGATCTGGATCGCTGACTACGTGATGATCAGCTACGGCACCGGCGCGATCATGGCCGTGCCCGCGCACGACACGCGCGACCTGGAGTTTGCGCAGAAGTTCAATCTGCCGGTCCGCATCGTCGTTCAGGCGCCCGCAGGACGGGAGAGCATTGGCTTCGTTGGCGACGGCGTGTCCGTAAACTCCGGTATTCTCACCGGTCTGCCGACACCGGAAGCGAAGAAGAAAATCACCGACTGGCTCGAGGAACGCAACCTTGGCAAGAAGGCAATCAACTACAAGCTCCGCGACTGGCTGTTCTCGCGTCAGCGCTATTGGGGCGAGCCGATTCCCGTGGTTCATTGCCCAAAGTGCGGCGTCGTGCCGTTGCCGGAGACAACATTGCCACTGACGCTGCCAGAGATGAAGGATTACACGCCGCCGGCCAGCGGTGAGCCGCCGTTGGCGAAGGCGACGGAATGGCTGAAGGCGACCTGCCCCAAGTGTGACGGACCAGCGACTCGCGAGACCAACACGATGCCGCAATGGGCCGGTTCGTGCTGGTATTACCTGCGGTTCATTGACCCCAAGAATCCCCAGGCGTTCGTCGCGAAGGAGAAAGAGAAATACTGGACGCCGGTGGACCTCTACGTTGGTGGCGCGGAACACGCGGTGCTGCACCTGCTTTACGCCCGCTTCTGGCACAAGGTGCTGTTCGACCTTGGCCACGTCTCGACGCCGGAACCGTTCATGAAGCTCGTCAACCAGGGCATGATCCTTGGCGAGGACGGCCAGAAGATGTCCAAGAGCCGCGGCAACGTCATCAACCCCGACGAGGTCGTGCGCGAGTTCGGCGCGGACTCGATGCGGCTTTATGAGATGTTCATGGGACCGCTGGCGGACACGAAGCCGTGGAGCACCGAGGGCATTCAAGGCGTGCACCGTTTCCTCGGCCGCGTCTGGCGGCTTTTCGTGGACGAGAATTCGACGGAGGCGTTCGAGCAGGCAGTGGCCGCAGGCACGCCGTCGGAGCAGGCGCTCGCGTCTGTGAAGCTCTCTCCCGCGATCCGTGACGTGGAAATGACGGCGGAACAATTGAGGTTGCTCCATGCGACGATCAAGGCAGTGACGGACGACCTGGAGACGATGGGCTTCAACACCGCCATCTCGCGGATGATGGAGTGCGTGAATGACATCATGCGCAGCATCGCCGCCGGCCAGCCGTTCCCGCGGAAGATGGCGGAACAGTTCTTGTTGCTGGTGGCGCCATTCGCGCCGCACCTGGGCGAACAGCTTTGGCAGTTGCTTGGCCATCAAGAATCGGTTACTTACGCGCCGTGGCCGGCTTACGATCCGGCACTGCTGGTGGCAAAGGAAGTCGAAGTCGTATTCCAGGTGAACGGCAAGCTTCGCGACCGTGTCAAAGTCACTGCCGGCTTGAGCAAGGACGAGTTGGAGAAGGTGGCACTGGCCAATGAGAAGGTGCACCAGCACACCGCCGGCAAGACGGTGCGTAAAGTGATTGTGGTGCCGGACAAGTTGGTCAATTTTGTCGCTGCGTGACGGTGTGGACCGTCCGCGGCGGGTTGCGGTGAACCGATGAGCCGCCCGGATTGGGATTACATCAAAGGCTGTTTCAGCCTGACGTCGAAAGAGCGCGGGGTCGTGATCGCCGCCGCCGCCGTGCTTGCGCTCGGCGCAGCGGTGAAGTACTGGCGTGAGAGCCGCGCCCCGGCAGGTCCGGCCGCCGCGCGGGAAGCCGTCATGCAGTCGTTGGAAAAGTAGCCATGCAAAAACTAAGTTTTGCCGAAGCGGTCGAAACCATCCGCGCGGAGGATTCGCGGTACGCGGAGGACGCCTATTATTTTCTGCGCGAAGCGCTGGATTTCTCCCTGAAGCTTTTCAAAAAACCGCCTCACGGGGCGGTGAAGGACCGCCATGTGACCGGCCAGGAACTGGTACAGGGCATCGGCCAGTTCGCGCTCCAGCAATACGGCCCGCTGGCAAAGACAGTGCTGGAATACTGGGGCATCACGCGGTGCGAGGACTTCGGCGAGATTGTGTTCAACATGATCCACGCCGGCCTGCTCGGCAAGACCGAGAAGGACCGCAAGGAGGATTTCAGCGGCGGCTACAACTTCGACGACATGTTCGTGAAGCCGTTCCTGCCGTCGAAGAAAGCGGCTGCACATACGCCACGCCCTCCAGCGCGCAAGGAAAAGCCCAGGGAAACGGTGTAGCATCGTCCCGCGAACGTTTGGCGAGGTTCCGTTGTCCAATCACCCATGAAACACACGCTCTGTCTTCTCAGCCTTCTTTTCACCATGACTGCCAACGCCAAAGATTTGAAGCTCGACCTGAGCGCTCTCGACGGCGGCTCAGTGCGCCGCGCCGTGCTCGACAACAACATGATCGTGTTGTTGCGTGAAGACCACAGCGCGCCCGTAGCCACCGTGCAGATGTGGGTGAAGACCGGCAGCATTCACGAAAGCGCTCAAATGGGCGCGGGTCTCTCGCACATCCTGGAACACATGCTGTTCAAGGGCACTGAGAAACGCGGCGTCGGCCGTATCGCACAGGAGGTCGCCGACAAAGGCGGCCACATGAACGCCTACACCAGCTACGAGCGAACGGTCTATCATGTTGACGTCCCCGTGGACGGCGGCAAACCCGGCACCACCAGCGGTCTCGACACGGCGATTGATGTCATCGCCGATTCGATCATGCATTCGACGTTGCCGGAGGAGGAATACAAGAAGGAGCAGCAGGTGATCCTCCGCGAACTGGCGATGAACCGCGACGACCCCGATCGCGTGACGTCGCTGTTGCTCTGGAACACCGCTTACACGACGCATCCGTATCGGCACCCGGTCATCGGCTACGAGGAAATCTATCGCCGCCTGACACGCGAGGATGCCTACCGCTACTACAAGTCACGCTACTCGCCGGACAACATGGTTTTCATCGTCGTCGGCGACTTCGATGCGGTGAAGGTGGAAGCGCAGGTGCGTGAGACATTCAAGAACTTCCAGCGCAGCGCCGTCGCGCCGGTTTACATCCCGGAAGAACCGGATCAACTGGGCCGCCGTGAGGCGCACGAGGAACGTCCCATCAATCTCTCGCGACTGTGCTTCGCGTGGCATGTGTGTGATGCGCGGCATGCCGACGCCCCCGCGCTCGACCTGCTGGCCTACATCGCCGGCCACGGCAGGAGTTCGCGCTTTTACCAGCAACTGCGCGACCGCAAAGGCCTGGTTCAGGCGGTCAGCGTTTCCTCCTACACGCCCAACTATCCGGGACTCTTCCTCGTAGCAACAACGCTCGAACCCGGCAAACGCGCGGCAACGGAGAAAGAGGTGCTGGCTGAAATCAAGAAGCTGACGGCCCGTCCTGTCCTGGCTGCCGAACTGGAGAAAGCAAAGAAAAAGGCGGTGGCCTCGCAGTTTTCCAGCCTTAAGACAATGTCCGGCCAGGCATCGGACATTGGCGTGAACGAAACCGTTGCCGGCGATCTGGAGTTTACGCGCCGCTATCTGGAATGCGTCGCGACCCTTACCGCGGCCGACCTCCAGGCGATTGCGCGCAAGTATTTTCGTGACGACAACCTCACCGTCGTCAGCGTCAATCCCCCCGGCACACTCGGCAAGCTCGCGCGTGCAAAGGCCGAACGCCCCAAGATCGAAGTGAAGCGGTTCGAGCTTCCAAACGGCCTGCGATTGCTCGTGCGCGAGGATCATCGCCTGCCGTTTGTGGATTTCTACGCCACCAGCAAAGGCGGCGTGCTGGCCGAAACGGAAACGAACAACGGCGTCACGTCGCTGATGTCGCGCCTGCTGCTCAAGGGCACCCAATCGCGCTCCGCCGAGCAGATCGCCGATGAGATCGAGAGCGGTGGCGGTTCCATCGGCGCCAGCGGCGGCAACAACAGTTTCAGCGTCGCTGCTGAAGTCTTGAACGCGGATTTCAACAAGGCGCTCGGAGTGCTTGCTGATGTCTGGCTCCAGCCGGCGTTCCCCGACGCCGCTGTCGCGCGCGAAAAACAGATCCAGCTCGGGGCGATCAAGAGTGAGAAGGAACAACCCACCTCCATGGCGGCGAAGCTGATGCGCCGCAATCTCTTTGGCGCGCACCCTTATCACATGACCTCCAATGGGACCGAGGCCAGCGTCGCCAAACTGACGCGCGCAGACCTGGTCGCTCATCACAACCGGTTGGCCGTGCCAGGCAACATGGTGCTGGCCGTCTGCGGCGATGTGAAAGCCAACGACGTGCGCAGGGCCGTTGAGAAACAATTCGGCAAACTCAAGAAGGCTCGCGGCGGTGACGTATTGCCAAAGAACCCACCCGCCGCTCCACTGTCGGGCATGGCGCGCGCGGAAGAAATCGCTCCGCGCGAACAAGCGGTGATCCTCATCGGCTACCGGGGCGTCACTGTCGTCAGCCAGGACCGGTTTGCGATGGAAGTGCTCCAGGAAGGGCTCAGCGGGCTTAGTTCGCCGCTGTTCCGCCGCCTGCGTGACGAGCTGGCGCTTTGCTACTACACCGGCGCCAACCAGCTTCCCGGCCTCGACCCCGGTTATTTCCTCTTCTACATCGGCACCGACCCGGCCAAGGCCAAGCTCGCCGAGACGGAGTTGATCAAGGAGATTGGGAAGATTCGTGAGGCGGGCCTGTCTGCCGATGACCTCGCCCGCGCCAAGGCCAAGCTCATCAGCGAGAAGAAAATCGCCTTCCAGTCCAACGCCGACCTTGCAGCCGAGATCGCCCTCGACGAGCTGTACGGACTCGGTTACAAGTTCTATCAGGATTACGAGAAGCGATACGAAGCCGTGACCGCCGGCGACATCCAGCGCGTGGCGCGGAAGTATTTCGACAATGCCGGTGTCATCGCCATCGTGCGGCCAAAATCGAAATAGGAAAGGAACCATGCCCGAAGTCCAACAACAAGACCCGATGGCTGAGCAACACGACACCGAGCTGTTTTACATGCTCGTGCGGATGATCTCCACCAACGCCCTGCTTGCGCTCGGCAAACTCGCGCCCGAAGGCCAGCAACCGCCACCGCCCGATCTCGAGGCGGCAGCCGCTTTTGTGGACATGCTGGGCATGCTGGAGGCAAAGACCACCGGCAATCGCAATCAGCACGAGGACCAAATCATCAAGAGCAGCCTCGACCAGCTGCATGTCATCTTCGTGGATGTCGCACGCAAAGCTGGCGCAGAGGTGCCCCAGGCTGCGGCCGAAACGGCACAACCCGCCGCCCCGGCGCCCCAGCCAGCCGCTCCCGCGCCGGCTCCGGTTGCCGAGAAACCCGCCGCACCACCCGCGCCCTCCGGCCCGCCCCCCGAGGAAAAGGTCAAGTATCGCAAGTCCTACGGCGGCAACTAAGCCGATTGGAGGCGCAGGCAGAATCGATCGCAAGAGGCTGCCGATGTTCAAGTTACTATTGCTCGCACTCGGTGGCGCGATAGGCACGCTCGCTCGTTACGGGCTGAACGGCTTGGTGTCGCATCACCAAAGCAAACATTTGCCATGGGCGGTTGTCTTTCCTCTCGGCACGGTGCTGGTCAACATCAGCGGTTGCTTCTTGATCGGCCTCATCGCTGCCATATCGGGCCCAGCCATGGGTCGCGGCTGGCTGAAACCGGAATGGCGTGATTTCTGGCTGATTGGCTTCTGCGGCGGTTACACCACGTTTTCCAGTTACGGTCTGCAGACACTCAACCTCGCGCGCGACGCCGAGTGGCTGTGGGCGGCGCTTAACATCATCGGTTCCAACGTGTTATGTCTGGCTGCCGTCTGGCTCGGCCGCGCCTGTGGCCTATGGCTGCAGAAAACATGAGAATCAAACGTCGAATGCCCATGGCCTCCAACACTCATATTTCACCATCCCCCAACTCCACTCCCATGAAACTCGAAGGCGAAGGCACATTGTTGCGGATCTTCATCGGCGAACTCGACAAGTGGCGTAAACAACCGCTTTACGAGGCCATCGTCCTGCGGGCGCGCGAACTGGGCCTCGCAGGCGCCACCGTCCTGCGCGGACCCATGGGTTTTGGCGCGCACTCGCGATTACACACGGCGAAAATCCTCCGCCTCAGCGATGACCTCCCCGTGATCATTGAAATCGTGGACAAGGAGGAGAAAATCCAGACGTTTCTGCCGGAGTTGGACCGGATGATCCCGGACGGCATGGTGACGCTGGAGAAGGTGCGCGTCATCATGTATCGGGCGGGTCGGTCCAAGGCGTGACCCATGGCACGCCGGCAATAAATGTCGGATGCGAAAAGGTTTGCAACGGCGGCGGTTTTCGCCAGTCTAACCTTCCGTCGTGAAGCATTGGCGATTCATCCGCACTTGGGTCAGCACGGTGTTGGCGCTTACGCTCGCCAGCAGTCGTGCCTTCTCGCAACAGTCCGTCGCATTGCCTCAACACATCAACGAAGAAACCTCCCGGGCCATTACCCGCGCCCTCCAGTACCTCGGTGAGACACAGAACCCGACCGGCTCGTGGTTCAATGCCGGCAATATGGGCAGCTACCCAACCGCCATGACCGCGCTGGCCGGCCTCGCGCTTCTGGCCAACGGCAGCACGCCACGCGAGGGCAAGTTCGCCCCGAATCTCAAGCGCGCCGTCCAGTTCCTCCTCGCCGAGGCTGAGGCCAGTTCCACGGGGGTCATCACCAGTGCCATGGAAGGCCGTTCCATGCACGGCCACGGTTTCGCCACGCTTTTCCTAGCCGAATGCCTCGGTGAAACCGCTGACGAGAAGACGGAAGTTCGCCTTCGCAACGCGCTCCACCGCGCCGTCGAGTTGACCGCGCGCGCCCAGAGTCCCGCTGGCGGTTGGATCTACACGCCCGACGGCAGCGGCGACGAAGGCTCCGTCACCGTCACCCAAATCCAGGGCCTCCGCGCCTGCCGCAACGCTGGCATCAAGGTCCCCCGCTCCACCATTGAGCGCGCAGTGAAATATCTCGAACTCTGCCAAAACCCCGACGGCGGCATCAGCTATTCGCTGGCCCAGCGCGGTGGCAGCCGTCCGCCTATCAGTGCCGCCGCCGTGGCTACGCTCTACGCCAGCGGCCGTTACGACAGTACAATGACCGCTAAATGCCTCGACTACGCCATCCGCACCGTCACCCCCAACGGCCGCGAAACCTACGGTCACTGGTTCTACGCCCATCTCTACATGGCCCAAGCGATGTATCAGGTCCACGACAAGCGATGGGACAGCTATTTCATCGCGCTTCGCGACCGCCTCGTCGGCACACAGAACGCTGACGGCTCATGGAATGGCGACGGCGTCGGCCCCGTCTATGGCACCGCCATCGCCTGCATCGCTCTGCAATTGCCGTATGACTACGTGCCGATTTTTCAGAGGTGAAGTTTGGTAAGACTGGAATATGAACAAGAACATTCCTGCGCTGTTTGATTCTCTGGCAGATCATCGATGTCATTAGGATCGGGCAAGTGCTACGGAAGCAGGATTTGATAGCTGAGGCTCAAGAGGATATTACCCAATCAGCAGACAAGAGAATTGAGGACCCCACATGACCGCTGACAATCCAAAATCCGAAATCCAAAATCCAAAATCGAGCGACCTCGACGCCGCCCGCCATCTCCAGGAAGCCCACGCCAAGCTTCGCGCCGAACTCGCGAAGGTCATCGTCGGCCAGGACGAAGTGCTCGACCAGATTCTCATCTGCATCTTTGCTCGCGGCCACGCCATACTCGAAGGCGTGCCGGGCCTCGCGAAGACGCTCATGGTCTCTACCATCGCGCGCAGCCTCTCGCTCGACTTCGCCCGCATCCAGTTCACGCCCGACCTGATGCCGAGCGACATCACCGGCACGGAGGTCATTCAGGAGGACCGCGCCACCGGCCAGCGCGCGTTCCGGTTCCTACCCGGCCCGATCTTCGCCAACATCATTCTCGCCGACGAAATCAACCGCACGCCGCCGAAGACCCAGGCCGCGTTGCTGGAGGCGATGCAGGAGCATCAGGTCACCGCCGGCGGCAAGCGCCACCCGATGAAGGAGCCGTTCTTCGTCCTCGCCACGCAAAACCCGATCGAGCAGGAGGGCACCTACCCGCTCCCCGAAGCGCAGCAGGACCGGTTCATGTTCAAGATCTTCGTCCGCTACCCGAAGTGGGATGAGGAGCTTGAGATCGTTAAACTAACCACTGCCGGTGAACAGGCCGCACCCACGCCCCTGTTGGCTGGCGCGGAGATTCTCGCCCTTCAGCAGATCGTCCGGCGCGTGCCCATCGCCGACCATCTTGTCCAATACGCCATGAGGCTCGTCCGCCTCACGCGTGTCTCCGAGCCGGAGGAAGTCGCTGATTTTGCGAAGCAATACGTGAGCTGGGGCGCCGGCCCGCGCGCCACGCAGTTTCTCGTGCTTGGCGCCAAAGCCCGCGCACTGCTCAAGGGCCGCTTCCACGTTGCCGCCGAGGACATTCAGGCCGTCGCCGCCCCCGTTCTGCGCCACCGCATCATCACCAACTTCACAGCGAATAGCGAAGGCGTCACCCCCGACGTGATCGTCGAGCGTCTGATCAAGGAAACACCCGCGCACGAGAGCGAAGCGATGAAAGACCCGGCAGTGAAAGCGGCGCTGAAGTAAGAAGGAGGCCGTCATGCTTTTTCGGCTCTACACATTCACAGTGTGTTTTCTTGCTCCAATCTACTTCGTGTCGTTTCCGTTGTTCTTCTTCGGGCCGCTCTCGAGATATTCCGACCTTTTCATCAGGTGTTTGCCGTGGATCGCTGCCTATCTATTAGTCGGCCTCGTTTTTCTGCTGATTCATCTGTGGCGGTCGAAATTGAAAACGGAAGGCAAGATCATCTGGACGTGCTTGGTCTTCTGCATCTGGCCAATAGCTTGGCCCATTTACTGGTTCAAGTTCGTCTGGAAGGACGCCCCCCCGCCATTGCCGGGAGTTAAGAATGGCTGACACGAGACCGAATTACCTTGATCCGCGTGTCCTCGCGACGATTCATCGTCTCGACATCCGCGCGCGCCTTGTCGTCGAGGGTTTCATTAGCGGCGAACATCGCTCGCCCTACCGGGGTTTCTCCGTCGAGTTCGCCGAGCACCGCGAATACGCGCCCGGCGACGATCTCAAGCACGTGGACTGGAAGGTCTATTCAAAGACCGACCGTTACTACGTGAAGCAATACGAGGAGGAAACCAACCTCCGCGCCCATATCTTCGTGGACGCCAGCGAGTCCATGCGCTATCGCGGCCAGCACGCGGCGCTCTCCAAATACGACTACGCCGCCACGCTCGCTGCCGCGATGTCGTTCCTGTTGCTCCAGCAACAGGACGCCGCCGGTCTTGCGCTGTTCGACAACGAACTGCGCCAGTTCCTGCCGCCGAGCGCCAACCCCGCCACACTTCAGACGATCTGCCATCACCTCGAACAAGCCCAGCCGTCGCGCAAGACCAACGTCAGCGAGATATTCCACGTCCTCGCTGAGAAGATCCGCAGGCGCGGCTTCATCGTTCTCATCAGCGACCTGTTTGTGCCTCTTGACGACCTTTTCCGTGGTCTCGAACACTTTCGCCACCGCCGCCATGAGGTCATGCTGCTGCACGTCATGGACGACGACGAGCTGCGGTTCCCGTTCGAGGGCAACATCCTTTTCCGCGGCATGGAAGAACTGCCGAACCTCAAGGTCGAACCGCGCAGTGTCCGCGCCGCCTATCTCGATGCCGTCCGCAACTTCACCGCGAAGGTTAAACGGTTGGCCGCGCATCACCGGATTGACTACCGGCTGATCAACACCAGAGACAACGTCGGCGCCGCCATGGCGGCATTTCTGGCTGCGCGCGCCGCGACGGCCAAGCTTGCAGGAACCAAAAGGTGATTTTGGATTTTGGATTGAAGAGAAACGCGATGAACGAGAACGAGTTTAAGCGTCGGACCAAGCAATTTGGGTTGCGTGTCATCAAGCTTGCCGGAGTTTTGCCGCGTGAGATGGCCGCCCAAGTCATCGGAAAGCAGTTATTACGCGCCGCCACCTCTGTCGGCTCCAACTATCGCGCAGCGTGCCGTGGCAAGTCCGTTGCCGATGTCATTAACAAGCTCAGCATCGTCGAAGAGGAAGCGGATGAATCGGTTTATTGGCTGGAGATGCTGATTGAGGCGGGATTGATGCCGGAAGCGCGGTTAAAGGACTTGCTCCGCGAAGCGAACGAGATCGTGGCCATGACGGTTGCCTCCATCAAGACGCTGCGCCGTGGCGCCGTCTGCCAATCCAAAATCCAAAATCCAAAATCCAAAATCTCGCAGTGACTTTCCTTAACACATCTTTGCTGCTTCTCGGCGCGGGCCTGGCGCTTGGCCCGATCATCATTCATTTGTTGAATCGCAGACGCTATCGCATCATCGACTGGGCCGCCGCCGACTTCTTGCTGGAGAGCTTCAAGAAGACCAAGCGCCGCATCCGGCTCGAACAACTGCTCCTGCTGGCCATGCGGGTGGCCGGCGTGGGTCTTATGGGAGTCGCGCTGGCACGACCGTTCGTGCCGGAGCAAAGCCTTGCGGCAATGCTAGGCACGCAGGCCCGGTCCGATCATGTCATCATCCTCGACGACAGCTATTCGATGGGCCAGACGCTCGGCAGCAGCACTCTCTTTGCCCGCGCCCGCGACGCTGTCATGCAGATTGCCGACCGCGTCCAGCCGGAAGACACTTTCGCCGTTCTCCTGACCTCGCGCACAGTGGATGATCCTTCCGCAGCCCAGAGTCCAAAATCCAGAATCCAGAATCCTGTATTTGCTCCTGCACACCTCACCGACCGCACTGCATTCAAGCGTGATGTCACGACACTCGCAGTCTCCGACTATGCCACTGACCTTGTGCCATCGGTCCAGGCCGCGCTCGACATCTTTGCCGGTTCTTCCAACCCGGAGAAACGCCTTTACATCCTCACCGATTGCCGCCGGCGCGACTGGACCGACGAGAACAGCCGCCGTATCCGCGCGTTGCTGGAGAAGCTGGACAAGAAGGTCGCCCGCGCGTTCCTGATGGACTTCGGCGCGGTCGACGCTGCGAATCTTTCCATCACCGAGTTCGCCTGCGCGGAAAAGCATGTTATCCAGAACCTTCGCGCCCGATTCCTTGCCAGGGTTGTCAATCATGGCTCGCAGCCAGCTCTGAACGTGCCGATGACACTCCGCGCAGGTGACGTCTCATTGCCGCCGCGCATCCTCGACCGGATCGGCCCTGGCGAGAGCACGACAGTGGATTTCTCCTACATCTTCCGGCAACCCGGTGTGACTGTGGCATCCATATCGTTGCCCGCCGACGCCCTCGCGCCTGACAACACTGCTCATCTTGCGCTCGATGTGCGCGACGGTGTGCCGGCGCTCATCGTCAACGGCGCGCCCGATCCGGAACCGTATATCAACGAGACGGACTATCTTGTCACCGCACTCGATCCCGGTGCCAGGGGCCTCGGCGGATGGCGGCCAACTGTGATCACCGACCGCGAACTGCCCGCCACGCAACTCGACAAATTTGATCTTGTCGTGCTGGCTAACGTCGCCACACTGCCGCAAGCCAAGCTGACTGAACTGGGGACCTATGTCCGCAACGGTGGCGGTCTCTGTATTTTCCTCGGCGACCGGCTGGATCGCGCGTTCTACAACGCCGCGTTGTTCAAGGATGGCGTCGGGCTGTTGCCCGGCAAGCTCGGTGTGACAGAAGGCGACCCAAACAACGCGGAGAAATCCTTTCGTCTGAAGATCGAACCGGGCGCGCATCCGCTTCAACTCGCACTCGGCGGCGACCTGGCCGCGTTGCTGGCTGGCGTGCATGTGCGGGCATTCGTGCCAATGGAAAGCAGGACAGGCGTCGCGCCTGTCCCATCATCAACAACGGGTCAGGCGGGACGCCTGACCTACTCTGTCCTCGCCTCCTTTTCCGACGCGGCAAACTCCCCCGCCCTTGTCGAACACCGCTTCGGCAACGGCCGCGTGATTGTTTTCGCTTCCACCGCCAGCGCGCGCTGGCACGACTGGCCGGCCAATCCAAGCTTCCCCGTCTTCGTCCACGAACTGTTCAGTTTTCTCGCGCGCACGCCCGCCCAGGACCGCACGGCTCGCGTCGGATCTCCCATTGACCGCGCTGTTGAGCCGCAGTTCATAGACGGCAGCCTGACGCTAAAGACGCCACGCTATCCTGAACAGCCCGCCGTTCGCCTGACGCCACAACCTGTTGGTGAACAGATGCGCGTCAGCTTCGCAGGCGCGGATCGTGCCGGCATTTACGAACTCACGCTCAAGAACGACGGTTTGCAGCGCGTGGATCAATTCGCGCGCAATGTGGACCCCGCCGAAGGCGACCT
>CAZGGF010000506.1:0-4110 GCA_964524715.1 uncultured Verrucomicrobiota bacterium | reverse complement strand
GGGCGCGATGGGCGCCGAGTATACGATCATCATCGGCGGACGGAATTTTGGATGCGGCAGAAGCCGCGAACATGCCCCCGTGGCGCTTGGTTCGGCCAACTGCGAGGCGGTGGTGGCGGAGGGATTTGCGCGCATTTTCTTCCGCAACTGTGTCGCTACCGGCGAGGTCTACCCCGTCGAGTGTACGCAGCGGCTTTGTGAAGTCTTCAAGACCGGCGATGAGGTGGAATTGGATCTCGACAAGAACGAACTGGTCGCACTGAAGACCGGCAAACGTTACGCGCTGAAGCCGCTGGGTGACGCGCGAGCGGTGATTGATGCCGGCGGTTTGTTTGACTATGCCAGGAAGAGCGGCATGATGGCGGCACGCTGAGCCGAGGGTTCGGCAGAGCGACATCTTGCGGCGGTTCTTCTGGCACACGACAGAGTCGGCAGGGAGGCTGGACGGTATGAGACGACAATCTGTGTGGCGGCACGCAAAGTGCCTTGGCCTTATGGCGACGTTATGTTGCTGGATGACCACCGGTTGCGCGACGGTGGACAAGCCGGCTTCCGACAATCTGGCGCAGGTCAGGATTGAGGGGCATTCGGCCGTGCAGGTTAATGATACGCTGCGGGATGTCCTCATGGAGAAGAACTACAAGGTCCGTTTCGACACCTTCGTTCCGGGACGCGATTCCTACCAGATGGAGTTTTTCCGGAAGGGCAGCCCGATGAACCGGCTGGCTTACGGTTCCTGGCTGAATCCCTCGGCCGTGGAGGAGCGGATCAAGGTGAACGTTTTGCGTTCGTCCGGCGGCTGGCTTGTTACGCTTGATGCGTCCATGATCAGCGATAAGAACGACGCGTTCGAGGAAGAACACCGCCTGACCGGCATGATGCACGATACCTATCAGCAGTTGTTGGACGTGGTCAAAGCGCGATTGCCATAGAAAACGGCGGCTCAGAATTCACTTTGCTTCCCGCAACGTGTTGCACCATAGTTGGTATGAAGAAGGAGACGCAACCATGATTAAGAGCATTCTCTTTTGCACCGACGGTTCCGATTATTCCAGCGTGGCCTGCGACTATGCCCTGTGGCTTGCCCAGAAACTCGGCGCACGCATCGAGGCCCTGCACGTGACCGATGTGCGATTGCTCGAAGCGCCGTTGCTGGCCGACCTCTCCGGCGCGATTGGTGCACAACCGTATCAGGCGTTGTTGCCTCAACTCCAGGATATGCAGAAACAACGTGCCAGCGTCATCCTCAATGCGGTTGCCGACCGCTGCCATAAGGCGGGCGTCCAGTGCGCGACCTTGCATCGCACGGGCAGCGTGGTGGAGAACATTGCCGAGGAAGAAACGCGCACCGAACTGGTCGTGCTCGGCCAGAAAGGTGAGCACGCACAGTCCGTCGGCCAGTTCCTCGGTTCCAGCGTCGAGCGCGTCGTGCGCCGTTCGATCAAACCATGTCTGGTCACGCCGGTCAAATTCCGGGAGCTGCGCCACGTCTTGATGGCCTACGATGGCAGCGCGCAGTCCAGCAAGTCGTTGCAGGTCGCCGTGGAGTTGTGCCGGACACTCAGCCTCAAGCTCAGCATCGTCACGGTTGTGCCCGCGCCGTTGGGAGTGGGTGTCAATAGCGCGCTCGAAGACGCCGTGCGCATGGCGAAGGACCACGGTATCGAGCCGGCGGCTGAAACGCTGGTGGGCCATGCCGAACAGCAGATCCTGGACTATGCCGAACGGCGGCAGGTTGATCTCATCGTCATGGGTGCCTACGGCCACACGCACATCCGCGAACTGATCCTTGGTTCCACCACCACCCATGTCATTCGCAAGAGCAACGTACCGGTGTTGTTGACGCGCTGAACGATGCCGTCGAGGATGGGGCGCGGCGTGCCATCTGGCACACGACGTTCCATCACCTCATCCATCCCACGCGCAAAAAGGCTTCTCGCCTTGCGAGACTGTGTCGGCGATAGCAGTCTTTCAAAATGGCCGCAGCCGTGGCATAAGAACCGGCCATGAACGCCTCTTCGTTTGCTGCCTCTCTTGCATTGCTTCTCGTTGTCGGCCCCGTTGCGGCAGACGATAAACTCTTGCCCGGCACGCAGCCCCTCACCGGCACCAACGATTTCTCGATGGATATGATCGCCGGCATTGATCGTTTCCTCGA
The DNA here is from genome assembly GCA_964524715.1 of uncultured Verrucomicrobiota bacterium. GTDB lineage: Bacteria > Verrucomicrobiota > Verrucomicrobiia > CAIQCK01 > CAIQCK01 > CAIQCK01. The sequence continues at coordinate 1,952 of CAZGGF010000506.1, read as the reverse complement.
CCGCGAACTGGCCGCCAGTGTCGAGCATCGCGCTACCAAGTGGCATCGCGACTTTTCCTCCCCTGAGGCCTACGCGAAGTCCATCAAACCGAACCGCGAGCGGTTCAAGAAAATCATCGGCGTGGTGGACGAGCGGATGAAGTCGGAGTTGCATGTGCTCGCGACACCGGCGGATTCGGGGCAGGTGGGAGAAGGCAAGGGTTACAAGATTCTCGCGGTGCGATGGAGCGTGCTGCCTGGCGTGAATGCGGAGGGGTGGTTGCTCCAGCCAAACAGGGAACCGATAGCTGACGTTGTCGCACTGCCGGATTGCGATGAAACGGTGAGCATGCTCGTGAAGTCATTTCCGGCCGTCCTTGCGGAAAGCGGCTGCCGTGTGCTCGTGCCAATGTTGATGGATCGCCGCGATACCTTTTCCGGCAATCCGAAAGTTCGGATGACGAACCAGCCTCACCGCGAGTTCATTTACCGCGCCGCGTTCGAAATGGGCCGGCATATCATTGGTTACGAAGTACAGAAAGTGCTCGCGGCAGTGGATTGGTTCGCGGGCTCTGGGAGCGCAGGCATCCTGCCCGCTGCTGCCGATGCGTCGCCCAAGGCTGGCGGGCAGGATGCCCGCGCTCCCAGGCCCATCGGCGTCGTCGGTCACGGCGAAGGCGGATTGCTTGCGTTCTACGCCGCCGCGGCCGACACGCGGATCACAGCAGCTTGTGTCAGTGGTTACTTCCAGCCGCGTGAGCAACTCTGGCGCGAGCCGATCTATCGCAACGTGTTCGCGTTGCTCAGTGAGTTTGGCGACGCCGAGATCGCCGGCCTGATTGCGCCGCGCGCGCTGGTCGTTGAAGCATGTCGTCATCCAGAGGTTGGCGGCCCGCCTGTGCCCAAGAAGGGGCGTGCGGGTGGCGCAGCGCCAGGTGTCATCACCACGCCACCCGTCGCAGATGTGAAGAAGGAGTTTGCACGGGCGCAACAGCTGGCGGGGCGCTTTCAATCGCAGTTTGCATTCATTGAGAGTGGCAAAGACGGGGGCCAACCCGCCAGCGATGCCGCAGCCGGGGCGTTCTTGAAGGCGTTGAACAAGTCTGCAACGCGTGCCAACATTTCGCCTGCACAAGCGACGCTGCCGGAATCAGGCTTTCATGCTCAATTCGACCAACTCGTCGAACACACGCAACGCGCGCTGCGCGAAGGGGAGGCGCGGCGGGCGGAGTTGTGGAAGAAGCCGGGCCTTGATCTCAGCAACTGGGGTTTCCCGCTCGCGAAGGATTCGGCGGCGGCAGTGAAGAAGCACCGCGAGGACACGCGCTGGTATCGCGATTACTTGTGGGACGAAGTCATTGGCCGTTTCCCGGTCGCGTCGCTGCCGGCGAATCCGCGTTCGCGATTGGTCTATGACGAGCCAACGTATCGCGGCTACGAGGTGGTGCTCGACGTGTGGCAGGATGTTTTTGCCTATGGCATCTTGCTCGTGCCGAAGGACATCAAGCCCGGCGAGCACCGACCGGTGGTCGTTTGCCAGCATGGGCTGGAGGGCCGGCCGCAGGATTGCGCGGACCCGAAGAAAGGGCACAAAGCCTACGCGCAGTTTGCAAACAAACTCGCCGAGCGCGGCTTCATCACCTACTCACCGCAGAATCCCTATATCGGCAAGGACGCGTTCCGTGTGTTGCAGCGGAAGCTCAACCCGTTGGGCAAGACGCTCTTCGCGGTCATCGCGCGCCAGCACGAGCGGACGCTGGATTGGCTCGCGTCGCTGCCGTTTGTGGACGGCGACCGCATTGCATTCTACGGCCTGAGCTACGGGGGCAAGTCGGCGATGCGGCTGCCGGCAATGCTGGAGAAATATTGTCTCTCGATTTGCTCTGGCGACTACAACGAGTGGGTCGTCAAGAACGCCTCGATCAACTACAGGAACAGCTACATGTTCACTGGCGAGTATGAAATCTTCGAGT
>CAZGGF010000505.1:0-11572 GCA_964524715.1 uncultured Verrucomicrobiota bacterium | reverse complement strand
GCAGCGCAGCCCTCGACAAGCTCGTTTCAACCAGAGGGTGTTGGGTTTCGTGAACCTTCATGATGCCCACGAGCTTAGATTCCGCTCACGGACCTGCAAGCCTTGCATGAAAAAAATCACAGACTTGCCGTGGCGGGAAATATTGATCTCCAGTCCCGCGACGGAGTCGCGGGCTACGATTTCCGGCTCGCGACGGGGAGCATCATAAACGATTACCCGGTCAGGGACTGGGCCTGCATATCGCATCTGGCGGTCCGAGTTCTTCATCGGTTCCTGAAGAGCCATGGAAAGGGCATTCTCGAAGAACTCTGAAATTTCGGTGATGTGATCTTTGCGTAAACCGTGCGATCTGTTGTAACGTATCCGTGCCAGGGGTGGATGGTTTTCTCAGAAACCTCCAAAAAAAACAGAACCGGTTCCAGGCAGCCTCGGCTGCCGGCCATCTGAAACGCAAATGAGGAATTGTTTGCGGATGGGGACGGTTATGCCCTTCGTTCTTTGACAAGTGCATTAGACGTACCGCCCTGTGATGGCGGCGTTCCGCGCGCACACAGGGGGCGGCTCGATCCGAGCAACCCGTGGATCAGTCCGACCCCATCCGACCGTCTCCGACCGTCTCCGACTCAATCCGACCAAAAAAAGTCAGATTCTGAGCCGCCGGATAGGTCAAAATGGCGCACTTGAAGACCAACAGAGCTATCGACCGCAAAAGACGTCCGCTTTACGCTCGCCGCTCGCGAATCGCTGCCAGAATGTCCGCGATGACTTCCGCCCGCGGCTTCGAGCCGAGGTCGCCCTTGCCGTGGACACGCACCGACACGGCATTCGCAGCCTGGTCGCGGCCGCCCACGATCAACATCGTGTGGGCCTTCGCCTCCTCAGCGCGCTTGATGCGGCCCTGGAGCTTGTCGTTGCTGAACTCCATCGTCGCGCGCACATACTGGCCGCGCAGCTCTTTCACGATCTCTTCACAGTAAGCAATCTGTTCCTGTGTGATCGGCAGCACGCGCACCTGCTCCGGCGCGAGCCAAAGCGGAAAATTGCCCGCGTAGTGCTCGATGAGGAAACCCACGAATCGCTCGTGCGTGCCCAGCGGCGCGCGATGGATGCAAAGCGGTGTCTTGTCGCTGTTGTCTTTGTCGCGATAGACCAGCCCGAACCGGCTCGGCACGGCGAAGTCCACCTGGTTGGTCGCCAGCGTGAACTCGCGGCCAATAACGCTCCAGACCTGCACGTCTATCTTCGGCCCGTAGAACGCCGCCTCATTCGGCACCTCCACGTAGTTGATGCCGCTCTCCTTCAACACCCGACGCACCATCTCCTCGGTCTTCAGCCACAGGTCGGCATGGTCCACGTATTTCTTGCCGAGACCTTCCTTCGAGTGCGTGCTGAAACGCATCACGTATTTCTCGATGCCGAAGATCTTGAAATACTTCAGATACATCTCGTTGACCGCGTTGAACTCCTGCGCGAACTGCTCCGGCGAGCAGTAGATGTGCGAGTCGTTCATGTTCAGCGAACGCACACGCATCAGCCCGAACAACTCGCCCGACTGCTCGTAGCGGTAGCAACAGCCGTATTCCGCCAACCGCAACGGCATGTCGCGGTAGCTCCGCGGTTGCGCCGAGAAAATGCGGTGATGGTGCGGGCAATTCATCGCCTTGAGGTAGTAGCGATCCGCCGGTGCTTCCGGCGCGTTTTGGCCCGCCTCCTTCAGCTCCATCGGCGGGAACATGCTCTCCGCGTAATACGGCAGGTGGCCGCTGGTCACATACATCTTCTCACGCGCGATGTGCGGGGTCTTGACGCGGACGTAACCGGCTTGAAATTCGGTCTGTTTGGCGAGGGTTTCGAGTTCCTCGATGATCGCGCCGCCGTTGGGCAGCCAGAGTGCCAGACCGGGACCGACATACTCCGAGTCCAAGGCGAACAGGCCCATTTCCGCGCCAAGCTTGCGGTGGTCGCGGCGCTTGGCCTCCTCCTGCATCTTGAGCCACTCGTCGAGTTGGGTCTTGTTCTTGAACGCGACGCCGTAGATGCGCTGGAGCTGCGGGTTCTTCTCGTCGCCTTTGTAGTAAGCGCTGGCGACGGTGGTGAGCTTGAATGCCCCGACATTGCCGGTGCGCATCACGTGCGGGCCGGCGCACAGGTCGAGGAAATCGCCGCTCTTGTAGTAGGTGATCGCTTCGCCCTCGGGAATGCTTTGGATATTCTCCAGCTTGAACCGGCTCGGTTCCGGCCGCTCGGTGAGCGCGCCCAGCCGTCCGGTTTTCGCGTCGTTTAACGCCTGCTCGCGGGTGACGGTGACTTTCTCGAAGACGAGATTTTCCTTGGTGATCTTCTTCATCTCCGCCTCGATCTTCGGGAAATCGTCGGGCGTGATGCGGTGTTTGAGATCGAGGTCGTAATAGTAGCCGTCCTCGACCGCGGGGCCGTAGGCCAGTTGGGCCTCGGGCCAGAGCTTCAAGATCGCTGTTGCCAGCACGTGGGCGCAGGAGTGGCGAATCCGCTCCGCTTCGCTCATCTGCTGCCGTTCATCCAATGTTTTTCGTTCTGCCATAAAAGTTCTCTGTTGCCCGCTAAAGGACGCTAAAGGGAACCACCAAGATTCTGTTTCCGGACTTTCGCGTCTTTTCGCGTGTTTAGCGGGCCATTTTCTAATCGAAATATTCGTCCGCTTCTTCAAACGCCGGCGTGCCGACCACGACCGTCTTGAAATCGCCGTAACCGCGATGGCGTGTGCCTGCCGGAATATAGACCGTTGTGCCCGGTGTCAACTCCACCATCTCGCCATCCAGCTCCATCTTCCCGCTGCCTTCGAGGATGTAGTAAACCTCGTTGCACTTCCTGTGATAGTGCCGCTTGGAATCAAGGATGTGCGTGATGTGGAAATTGACCACGTCCTGCCCGTCGGCCCGCGTCAGGATGCGCGTGGACTCGCCGCAAGCGGAGCAGACGACTGCCCGCGTCTTGTCGCGATGGCGAACGATCCATTTTACCGGCTTTTTCATGTTCAAAAGACACTCCACATCAGCGTGGATACGGCGTTTATACTACCCGCCGTCCGAACGATAACAACGTCTTTATTTGCCCGTCGCGGTCATGACCGTTTCGGTAACTTGACAGTTACTTGGCGCTTACCTAGCATCGCCGGGTTGCTTATGACAATGGCCTCCTCACTGTTGCGGCGTCCCCGAGTAGCGACCCGGGACCCGCAACGCGCACAAAGACGCATCCTGACGGCTGCAATGGCGGAATTCTCCGCAAAAGGTTTTGCCGGTGCGCGCGTGGACAGCATCGCCCGCCGGGCGCGGATCAACAAGCGGATGCTTTACCATTACTTTGGCGACAAGGAGGATCTCTTTCGCGCCATCCTGCACCGCAAGCTCGCGACACGCGCCGAATGGCTGGCAAAGTCACCGGACGATCCCTTTGCGGCGCTGTCCTACTGGTTCGATCTGGCCCGCCAGGATATGGATTGGATCCGGTTGCTGCAATGGGAGGCGCTGCAAACCGGCAACGGCAAGCCGATGGGCGAAGGGAAACGGCTGACGAATATCAGGAACGGCATCGCCAACCTGCGCCGTGGCCAGGCCCGTGGATTGCTGCCGCGGGATATGGATCTGCAGCAGTTGCTGCTGGCAATCATCAGCCTCACCACGTTCCCACTGGCGTTCCCCCAGATCACAAAACTTGTCACCGGCCTGCCGGTGACTGACCCGGAGTTCCGCAAACGCCGTGAGGCGTTTTTGCATCAGTTGACGACGGCGTTCCGGCCGAAAGGAAAGTCCGCATGAAGAGCAAATCATGGTCGATCGCCGGCGTGGCCGCGCTCGTAACGCTAAGCGTGGCATGGGTGGGTTGTTTCGAGAAAGCGGATGCGAAGGGCAGCGCAAAGAAGGCGCGGCTGCCGGTGCCCGTGCTGGCGACCAATGCGGTGGAACGGCCGATGGCAGTGCAGGTGCGTGCTATTGGCAACGTGGAGGCATTCGCGTCGGTATCCGTCCGCTCACAGGTGGACGGACCGTTGATGGCGGTGCATTTTCGCGAAGGGCAGGAGGTCAAGAAGGGCGACCTCTTGTTCACGGTGGACCCGCGGCCATTCGCGGAGTCGCTGAAGCAGGCCGAGGCCAATCTGGGCCGCGACAAGGCGCAGTTGGAGAACGCACGCCTGGAAGACCAGCGCTACGAGGAACTCGGCAGGAAGGGCGTCGCTTCGCCCCAGGACGCCGACAAAGCGCGCGCAACGTTTGCGGCGCTGAAGGCAACCGTGCAAGCCGACGAGGCGGCGGTGTCCAACGCGAAGCTCAAGCTGGGATACACCGAAATCCGGTCGCCGATTGACGGACGCACCGGTGATTTGCACAAGGACGCGGGCAACGTCATCAAGGCGCAGGATGACGAGCTGGTCGTGATCAACCAGGTTCAGCCGATCTACGTCACGTTCTCCGTTCCGGAATACCATCTGCCGGATATCAAGCGTTTCGTGGCGGCAGGTGAGTTGAAGGTCGAGGCGGTCGTCGCCAACCACGACGAGTTGCGCGCGCACGGCGTTCTGACTTTCGTCAACAACATGGTGGACGCCGCCACCGGCACCATTCAGCTCAAGGGCACTTTCCCCAACACCCATAACGTTCTCTGGCCCGGCCAGTTCGTCAACGTGCAGCTTGACATGACGACGACGCCGCGCGCGATCGTCGTGCCGTCGCAGGCAGTGCAGACAGGCCAGCAAGGCGAGTACGTGTATGTGGTCAAAGCCGACCGGACGGTCGAGCCGCGGCCGGTGGTGCTCGCCAGTTCGCACAACGGTCTGGCGGTGATCGAGCAGGGCTTGCGCGCCGGTGAAACCGTTGTGACCGATGGGCACTTGCGCCTCGTGCCCGGCATCAAGGTGGATGTGAGAACCAGCATCGGCCCCGCCTCAACCGCGCCTGCAGAAACGAAAAAGCCATGAGCATTCCCGAATTGTTCATTCGCCGCCCGGTGATGACCACGCTGGTCATGTCGGCGATTCTGCTTTTCGGCATCATGGCGTTCCGGAAGCTGTCGGTCAGCGATCTGCCCAACGTGGATTTCCCGACGATCATGGTGTCGGCAACCGTGCCGGGCGCCAGTCCTGAGACGATGGCTTCGGCGGTGGCGACGCCGCTGGAGAAACAATTCTCCACCATCGCCGGCGTGGACAACATGACCTCGATCAGTGCGCTCGGTGTGTCGCAGATCACCATCCAGTTCGCGCTGAATCGGACCATCGATGCCGCGGGTCAGGATGTACAGGCGGCCATCTCGCGTGCGATGTCCCAGCTGCCTCCGGAAATGCCGACGCCGCCGACTTACCGAAAGGTCAACCCCGCCGATCAGCCGGTTCTTTACCTCGCCCTGACCTCGCCAACGCTGCCGCTTTCGACGGTGGACGAATACGCGCAGACGCTGATGGCGGAGCGCATTTCGATGGTGAACGGCGTCGCACAAGTGCAGGTGCTTGGCGCGCAGAAGTTCGCCGTCCGCGTGCAGGTGGATCCCAAGGCGCTGGCGACGCGTGGCATCGGGATCGACGAGGTGCAGAAGGCGATAGCCGAGGCCAACGTGAACATCCCAACGGGCACGCTCTACGGGCGACACCAGGCGTTCACCGTGCAGGCTACCGGCATCCTCACCAAGGCCGCCCAGTACCGTCCGATCATCGTGGCCTACCGCAACGGTGCGCCGGTGCGGCTGGAGCAGATCGCCCGGGTGATTGACAGCACGCAAAGCGACAAGGTCGCCAGTTGGTTCAACGGCGTGCGAGGCATCATCCTGGCCATCCAGCGCCAGCCGGGCTACAACACCGTCCAGATGGTGGACGACATCCGGAAACTGTTGCCGCAATTCCGCGAGCAGATGCCGGCCTCGATCGAGTTCGAAACGCTTTACGATCGCTCCAAGTCCATCCGCGAATCGGTGAGCGACGTGGAGTTCACACTGGTATTGACCGCGTGTTTGGTGGTGCTTGTCATCTTCCTGTTCCTGCGCAACGTCTCGGCCACGATCATTCCCAGCCTTGCGGTGCCCATGTCGGTCATCGGCACGTTCGCGGTGATGTATCTGTGCGACTACAGCGTGGACAACCTTTCGTTGATGGCGCTGACACTGTCGGTGGGTTTCGTCGTGGACGATGCCATCGTCATGTTGGAGAACATCGTCCGCCACATGGAGCAGGGAGAGGAACCCTTCACCGCCGCGCTGAAAGGCGCGAAGCAAGTCGGCTTCACCATCATTTCCATGACGCTGTCGCTGGCGGCGGTGTTCATTCCGATTCTCTTCATGCCGGGCGTGCTGGGCCGGCTGCTGCATGAGTTCGCCGTCACCATTGGCGCGGCGGTGCTGGTGTCGGGTTTCGTGTCGCTGACGCTGACGCCGATGATGTGCAGCCGCTTCGTGCGGCCGTCAGCGACGGAGAAACACGGCCGTTTCTACGTCATTCTGGAAAAAGGCTTCGACGCCATGCTTCACGCTTACGAGGTCACGCTGCAATCCGCGATGCGTCACCGCGGAGTGATGATGACGGTCCTTGCGCTCACGTTCGTGTTCACGGTCTATCTCGGAATGAAAATGCCCTGGAGCATGTTTCCCAACGAGGACACCGACCGGATTTTCGCAATGAGCGAAGGCGCGCAGGACATTTCGTTCGAGGCGATGCGTGAACACCAGTTGGAGGCCGCGAAGATCATTCAGGCGGACCCGAACGTGCTCAACTTTTACAGCTCGATTGGCATGGGGGGATCGACGTTGACCGGCAACGCCGGCCGCATGTCCATCCGGCTCAAGCCACGCTCTGAACGCAAGCTCAGCTCCGACCAGATCATCCAGCAGTTGCGGCCGAAGCTCGCCAAACTGGTCGGCATTCAAGTCACCCTCCAGAACGTGCCAACCATTCGTTTCGGCGGCATGTTGACCAAGGCCCAATACCAATACACCTTGCAGAGCGCGGACACCGCCGACCTTTACCGTTGGGTGGCAAAGATAGAGGCTGCGATGCGCGACCTGCCGGGTCTCTTGGACGTTAACAGCGACCTGCTCATTAACAGCCCGCAGGTGCTTGTAGAAATGGATCGCGACAAGATGCGCACGCTCGGCGTCTCGGCATCACAGATCGAGAACGCCCTCTACAGCGCTTATGGCTCGCGGCAGATTTCCACCATCTACACTCCGAGCAACCAGTACTGGGTCATCCTCGAAACGAACCCGGAAGCCCAACGTGATCCCGCGGCACTCTCGCAGCTTTATGTGCGCTCTGACAGCGGCCGGTTGATGCAATTGAACGCCGTGGCGCAAATCAAACGCACCGCCGGTCCGCTGACGGTCAACCACCTTGGACAGCTTCCCGCCGCCACCATATCCTTTAATCTCGCCCCCGGCGTTTCGCTGGGCACGGCGATGGACCTGATCCGCGACACTGAGCGCCAACTCCACCTGCCCGCGACCGTCATCGGCAGCTTCCAAGGCACGGCACAAATCTTCGAGGCGTCGCTGCAAGGCATGGGCTTGCTGCTGGCGATGTCCGTGCTCGTCATCTACATCATTCTCGGCATTCTCTACGAAAGCTTCATCCATCCGATCACCATCCTTTCCGGCCTGCCCTCCGCCGGTCTCGGCGCGCTGATCACGCTGATGTTGTTCGGCTGCGACTTGAACATCTATTCGCTCGTCGGCCTCATCATGCTTATTGGCATCGTGAAGAAGAACGCGATCATGATGATCGACTTTGCCATTGACGCGCAACGCGAGGGCAAGACGGCTTATGAAGCCATCTATCAGGGCTGCCTGTTGCGATTCCGGCCGATCATGATGACCACCTTCTGCGCGCTGATGGGCACGCTGCCGATTGCGGTCGGCTACGGCGCCGGCGGCGAGGCCCGCCAGCCTCTCGGTCTCGCCGTTGTCGGCGGCCTCATCGTCTCGCAAACCCTCACGCTCTACATCACGCCGGTGGTTTACCTCGCGATGGAGAAATTGCGCGAGCGCATGACCCGCCGCTCGCACAAGACACCGTCGGAAATGGAAGCTGGGAAAAGCCTCAGCCCGGCGGTGGAATAAGACCGGGCGTCGAAGCGGGTCACCAGACAGGGCCTCCTGTCTGCCCTGTTGGATTCTTAATCCTCGAGGCGCATCACCGGTTGTTTTTCTTCCGCCTCGCTCTCTGCCGCCGCTGCCTCGTCCTCGCGTTTGACCCGCTGAGCAGCCTCGTTGTAGATCGGCCCGAACCAGCAGTCCCCCACGCACAAGCTGAAGAACAACCCCCACATCAACGGCAAAACCCACGTCTGCGCAATGGCATTCATCCCCATGATAATCATCGCGCCGATTGAGAAATCCACGAAACCCGCACGGTAAATCTTGAAGTTCCTCCCGTAATCAAAGGCCGGCCCAATCTTTCCCGTCTCCAGATAGCGGCAACACCCCACCGCGCAAAACGGTATCGTCAGGAATAGAGCCGCCGGCAAAGCAAACGGCAACAGCACTTCGAAGAGGAACTGCCAACGTTCACACCCTGGGAAGCGGAAAATCAACGCCATCGCCCATGTGAATCCCAACCACGCAACCACAGGTGCAAGCAGTGTTCCAAACGAAACCAACAGCTTCACCAGACCTTCCTGGACGTAGCGGCCCCATAGCCCAAGGCCAAAACCCGGCAGAGTGAATTTCGCCGGATTCTTCTTCGCGCGCCGCAGCACTTCCATGGTGAAACCCATCGGAATCAAAAACGCCACCGGGATGAAGAGCATCGGCCCGCCGACCAGCACCTTCCACCACCAGTCCCGATCGCGCGTCACCATGCGAAACGCCTGCTTCAGATCGACAAAACGTTCGTGGGTCTCCATGACAGTCGCGAAGTGTTCCGACATCCGTCCGTCGAATGCAATCCTAAACACCGCCAAAGTACGAGTGAAACGGCTGCGGCAAATCCCGCCAAGTCGCACCCGCCGCCAGACCGTTCAGGTCGCGATGCGCATACGTATGAAAATACAAATGCCGTCTGCCGGCGCCTTCCGGTGTCATGGCAAAAGCCAGCAGTCCCGCTGCGGCCTTGGAGGTATAGGTTCCGTCCAGCACCACCGCCGCATTCGCCGCGAACAACGCCCGCGCCTGCTCCGACGCCTCCGTCGGCTGGCCGTAACCGCCCCCGGCCTGGTCGTGCAGAATCAGAAAATCCTCCGCCGCCGGTTGTGGCAGCGTTGACTCCCCGACACCCGCAAGCTGCGCGAGTCGCTGTCGCAGCCGGCGCGCGAGAAAGACGACACGCAGTTCGGTCAGCACTTCCGCCGCCACGCAGCGGACCGCGACGACGCGGCTGCTCAGCCCGGCCAGCCGCAGCCCGATGACCAGTCCGGCCGCCACGCCGCCGGTGCCGCCGGCCACGTGAACGAAATCCGGTGCGGGCAGCTCGCCTCGCGCCCCCTGCGCGCCGATTTCCAATCCCGCCTCGACGTAACCCATCGCGCCGATCGGGTCGGTGCCCGCGGGCGGAATCACGTAGACGGACTCAGGGCAGGGAGCGTGGAGCATGGACTGCGCGTCATCGGTCAGTTCAGCCAGCGCCCGCTCGTCGAGCGTGCCGACAAGGAAAAGTGTTGCGCCCAGTGCCCGCTCGGCCAGCAGCGTTTGCCGCACGCGTTCGGTGGCTGACTCCGGCCAAAGCTGGAGATGCACCTCGAAGCCGAGTTGCTTCCCGTAGAGTGCGGTTGCCAGTGCGTGGTTGGAACCGAGCGGTCCGAACGTCAGCACGCGCCGCGCGCCAGTGGCCCGCGCGTCGCCGAAGTAATGTTCCAGCTTCCGGACCTTGCTCATTCCCCACGGCTCGCCGGAAAGATCGTCGCGCTTGACCCACAACTGCCCTTCCGCGGGCAGGCGGGCCGCCTGCTCGACAACCGCGAGACGTTCAACGGGCGTTGGGTAGGTGCCGAGCGGCACAAACGGCATTGTGTCGCGCAAACGCGGAAACCGCTGAAACAAAAGCAACTGGTTCAATTGCCTGACAACACCTTGATCTTCACGTCCTTGAACCACACACGGCCGCCGTGGTCTTGAAAGCCGATATGGCCTTTGCGCGGCATGTCCTTCCAAGCGTACTTGTATTTGTTCTTCGTGCCGTCAGGACTCTGGCCGGGCTTGTCGAACTGGTCTTCGTTCATCTCGCAAATCTTCTCGCCGTTCATTTCGACGGAAATGATCGGGCCTTTGCAGGTGATGACCATGTGGTTCCACTCGCCAATGGGCTTCTGCATGTTCTTGCAGGGCGCCACCATGTCGTAGAGCGCGCCGCAATCGTGTTTGCCCGGCGTGGCGACACCGACGCTGTCATATACCTGCACCTCGATGCCCGTGTAAACGGGGCTTTTGAGGTCGGACCAGCGGATGAACACGCCGCTGTTGCACTTGTGCAGTTCCTCCTTCTTGCTCTTCGCGTTCAACTTCTTGGTGGGCGGTGATACCTTGAAGTCGAGGGAGAGGACGAAGTTTTCGTATTGCTCCTTCGTGTAGAGATAACCGCCGCCTTTGATCTGGCAGGCGATGGTGCCGTCTTCGACAGCCCAGCCTTCCGGCTTGCCGGTGGTGGCCCAGCCGTCGAGGGTCTTGCCGTCGAACAACGCCACACAATTCTCCGCCGCGCCCGCGCTCTGCGCCGCACAAAACGCCGCCGCGACAATGCCGCTGACGATCAAGTTTCTCGCAATCACGCTCATGCTCATCCTGGGACTCCTGTTGGTTGGTTGACGGCGTTTACCATTACGGTGTCCGGTGGCGCAATTCAACCTTTCAGTCAGCCGCCGGCTCGTGTAAAAGAACCGCCCCATGACACCCCATATTCTTCTCTCAGGTTTCGCCGACGAAGGCGCGGTCAAGAAAACCGCGCTCGAGCAGATGACCATGCTCGCCGCCGCCGGCCTCAAGTATTACAGCATCCGTTTCGTGGACGCCGGCAACGGCCTCAAGAACGTGATGCAGCTCACCGATGACGAAATCAAAACGCTCCAGCAGTTCCATCGCGATTTCGGCGTCAGCGTCTCCACCCTCGGCTCGCCCGTCGGCAAGGTGAAGATTAAGGACGTGGATGACGGCTCCGGCAACCGCTATGTGCCGTTCCGCCAATACGTGGACCATGACGTGCGCCGCGCCATCGCGCTCGCGCAGGCGTTCGGCACCAAGCTCATCCGCGGCTTCTCCTTCTACCCGCCGAAAGGCGAGCGGCCGGAGGACTACGTCAGGCAGGCGGGCGACATGCTCGGCGAGATCGCGGCGCGTTGCGAGGAGGGCGGTGTCATCTTCGGCCTGGAGGTCGAGGCGAATCTCATCGGCCAGAATGGCCACCTGCTGATGGAGCTTTACAAGCACGTCAACAGCAAGGCCCTCGTCCTTGTCTTCGACGCCGCCAACCTGTTCGTCCCGTTCGGCAGCGGTAAGGCCGTCGCCGAGCACTACCGCGCCATGAAAGATGGCATCGGCTGGATGCACATCAAGGACTATCGCCAGAAGGGCAAGATCCAGTGGCGCGGCCACGTGGAAGAGGCGATGCTGAAGAACTTCGTCCCCT
>CAZGGF010000504.1:0-13950 GCA_964524715.1 uncultured Verrucomicrobiota bacterium | reverse complement strand
CTTCGTCCGAGCCGGACAAATCCTTCCGCTTCACCGGCAAGATTGTCTGTCAGGCCAGCGGTCGTTTCGGGTACGCCGTCCGCATCCTGCCACAGCATCCCGATTTGGGCGAACCGCTCGACATGCGGCTCGTTCACTGGGCGTAGCGGCGTCGGCGTTACCGGGCGACGACCTCGAAAGAAACGAGGGGAAGGACGCCGAGTGGCCTGCCCTTGGAAACAGCCGTAGGTCTCGGTTTCACTTTAAGTTTCTTGGAAGGCGGCGGGGGTGGCGGCGGGGCCAGATAAGCGGCTACGACAAGATTGCCTTTCTGGCCAGGCTTGAGCTTGGCGGCGTCGCTGGCGAGTTCGACTTCCATGCCATCGTCCGTCGGGGAGACGCTCTTGATGACGATGCCCTCTGGTGCCTCAGCCAATTCCAAACGCACTTTGCCCGCGGCCTTGGGTGGCGTGGCAAACCGGACCTTGGCCGTGCCGCCGGTTGGAATCTTCACAGGCAGGTCGCCCAGAATCTTCACAACGGCGCCGATGCCCTTGGGCATGAACGCACCTCGCACGGTCACCTCGAGCTCTTGCGAAGGAACCAGGTGGCGATATTCAAACGCCTGCATCATATCCTGCGCGGGAACGGCGGCGCGGATGGCCTCACTGCCGTTGATCGTGGCGCGGCCTTCGAGCTTGAGCGCAACAGGTTCATCCTGTGGCGCGAGCGGTGTGGTCAGCGCAATCTTCACCTGGTTGGTGTTGGCCGGGATCACCGCTTTGTCGAGTTTGAATCCCAGCGGGGCGTCTTTCAGCACGATTGAGATCGGCTCGGCGAAGCCGTCTTTGCGCAACGCATAGACCGTGGCAGGAACGCTGTTGCCAGTGCGGGCGTTGAGGCTGGAAGGCACGACACGCAATGCGAAGTCAGGCTGCGGCGTGCTGATGCGAAGGCGATAACCGTATTCCGGACCGCCTTTGTGCTGGGTGTCGCTGATGTAAAGGAGATAGGTCCCATCCTTGGGCAGTGTTGCGGTGAGGTAGGAATCGGCGTGGTGCATGGTGAGGCCCGCACCCTTGTCCGTATTGTCGTCGTTGAACGCAATCTGGTTGCCGGTGGCGTCGGTGAGTTTCAGGATCGAGTCGAGTGGGGAATTCAACCGGCGCGCCATGACCTCGGCGACGATCTCCTGGCCGGCCTTGCCGTCGAAGCAAAAAACATTGGAATCGTCGGGCTTCGCAATACGACCGTTGATGATGATGGGCAACGTGACGCGCTGGGCGTGCGACTTGCCACCGCGGGACTTCTCGGCGAGGCATTCCGGTAGCGTATTCACGGCGAAGGGCACGAAGTTGGAAACATGGTTATCCTTGCGGACGCTGAGCGGGTAGATGCCGGGAGTTTTATGACTGTCGTCGAGCGTGAGGCTGGTGACGGGAAGGTTCCATCCCTTCAACTGCACTGTTGTCTTTTCACCGGCAGGGCCGCCGAGCGGGAAGATGCTGGTAATGAACGGTGTCTCGCCGATGGTGATGCGATAGACGAAATCCTCGCGGCCGCGGTAGATGGAGTCCTTGATTTCAATGGAGTATTCGCCGTCAGCAGGGACCTCGTAGTAAATGACGGGGTCGGGGCTGAAGCGGAAATCGTCGGTGTAGGCCATTTCCTTGCCCTGGCTGTCGTAGAGCGAGAGCGTGGCCTGGAACCAACCCGGCACCGCATCGGAAATGTAGGGAATGAGTTGTTGCGCGTTGACGGCGATGACGAGCTTCTGGCCCTTGGTGGCATTGAAGCGAAACCGGTCCACCTCGCCGGGCAGTATCTGGCCGTTCACGACCGCGGGTAACGTCACCGCCATCACTGGTTTGGGCTTCGTGTTCCGGGCGAAAGCGATACGGGCCACGGCGCTAACCTGCTGGGCAATGTTCTTGGAGGCTGGCTCGGAGAACTCCGGCATCTGGCCGATGTGAAACACCAACGGGTTCGAAATGCCGCTGGCGGTGACAAGGCGGAGTTCGCGCTGGCCTGGCTCGGCGTCGGGCGCCACCGTGATGTTGCAGACGGCCAGTTCGCAGATGGCGGGGTTGGCGGGCCGGCGCACGCCGCCGGAGATCCTGCGTCGTGCCTCGCTGAGTTGTTTCTCGTCCTCCGCCGTCCATGTGGCGTCGGCGTACTTCTTCTTCAGGGCTTCGATCTCCTTGTCCCCTTCCGCGCTGTCCTTCTTGATGCTCTTGGCGTTCTTGAAACTCCGGAAGTTCTCCAGGGCCTTGAAATCCTTGCGCACAACCGCCTTCTTGGCCGTCAGTTCATCCACCAGAATTCGCAGGTCATTCAACTCCTTGCCTTGGATCGGATGGATGAAGTCGACGACGGTGGCCGTCACACCACCGCCGGTGACGTGAATGTTCGTGATACCGGCAAGGAACTGCCCGGCGATGACGTGTTCGGAAGTGGTGCCCTGCTGGGCGCCTGCGGGATAAACGTAGCCGATGGAGAATGATCGGAATCGTTGTTGCGCCTGGCCGGCCGGCGCGAGCGCCAGCAACGCCACCAAGCCCGGGATTGCGAGCCATTGAATCTTACGCATGAATCGTCGGGGTGTTTGTTCAGTATAACAACGCAGCAGAAAGTAAGTTGCGCCATAATCGGAGAGGCTTCGTCGGGACCGGAATCTCAAACGGCCGTGAATGACGTTCTACGAACGCGATTTCAGCGACGAAAGTTTACGATCAACGGCTCCGTTGGGTTTCACGTGCGCCATTTTGACCTGGTCCGACGGCTCAAAATCTGACTATTTTTGGTCGGATTGAGTCGGATTGAGTCGGAGACGGTCGGAGACGGTCGGAGACGGTCGGAGACGGTCGGATGGGGTTGGACTGATCCTCGGGTCACTCGGATCGCCCTGGCAGATCCTCATGTCCGCGCGGAACGCCCCCACCACAGGGTGCTGCACTAAATACACTTGTCAAAGAACGAAGGGCATAACCGTCCCCCCCCATCTGTGAACAATCCCTCACCTGCGTTTCAGATGGTCGGCAACCGAAGCGGCCCGGAGCCGGTTTTTGTTTTTCTGGAGGTTTCCGAAAAAACATCCACCCCTGACACGGCTATCGTACAGCAGATCTCGCGGTTTACGCAAAGATCACGTCGCCAAAATTTCCAGATTCCTTAAGAACGTCCCTTTTCTTGATTCTTCAGGACCCGTTGAAGGACTCAAACCCTGCAGGGCTTGACCTCGAACTCGATCGTTTCGCCGCGAGACACATTGTCCGGCCGTTTCCAGATGATCAACAGGCCATCGGCGATGTTTTCGACGCACGGCACCTCGTCGGCGTCATTGATTGCGCCTCCAGGTCGAGCCGGTCGAGGGAAAACTGAAGCTGCAGTTGAGACTTCTCTTCATCCGAGGGGTGCGAATAAATGAAAATCGAGCCGTCATTCTCGTCGGCCGGAACCAACTGCTCGGAGTGGATCTTGTAGATTGATTTCACGCTGAGTTGGCAGTCTCCAGTTATTCCGCTCCGGGCGCCGTGATGGCGCGAGCGGTAAATGTCTGCCCTCTTTGGCCGGAGATCGGTGCTTTCGTGAACGAGAAAAGCGCAGCCTCGGATTGCCTATTTTTGCACAATTTCGTAAGGAATCGCGGGCAGCATCGTGGTCGGACCGCCCTTGCGGGAGGCGGATTTCGGCGACTTGGGGGCTTTGGCGGGCTTCGGCGGGAACGCGCCGACGAGGAGGTTGCCCTTCTGGCCGGGAGTGACTTTGGCTGCGTCGCTCTCCAACAGAATCTCCATGCCGTCATCCGACGGCGAGACTTTCTTGATGACGATGCCTTCCGGCGCTTCAGCCAGCTCCAAGTGCATCTTCTTGCCGAAGACCTTGTCCTTGGAAACCGCGGCAATCTTCAGGCTCACAGTGCCACCCGCGGGAATTTTCACAGGCATGTCCCCGAGGATTTTTACAGGGGCGCTCTTATTCGAGGCGCGGCCGGTGACGGCGACATCCAGTTCCTGGGAGGGCACAAGGTGGCGGTATTCAAACGCCTGCATCATGTCCTGCGCGGGAACAGCAGCGCGCACGACCTCGCGGCCGGCGATGGTCGCCCGGCCTTCAAGCTCGAGGTTGACGGGATTATTCGTTGGTTCGGACGGGGCGGTGATGGTGAGTTTTACCTTGTCCTCTTTCGCCGGCACCTTGGCGCCGCTGAGTTTGAAACCCCTTGGCGCGTCCTTGAGCGAGAGAATGATATCGCCAGCGAACCCGTCCTTGCGCACCGCGTAGACGGTGGCGGGAACAGTCGCGCCGGCGCGAACGTTGATGCTGGAAGGCACGACACGCAGGGCGAAGTCGGGCTGCGGCGCGCTCAACCGGAGGCGATAGGTGTATTCGGGACCGCCTTTGTGTTGGGTGTCGCTCAGACGCAACAGGTAAGTGCCATTCGCGGGCAATGTCGCGGTGAGGTAGGAATCGGCGTGATGGGTGGTGAGACCGGCGCCCTTGTCCGTATTGTCGTCGTTGAAGGCAATCTGGTTGCCGGTGGCGTCGGTGAGTTTCAGGACCGAGTCGAGTGGAGAATTCAACCGGCGCGCCATGACCTCGGCAACGATTTGGTCGCCTGCCTTGCCATCGAAGCAAAAGACGTTGGAATCGTCGGGCTTCGCAATGCGGCCATTGATGATAATCGGAAGGCTAACATGCTGGGCTTGCGACTTCCCATGTTTGGATTTCTCCGCGAGGCATTCCGGCAGGGTGTCCACGGCGAACGGCACGAAATTGGAGACATGATCGTCCTTGCGGACGCTGAGCGGGTAGATGCCGGGAGTTTTGCGACTGTCGTCGAGCGTGAGGCTGGTGACAGGGAGGTTCCAGCCTTTCAACTGCACCGTCGTCTTCCCGCCAGCGGGGCCGCCGAGCGGGAAGATGCTGGTCACGAATGGAATCTCGCCGATGGTGATGCGATAGACAAAATCCTCCCGGCCGCGAAAGATCGAATCCTTGATCTCGACGACATACTCGCCGTCAGCAGGAATCTCATAATAAAGCACCGGATCTGGGTTGAAGCTGAAATCGTCGTCGTAGGCCAGTTCCTTGCCCTTTGCGTCGTAGAGTGAGAGCGTGGCTTGGAACCAACCCGGCACGGCGTCGGAAATGTAAGGAATGAGTTGGCGCGCCTGAACGGCGATGACGAGTTTCTGGCCTTTCGTGGCGGTGAAACGGCAGTGGTCCACCTCGCCGGGAAGAATCTGGCCGTTTACGGTCGCCGGCAGGGTGATTTTGAGTTCGGCCTTGGTCTTCCTGTTCTTGGGACCGAAGGCGACTTTCGAAATCTGGCTCTTCTGTTCCGCGATGTTCCGCGAGGCTTCCTCTGAGAACTCCAGCAACTGGCCGACGTAAAAAACAAGTGGGTTCGACAACCCACCGCTCGTGGCGAGCCGGAGTTCGCGCTGGCCCGGCTCGGCGTTGGCCGCAACGGTGATCTGGACGGTGACCAGCTCGGAAATGGCGGGATTAGCGGGACGGCGGACGTGCGTGGCCATCTTCTTGCGAATCTCAACTATTTCCTTGTCGTCTTCCGGCGTCCACTGGGCGTTCGCGTATTTTTTTGCCAGCGCTTCGGGTGTTTTGCTGGGAGGGATGAACTTGTCCGGCACGTTGTCGGTCTTGGACTTGTCTTTCTTGCCATCCTTGGAGCCCTTGGTTCGGATGGTGACAGTGCCTTTCGAGAGATACTCCTTCTTCTCGAGCAACTCCTCCATCCGCCCCCGCAGCCGGTTGAATTCGCCTGTCGTGATCGGCTTGTAATAGTCGGTGACAACAGCTTGCACGCCGCCGCCGGTAATGAACACGTTGGTGACGGCGTTGAGGAACTGGCCCGCAATGATGTGTTCGGATGTGGTCCCTTGCCGGGCGCCGGCCGGGTAACAATAGCCGATCGAAAACGTCCGCCCTTGTTTCTGCGCCTGCGCCGTCGTCACCGTCAGCAGCGCCATACAACCGACCATCAGATGCCATCGCAACAAGTTCATAAGCTCTCCATAGACTTGCAGGCCAGACACGTGTGTCTGGCCTGCGCTCGACCATTCTTGGGGCGGGACAAGAGTGCCCAGCCGGCAACGCTTACATGATTTCCGTCAGCCGACCGCCCGTGGAACCGGCGGCTGATCCACTGGGCAGGACGGTCACGTCGAGGCCTTGCGGATGAGGCAGCTTGGCGTTGCCGTCAATGCCGAGCAGTTCATACATGCTGCCGATGAGATCCACCGGATACACCGGGCGTTCCTTGACTTCCTCGCCCTTCTCGGTGGACGAACCCACCACGCGTCCACCCTTGAAGCCACCGCCGGCGACCACGTGGCAAAAGACCTTGCCGTAGTGATGCCGCCCGCCATTCCACGGCGCTTCCCAAGCGATCTTCGGGGTGCGGCCAAATTCGCCGCCCCACCAGACGATGGTGCTGTCGAGCAGGCCGTGGTCGGCGAGGTCTTGCAGGAGGGTCGCAAAACCCTTGTCCAACTCCGGCAACTTGCGCTGCATGGATTGGAAGTTGCCCTTGTGGGTGTCCCAACCTTCGAAGTTGATGGTGACGTAAGGCACGCCACGCTCGACAAGCCGCCGCGCGACGAGGCAGGACTGGCCAAACTTGCTCTTGCCGTAGCGGTCCCGCAGCTCGTCCTTCTCTTGTGAAAGGTCAAACACCTTGCCGGCGTCTCCCAGGATGAGGTCATAGGCCTGCTTCTCACACTGTGCCGCCGCCGCCAGCCGCTCATTACCGGGCATTGCCTGGTCCAGTGAGTTCAGCTTGTGGAGAAACTCGCGGCGGTTCTTCTGCCGCTCTTCGCTGATGCCCTGCGCGACGACGCCCTCGACGACGAACTTCGCTTGCGACGGATCGCCGCCGGTGGCGAATGGTTTCGCGCGCGAGCCAAGGAAGCCAGCCTCCGAGAAGCGGCCCTGCAATTGCGTCATGACGATGTATGGCGGGATAAGGCCCTTGTAGCCGGCGGTGTAGCCCTTGAAGAGCGAGACGACCGCGCCGACCGACGGATACACCTGGCCGTCGCCAGGCTTGCGCGCGGTTTGGACCATGTAGGCGGCTGTCTCGTGACCACTGTTGCCGTGGGTCATGCTGCGGATGATGGAATACTTGTCAGCTTGTTTGGCCAGTTGCGGCATCAGTTCGCAAATCTGGATGCCATCCACATTGGTCGGGATCGGTTTGAGCGGGCCGGCATAATCCTGGCCGGCGTCCGGCTTCATGTCGAAGGTGTCCATGTGCGAGGGGCCGCCCCACATCCAAATCTGGATGACGGACTTGGCTTTGGCCGTCCTGGGTTTCGCTGCGCCTGTCTCGCCAAACGCGCGGACTGACCAGCCATCGGCCAGCAGCAGTCCGGCCGCGCCAGTCAGGCCGCGGCGCATTGCCTCACGCCGGCTGATGCGGTTGCCATTCGAGTCCGTGATTGCACCTGCCACTTTGTCCTGAGTGAACTTGCTCATGATAACGACTCCTTCTTGAGTGAAACCTGCACTTCAATGCCGATACATAAACTCCGCGCTGTTGATCAATGCCCATGCCAGATCCATCGCCGCTTCGCGTTTGGAAGTGGTGGCCTGCATATACTCCGACACGGTCTTCATCTCCTGCTCCGTTGGAAAACGGGACAGGATGGTGAGGTAAAGCTGGTTGATCACTTCGCCCGGCTTTCGGGTCTCGGCGGCCGGGTTGGGGTTTTCTCTGCGGAACTTGCCCCGCTTGTTGGGAGGTTTGCTGGCACCGGAGGAGAAGAGGGCTTGCAGCTTCGGGCTGCCCTCGATCTTGCGCTGGATGTGGCTGGAATTCAGCATGTGCAGCCGCTGGTCGGCGGTGGGTTTGCTGCTGCGCTCCAATTCCAGACCGGTGTCGCGCGATGGACGCCCGAACATCTCCAGGAACGAACTGGTGATGCTCGAGTCGGGCAGGGCGATCGAGCGCTGATCCTCCGGGATGAACGTGAACGGCTCCGGGACCGGGCTGGAGTATTTCTCCGTTGTGCCGGTGATCTGGTTCAGCGCATCGATGAGCACTTCCGCTTCCAGCCGGCGCAGCGGATAGCTCGCGAAGTTTGCCTCGGCCTCGGGCGACTTGGTCTTCGGCACGGACGAAAGTTGATACGTTTGCGAATTCAGGATCAGCCGGAAGAGGTGCTTGAGATCATATTTCCCCGCAACCAGCTCTTTCTCCAGATACGCGAGCAACTCGGGATTCACCGGTTTGTTGTCAGGCCGGATGTCGTCCGGCTCGTGGATGATGCCCCGCTCCATGAACCACGACCAGGCGCGATTGACGATGTTGCGTGCGAACCAAGGGTTCTTCGCCGTAATCAGCCAGTCGGCAAAGACCACCCGCGGATCGCGGCCCTCGGCGATCCTGGCTTGCGTGCCGTCCGGGAAGACTGCCGTCAGTTTGGCTGGCTTCGAGCCTTCGCTCTTCTTCTTGTGCCCGTTCTTCTCCGCAGCCTCCGTCGGCGTCGTGACCGCCTGCTCAGGGCTGTTGGTTGCCAGCGTGGCGGTCTTGGCGGGATCGAAAAAGATGATCTCCTCTTTCCACTCCCCGGTTTGCTTGAAGGCGATCTTCGAGAAGAACTGCGCCATGCCGGCCAGTTGTTCTTTGGGCCACTTTTCAGCTCGCGTCCCCATGAACGTCAGCGCAACGGCCTTCGCGATGGTTTCCTGGTCTTTGCTCTGGACGGCGCGATAGAAGTTGACCTGTCCGACGCGGAAATTGCTGCCGTTGGCTGTGAGCATCTCGCGCACGAACTTGTCATACGGCATGTTCTCGCGCAGACAGTCATGGACCCAGCGATGATACGCTTGGGCGGCGTTGGGCCAGAGGTTGATGGGAAACTCCGCTCTGATCCGCAGCAGATCGCCCCACTTCATCGACCAGTAGTCGGCGAATTCGTCGCGTTCGAGCAACCGGTCAATCAGCACGCTGCGTTTCTTTGGGTCCTTGTCCTCCAGAAAATCGCTCGCCTCCTTAGCCGTGGGCAGCGTGCCGATGACGTCGAGGAAAGCGCGCCGCACAAACACGGCGTCCGAACAAATTCTGGCCGGCTCGATGTTCAGCTTCTTCAGCCTGGCGAAAACGCACTCATCAATCGGGGTCTGCGGCGACGGGGCAGCGTCGCTCTCAAATGGGTTTCCTTCCGCCTTTGGTGTTGTGGTTCCAAAACACGCCGCCAAAAGAATCACCACTGAAATATAGCGCATCTTCATCCGGCTTCCTCAGACCTGTTTATAAACAAGATTCCGCGGGCATCAAAGCCCGTACGCACCTTGTCTAACATCTCATGGCTGGGAAAGTTGCTGCCATTTTCACCATGAAAGGCGAAAGAACGTCCTTGTGGACACAATCCATCCTTCTTCCGCGGTTGCGCTATCATGCGGCTGCCGCGGGAGTTCGGCAAGAACTGCGGATGATTACTTCTGGACGGTGATCACAGCTGAAGTGCCGGCACGCTTCAATTCGTCCCAGGCAACGGCTTGCAGGGTGTGCGAGCCACTGGCCAGGTTGCTCGTGTTCCAGATGAATACGGGATTCGCCAGCCGGCTGGAGCCAACCAGCCAGCCGTCAATGTAAAGATACACCAGGGTAATGCGATGACCGGTCTCACTGGCCTTGATGATAATCCGCTGCTGGCTGCTGACGGTGATGCCGTTGGCTGGCGAGGTGATGACGACAGTCGGGCCGATGCTGGAAACGATATTCTGGACGACGATGTTGACGGAGGCTGAAACGCCCGCGTTGCCGGCGGCGTCATAGGCACGCGCCTGCAGCGTGTGGGTGCCGTCCGCCACGAGCGTGGTGTCCAGGGCGAAAGTCGCGGACGACCCCCGACGGCTGCCGATCAACACACTGTCGAGATAACACTCGGTCCGCGTGACGGCGACATCATCGGACGCACTCAGGACGATGCTGAGGCGTCCGCTCGCAGTAGTGCCGTCGGTCGGTGAGGTAATCGTGACGGTTGGCGCGGTCGTATCCACTGTGTTCTGGACGGTGAAGCTGATAGTCGAGGAAGTGCCGATGTTGCCGGAGGTGTCGTAGGCGTGGGCCACCAACGTGTGCACGGCATTGCTGAGCTTGGTCGTGTCGAGGCTGAACGTCGCGCTGGCTTTGCTACGGCTGCCGAGGAGGCTGCCATCAAGATAGCAGTTCACCTGCGCAACACCGGTATCATCGGTAGCGCTGACGACGATGCTGATAACACCCTTCACCGTGCTGCCGTCGGTTGGCGAAGAGATCGTGACCACAGGGGCGCTGCTATCAGTGACATTCTGGACCGTGATGATGACATACGCTGAGACGCCCGTGTTTCCGGCCGCATCGGAGGCGCGGGCTTGGAGCACATGCGTGCCGTCGGCCACAGTCGCGCTGTTCCATGAGAATGCCGCGGTGGCGCTGGTGCTGGTGCCAATCAACGTGCCGTCCACATAACATGCCGTCTGGGTTACACCCACGTTGTCAGTGGCGCTGACAGAAATGCTCACCGTGCCCTTGATAGTGCTGCCACTGACCGGCGTGGCGATGGAAACAGTTGGCACCGTCGTGTCGGACGGCGTTGTCGCTCCGGTGGCCGTGACGGCATTGTAGGCATTGACGCGGCCATAGCCGTAAGAAGTGTCATAGCCGGTCGTGCCCAGGTCATCCGCGGTTGACTTGAGAATGCTGACAATCTGTTTGTTGGAGAGCGCAGTATTGGCGGACGCGATGAGCGCGGCGACACCAGCGACGATGGGACTGGAGAACGACGTGCCGGACCAGGAGGCATAAGAGCTGTTGGTGTTGCAGGTGCAGATGCTGACGCCAGGCGCGGCAAGCGAGACGAACGAGCCATAGCTGCTCCAACTGGCCAGTGTGTCGCTTTGTTGCAGCGCAGAAACAGCAACGACGTTGGTGCAGGCGGCGGGATAGTTCGCCTGGCTGCTCCCGGAGTTGCCAGCGGCAGCCACGATGACCACGCCTTTGTTCCACGCATAGTCGATCGCGCTTTGCAACGTGCTCGAAGCATAGGAACCGCCAAGACTGATGTTGATGACTCGCGCGCCATGGTCGGCGGCGTAGATGATGCCATTGGCCACATCGGAGTAGCTGGCCGACCCGGAGGAGTCGGTGACCTTGATTGGCAGGATCAGGCAGTTCCAAGACACGCCCGCGACACCGACGCCGTTGTTGCCGGTAGCGGCGGCCGTGCCGGTGACGGCAGTGCCGTGGCCGTTGTCATCGGAGGGGTCGGAGTCGTTGTTGACGATGTCGTAGCCCAGCAACAGTCGCCCGGCCAAATCGGGATGTGCTACATCCACACCGCTGTCCACGATGGCAAGAATGACGTTCGTCTTCCCGGTGGTGACGTCCCATGCCGAGGGCGCCTTAATCTTGGCCAGATGCCACTCGGAACCGCTCGTGTAATAGGGATCATTCGGCGTCAGGCAGGGACGCGCAATGTAGTCGAGCTCGGCAAACTCGATGCTCGCGTTGTTCTTGAGCGATTGCATCACCGTGTCGCGCTGGGCCGGAGACACGGTCAAGACGCGGACGCGGTTCTGCACCATGTGGTTGTGCTGGCTCATGCCGTGGGTGGCATAGAGTGATCGCAATCTCACTTCGGTGACGTTGGCCTTGGGGCGGATGAGAATGCGGTCGGGCCGGGCGTCCGCTGCCGCGGCATGCTGAGTGTCAAAACTGGCGGCCACCATGGCCACGGTCAGGCAGAGCCATAGACCCAGTCGCGACAACCTCGAGATGGCCTTGCTTTTGAACATGTGGGAAAGCCTTTTGCTTTTCATGTGACACCTCCTGGTTGAATCACTCTCTTGATCTTAAGTTCCGCCTAACCCGCCAAAATAACGCGTAACTGACCCTCGGTTCTCACGAACTATACAATCACCCTGCAGCGAGTCAAAAGGGAAGGAGCCATTTAAGATGACGATTTCGTAATGAATTACGGGCAAAATCGTCAATTTGGGTAACCCGAGCTGGCTCAAACAAGGGTGTCGCCGGCGTCCGCGATGCCGGGAGGAAGTTCAAGAGGCACTTGCGAAAGCGCCATTCTTGGTTTAGTGGTTGCGCTGATTTGATGCTGAAGCCAGAGACTGGTCGGAGGTAATAACTGGATATTTGTTATGAGCGTGTTTCCCGCAGTTGACCCAATTCCGCTGCCGGCACCCGTGTGGCTGTTCAAACTGCTGCACATCGTGACGCTGACGCTGCATTTTTGCGCCGTCGAGTTATTGCTCGGGGGGCTGCTTGTGGCGACTTTCCTCTGTTTCTTTGGCGGGCTTCGTGGTGGCGCCTCCTTGTTGCGACTGAACGCAGCGGCATCGCTCACGCGCCGGTTGCCGACCGTGATGACCTACGTGATCAACCTCGGCGTGCCGCCGCTGTTGTTTGTGCAGGTGCTTTACGGCCGCGCGTTCTACACCAGCAGTGTGTTGATCGGCGTATATTGGATTTCGGTCATCCTGCTGCTGATGGCCTGTTACTGGTTGCTCTACCGGTTTGACGCAAATGTTGCCCGCGGCCGGTCTGCGTGGTGGCTGGGACTGCTCGCGTTGCTGGTGGCGGGAACCATTGCAAGAATCTACTCGACCGTGATGACGTTCATGATCCGGCCGGATATGTGGCCGGCAGTGTATTCGGCGTCAGCGATGGGCAATTACCTGCCGCCTCCCGACCCGACGCTGACACCACGCTGGTTGTTCATGCTGGCGGGTGGGCTGGTGTTCGCCGGGCTGGGGATGGTCTGGCTCGCGGGACGGAACCAGATCGAAGCCTCCGTACGCAGTTATCTCGCCGGCCTCGGCGGCAAACTGGCGGTGGCGGCGGTGATCACACAGGTGCTCGTTGCTCATTTCGTGTTCCACAATCAACCGGACAAGGTTCGCGAGGGACTGGTGGCGAGTCCGCTTTATCTTGGCGCGGGCCTGGCATGGTTTGCGGCGGTGGGATCGATTCTGCTGACGGGCGTGTGGGCCGGGTTCAAGAAACCGACGACGGCCGCGACGGGCTGGCTGGGCATGACGTTTGGCTTCGGGGCAGTGCTCGGCTGGGTGGTGTTCCGCGATGGCATCCGCGATCTGACCCTGCTGGGCAGCGGCTACGATGTGTGGCAACGAACGATTGTAACGAACTGGTCGGTGGTCGCGCTGTTCCTCGCGCTGTTCGCCGTCGGGCTGGCGATGATCGGCTGGCTGGTGTGGGTGATGTTGCGCGCCAAACCCGTTTCGGAAAAGGTGGTCTGATGAGCAAAGCAAACTCCAACAACAACCCGCAGGCCGGCAAAGGCTGCTGCTCGCGGCAGACGTTTCTGCGCGCCATGCTCGGTGGCGCGGGCGTCGTCTATGCGGCGGGAATGGCCTATCCGGTCTATCGTTATGTGGCGTCGCCGGTGGAGAAGTCGGCAAAAGAGGCGGCGGTAACGGAGGTGACGCTGAAGGACGCGCAGAAGCTCGCGCCCGGCAGCGCGATGATGTTCAAGTTTGGCTCCAAGCCGAGCCTGTTAATCCATCACGACGATGGCTCATGGACGGCGCTCACGGCGGTCTGCACGCATCTCGGTTGCACGGTCAGCTACGAGGCGGACAAGAAACGCATCCACTGTGCCTGCCATGGCGGCGTGTATGACCCGAAGACCGGAGGCAACGTAAGTGGTCCGCCGCCGAAGCCGTTGCTGCGTTACGCGGTGAAGGTCATGGACGTGGCGGTCATTGTTTCAAGGAATCCGCAAGGCGCATGAAAGCTTTCTTTTCATCCATCTACGCGTGGGCGGACGAGCGGCTCGGTCTGGAGGAGTTGGTGCAGTTCGCGAAGCACAAAACCGTTCCGGTTCATTCGCAGGCGTTTTGGTATTACTGGGGCGGCCTGTCATTGTTCTTCTTCGTGATCCAATGCGTGACGGGCGTGTTGCTGCTGCTCTACTACCGGCCCGG
>CAZGGF010000503.1:0-1906 GCA_964524715.1 uncultured Verrucomicrobiota bacterium | reverse complement strand
CGGCGGGAAGAATCGGTGGCATGGCGCGAGGAACTTGAAGTCCCACGTGCCCGCTGTCAGTTGCACGCGATCGTGGCCCAGCTCCTTCAGCGCCTGCTCGAACGCGCGAACGATCTTGCCGATGGCGAACATCTGCGGCGCGTGCCAGAGCTTCTCCGCCTCCGGCGTGCGCGCGATCTCGGCCTTCCATTCCTCCTGCCAGCGCGGGGGCATCTCGACCACCTTGACCTCCAACCACGGCGTGCCGCCCTGCCGGAACCAGACGACCAACGTGGTGATCTGGGGATAGGCCTTCATCAACGCGGCAACTTGCGCCTTGTAGTAGCGGTATCCTTCCGGCGTTTCCGGGTTCGCAAGCCACAGTTTGCCGGCCTCCTGTCCCATCCAGCCGACGACCTGTGTCTGTATCGGGAACCGCGCCTCTTTTGGCAGCGTGCAGATCAAGTCCTGCGGGTTCGCGGAAATCGTGTCCATGTCGTCTGCGAAGTAGATATCCGTCCCCCGCGGCTGCGCGTGAGCGAACACGCCGCGCATGAGCTTTTGCGCCGCGGCGGCGCGTTGGGCGTCCGGCGCCTGTGCCGCGTCTGCGCCGAAGACCGGCGCGCGGAACACTTCGCCGCCAAAGAGCCGGCGCACATCGTTGACATGCATCGTGGACCAGTCGCGGCCCTTGATGGTGGTGGAGAGATAACCGACCGGCTTGGTCTTGCCGTTGAAGGTGAAGCTGACCATCGGGTTGTTCCCGTAGGCGTGAACCATGATCGCGTTGTAGCCCATCTTCTGTGACTGGTCGGTCCAACGGTTCCAATCCGCGAGGTTCCACGTCGAGCAGCCGCTGAGGAAGTTGTGCCACTCAAATACGACCCGGTCGCCCACGACCGGCGCATTCGAGAGCGCCCATCCATCGAACGAGAACGGTTCCGTTCGCGGCGATGGCAATGCATCGTAGGAGAGGTAAAATCCACAGCCCAGCTTCTCCAGCAGCGCGTAAACCCCATACACCGCACCACGCGTGTCCGCACCGGCAATGACACCGAGTTCCCGCGTGTCCTCTTTCACTGTGGCGACCGCAAAACTCTCAGGCGCGGCTGGCGCTGCGTCTTTCAGGAAACGTTTTGTGTGTTCATCGCTGCCGATGACGATGGATCGGCCTTGGGCCGGCAGTCTGCCGGCGACCGTGAATTTCTCGCGCGGGTAAATCGCTCCGAGCGAAGCCGCCAGATCTGTCGCAGCCATGCGTTCTGCCTGCGGCGCTCCGGGCGTCACCACGACAGCAACGTCGGCGTGTGCAGCGGCAGCCACGAACGCAACCACCAACGCCAGGAGGATTGACCGATGGCTGGCTGCAAAACCCCGGCGACTCCCGGTTCCATTCATCAATCTCTTCATAATTTCTCCTCGCAGAACTCCTTCCACGCATCGCGGAACCACTGGAGCGTCTTCCACGGTGTGCAGATGGAGGTGTTGCAGCTCGCGGCCAGCATAAACCGGTGCGCGAAGGGTCGCAGTCGCCGGAACAAATCCTTGATGTAACGACGCACTTCGTCGGCGCTTTGGAACTTCTCCGTCTCCATCGCGCTGATGCCGCCGGTGATGATGAACCGGTCGCTGGTCAGTCGCATTGCCTCATCGAGCTGCACGTCACCGAGGGGTGGAAACGCCACGCCCTCGAGACCGTCCACGCCGAGCGAATCAATCAGCTTCAGATTGGCCCGCTGCCGGCCGCAGGCGTGAATGAAGAACGTGCTGCCGTGGTCATGCGCGATGCGGCTGGCCTTCTCGTAGAACGACGCGGAGAACTTCTCGACGTAGGCTGGCGTGTGAAACGCCGCATCGAGGTTGTCCATCGACATCATCGCGGGCACGCCCGCCGCGGCAATCTGGCGCGCGAGATCGAGTTGCGCCG
>CAZGGF010000502.1:0-64526 GCA_964524715.1 uncultured Verrucomicrobiota bacterium | reverse complement strand
ACGTGCAGGCGTTGATGGAGAAGGGTGATTATCGGGCTGAGAAGATTTACCAGACCATTGGCACCTGTTTCGGCTACACGATTGCGCACTACGCGGACTTCTACACGATCAAGAATGTGCTGGTGCTCGGGCGCGTCACGTCGGGCGCGGGTGGAACGATCCTTCTGGATCATACGCGTCGGGTGCTCAAGACGGAGTTTCCGGAACTCTCCGAGAAGATCCTGTTGCGTGTGCCGGACGAGCGCGACAAGCGGCACGGACAGGCGATTGCCGCGGCGAGCCTGCCGTGGGTTCAGAAACGTTAACAAGAGGCGACCATGAAGAATCCATACAAGTCATACGTTTCAGCCTTTGCTCGATTGCTGGAAAAGGGCAGGGCGTGTCCACTCGGCGGCATCCCGCCGGCCCGGCGTCCCAAACTTCGCGCGAACGCGCCGAAGGTGTTGATCTTTGCGCCGCATCCCGACGACGAGTGCCTCATCGGAGCCTTGGCGCTGCGGCTTCTGCGGGAGGCGAAGATGAACGTCATCAACGTCGCCGTCACGCAGGGCAGCAACAAGGAGCGGCAGGCGGGCCGGCTCGCGGAGTTGCGCGGCGCCTGCGACTACCTTGGTTTTGGCCTGCTGACGACGCAGGAGAATGGTCTTGAGAAAATCAGCCCGAAAGGCCGCGAGCAGGATCCAGCCAACTGGGCTGCGGCTGTGAACGTGATTGCCGGCATCCTCACCGCCCAGCAACCGCGCGTTATCGTCATTCCGCACGCCCAGGATTGGAATGGCACGCACATTGGCACGAATCTGTTGGTCATGGAAGCCATGGCCAAGCTCGGCGCGGCGTTCACCTGTCTGGTGGTGGAGACGGAGTTTTGGGGCGCGATGACGACGCCCAATTTGATGGTGGAGTCCAGCGTGCGCGACGTGGCGGATATGATCGCGGCAACGTCGTTCCACGCGGGCGAGGTGCAGCGCAATCCCTACCACCTTGGCCTGACGGCGTGGATGCAGGACAACGTCCGCCGTGGCGCGGAGATCGTTGGCGGCCAGGGCGGCCAGGCGCCAAACTATGCATTCGCCACGCTGTATCGTTTGCAGCGATGGTCGGGCGGCAAGTTGGAGAAGTTTTTCGACGGTGGCAAGCTGCTTTCTTGTCAGGATGAGCTGAAGCCGTTGTTCATGTAAGCAATCCGAACAAACAACCATAAGGAGACAGAGAGAGATGAAGGTTCCGTTCTACGGTCACGTCAAGCAATACCAGAACATCAAGGCTGAGATTGACGCCAACATCCAGCGGGTGCTGATGAGCGGCGAGTATGTCCAGGGCCCGATGCTCAAGCAGTTCGAGGCGGAGTTTGCCAAGTACAGCGGCACCAAGTTTGCTGTCGGCGTCGGCAACGGCACCGATGCAATCTGGCTCGCGCTGATGGCGCTCGGCATCGGACCCGGCGACGAGGTCATCACACACCCGAACACCTTCTTCGCGACCGCCGAGGCGATCTGGATCGTTGGTGCGACCGCGGTGTTCGTGGATTGCTGCCCGAAGACCAAGTGCATCGATCCCGCAAAGATCGAAGCGGCCATCACGCCGAAGACCAAGGCGATCATCCCGGTCCATCTCTATGGCCAGTGCGCTGATATGCCGGCCATCAAGAAGATCGCCGACAAGCACAAGCTGAAGATCATTGAGGACAACGCGCAGGCCATTGACGCGAATGGCGGCAGCTTCCGCATCGGCGAACTGAGCGACGCGGCGACGACCAGCTTCATCATCCAGAAGAACCTCGGCACATTCGGCGACAGCGGCGCGCTGGTGACCAACAACGCCAACATTGACGCTCGCGTGCGCCAGTTGCGCAACCACGGCTCCAACAAGCGCAACGTCCACAGCTTCGGCTTCAACAGCCGTCTCGACGACCTGCACGCCGGCATCCTGAGCGCCAAGCTCAAGCACATCGGCGAGTGGTCTGATCTCCGCCGCAAGTGGGCTGCGCGTTACACCGCGGGACTCAAGGGCGCGAAGAACTTCACACTGCCCTACGAAGTGCCGGGCTATCGCCACGTGTTCCACCTCTACGCTATTGAGACGAAGAAGGCCGAACAACGCGACGCGCTGGTGAAGTTCCTCGTGGACAACGGCATCGATGCCAAGACTCACTACTCCATCGCGATTCACCAGCAGGAAGGTTATCCATGGGGCAAGGGCGCACGCATCGTCGGCTCCGTGGCCAATGCCGAGAGAAATGCCGCGACCTGCGTCAGCCTCCCGATGTTCCCCGAACTGACTGCCGAGGAAGTGGACTACGTCATTGCCAAAGCCCTCGAGTGGGACAAGGCACAGAAGTAAGAAACGCTTGAAATAATGGAGTGGTGGAGTATTGGAGTCATGGGTTGTTTGAAGCAGCCCGGCGCTCCAATACTCCTGACTCCAGAACCCTGCTCCTGGATCCGACACTCCATCACTTCAACATTCCATTACCCCAATGAAAAAATACTCCGTCATCGTTGTAGGCATGGGCAAGCGTGGCATGCATCACGCCGCCGCGTTCAATGCCAACCCGCGTTTCCAGGTTACCGGCATTTGCGATATTGATCAGGCGCGCCTCGACGCGGCCGCGGCCAAGCTCGGCAATCCGAAAACAAGCAAGGACGCCGCAGCTCTCGCGGCCGAGCTGAAACCAGACGTGTTCTGCTTCTGCACACTGCCGCACCTGCGCATGCCTTTCATCAAGGCCGGCGTTCAGGGCGGCGCGAAGCTCATCGCGTTCGAGAAGCCGGTTTCGCTCACCAGCGCCGAGATGATGGAGATGAAGAAGCTGCTCGATTCCACGGGCACGAAGGCCGTTGTCAGCCACCAGCACCGCTACGGCAAGCATTACCAGAAAGTGAAGGAGATCGTTGCCAGCGGCGCGCTGGGACGCATCCACACCGTGTATGGCACCGCCACCGGCTGGATGACTCATATGCTGAGCCACATGATCGATTACTCGATGTGGTTCAATGACTACGCGCCCGGCGCGTGGGCCATGGCGCAGGCGGCTGGCAAGCTGAAGTTCGGTGACAATCATCCTTCGCCTGACTACATCGCTGGCGTCGTGCAATTCGCCAACGGCGTGCGCGGCATTTACGAATGCGGCGCCGGCGCGCCCGACCAGCCCGAGGTGGCCAAGTGGTGGGGCAAGAATCGCATCGGCGCGCAAGGCACCGAGGGGTTTGCCGAGGTGCTGACCAACGGCGGCTGGCGCGCAGTCACCAAGAGCGGTGGCTGCCAGAGCGGCGACGGCGTGATGAACTACGACGCCGACATGCCGCCTTACATCCAGGACATGGCCGACTGGCTCGACGGCACGAAGCTTCATCCGTGCAATCTGGCCCATGCCACGCTCGGTGCGGAGGTTATGTTTGCCCTGCAACGTTCCGCAGCGGAAGGCGGCCAGGTCGCTCTGCCGCTCACCGCAGGTGCGGACGAACAGGCGTTGCTCAAGGCCAGACTCTCCGACAAGCCCGTGCTTGTCTCCTGTGAAGCGAACAAGAAGGAATTCGGCTTGGCGTAACCAGACAGGTCTCACAACAAGGCGCAGGAGACGAAAGCCTCCTGCGCCTTTTGTGTTGGTACGGGTGGGGCGGGGGGAGACGTTTCTTCCGAAGGGCAGGTTCTCGGCTTTGCCACGCGCCATCCCGGCGGAGTCGTGGTGGTGCGCTTAAAGACTGAAGAGGGACAAAACCTGCGGGAGAATCTGCAAAGAGACGAAATTCTCGTTATGGAGGATTCGCGGCGAATAGAGCGCATGGGGAGAGGTTGATTGTCTATGCGCGGCAGTGTATACTACAGCCGCTATTTGCGGAGTTCTCAGATGAACAGGGCGGCGAGAACAACAGAGCAAACGCAACGTGGATCGCGAAGTTTTCACCCGCGAGAATTCCGGTTTTATAATCACGCATTTACGGGTGCGACTCCCCAAGTGTGCGAGCCGACATTGGACCGGCCTGACTCTTCCACCAACATAATCGGGACGTTCACATCCTTTTGCATTGAATCGGCAGTGCTCGTTGTGTGCTTTGGACTGGCAGCTTTGGTGCTTGTCTTTGGATGTGTACACACTGTTGATTTTGACAAGGAGAGAAGGAGCAGCGGGGCAATCTCTTCAAGTGGGGCGCTTTATGCATCAGTTGTAGGAACGGGAACGGTAGATATTTCCAAGACCATCGAAGAAGTCGACAGTGAAGAGGTGGCGCTGGAAGCGTTCTTCAAGGCACGGGATCTGCTCGCCAAAGGTGATAGTTGCGACCGCGCTCCGGAGGCCAGGGGGAACTATGCTCAAGCCAGAAAGTTGTTCGAAAAAAGCATGCGATTCTACATCCCGGATCTGCAAGCCATGACTTTTGGGAGGGAACCGGTTCATCCTTCTGCAAACTGGCATTTCTTGAGGTCCTTGCATGATTACTGGGGGAAGGCGTCGGTCCTGTCTGGACGTTCTACCGAAGTCGACAAAATCGAGGAAAACGCCAAAGACGCATGGGCGCTTGCGGTCATTCAAGAGGTGACCCGGGGTATGAGCATCGACGAGAGACGGAGGCTCACCGCAAGTTCGTTCCATACGGTCAAGAATGGATTGGTCGCACAAGTGAAACAAAGTGAACGGTTCACATTACTGGATGAATCGGTTTTTGCGCGAATCAAAGCGGAGGTGGCTCATGGTCTTCCTGCTGCCAAAAAAAACCACAACGAGGTTGTTGGAGATGGGGCGGGTGGGACGAACATATCGAGACTGTACGAACAGAAAATGGATAGAATCCGAAGGGCCAGTGAGAAGAGCGAGATTCAGAAAATGGCCAGAATTCAGTCCGCAAACCATATGAGCGGGTATTGTTTCTTCATGGGAGACCCTGCCAACGGGAGCGTTTGCTCTGTCAGGGTTCAGAACTGACCGGCATGAAATCCATGGGAGCCATTGTTAGATTTGCGTTGTCAGCCTTGGTTGCGTTGTTTGTTGTGCAGCCGGTGTTGGGGGCACAAGTGAACTGGGTGCCCGATACAAACAGTTGGAGCGGATGGACGGTGACTTGGCACGCCGTGAACAGCCTCAACGATCCGAATGACGGTCTGGGCAGCACCCACTTGGATTTCGTGGGTGATTCTCTTTCTCCCGGCGTTTACTGGAATACTGACGCCAACTATGTGTATTTCCGAGCGCGGGTGGCCGCCGGCACGGTTACCAGCAGCACCTACGCCGATACGGTGATGGTGGTCATTGACAAGATTGGCTACGGCGTCGCCAATCAACCGGACTTCGCATTCACTTGGGACAGCAAAGCAACCTTGGCCGATCACGGATTGGAGATGAGTATCACTAACACGATCGGAACCACTTGGGGCGCCACCAAAATGGGTGATCTGGACGGCATGAATGCCGCCAAGGGCACCAACGACATCAACGGAAACTCACGCACCACCGACGGTTTCATTCGCACCCTTGACAGTCAAAGCACAACGAACCTCGGAACCACCTCGTTCATTGATTTCGCGGTGTCGTGGGACTACCTGACCAACTACACGGTGCTCCGTCCCACCGATTCCTGGAAAGTCCAGGTTGCCAGCATCAGCAGCGCCAACGATCACAACTTTCTCAGTTATGACGTTGCTGGCGGCATTAATCCCGCCAGCAGCATCGACGCCAAGTGGAGTGACATTATTGTTCTTCCGGAACCATCCAGTGGTTTGCTGCTCACGAGCGGTTTCGCGCTTATCATGCGCGTGAGACGCAAGCGGCGTCGCCAATCTCCGCCGGGGTGATGGAGATGAAGGAGCTACTCGGTTCCACGGGCACAAAAGCTGTTGCTCAGGTCTGAGATCGCTGGCAAGAGGGTGTGGATTTCCTGCTGCGCGAAAGAGAAGGAGGCGCCTCCTTCGAAGCGCGAAAGGTTTCTCCCTTATCGGCGGAGTTGCTACACCGGAGGAATTTGCTCGCGATGGGGGTGCGGAGGGAGCATCGTTCGCGGCCAGTCTTTCGACGAAGGCATTACGGAGAGAACGCATGGAGAGCGCAGGCGCTGCGAATAGAAGAGTCGACACGAACGGTGGAGGCAACGGGCAGGGCTTCCGCGGGCCGTTCGCGATCATGACGAGCCTCTTTTTTATGTGGGGCTTCATGACGGTGTTCAACGACATCCTCATCCCGCGGTTCAAGTTGGCGTTCACGCTGAATTATTTCCAGGCGATGCTGGTGCAGTTTGCGTTCTTCGGCGCGTATTTCACCGGGGCGCTGCTCTATTTCCTGGTGTCGGCGACGGCGGGCGATCCGATCGCGCGGATTGGCTATAAGAACGGGGTAGTGATCGGGCTGCTGGTCTCGGCGGCGGGCAGCGCGCTGTTCTGGCCGGCGGCGACAATGGCGTCATATCCCATGTTTCTGGTGGCACTGTTCGTGGTGGGGTTGGGGTTTGCGATGCTGCAAATCGCCGCCAATCCTTATGTCACCATCCTTGGCCCGGAGAAGACTGCTTCGAGCCGGTTGAATCTCGCGCAAGGCTTCAACTCCGTCGGCACGACGCTCGGTCCGCTCATCGCCGGTTATCTGATTTTTCAATATTTCGCCCGCAGTGGCGCACACGGGGCGGAGTCGGTGAAGATGCCGTATCTTGCGTTTTGCGTCGTGTTCGTGGCGCTCGCGGCGTTTTTCTATTTCGTCCATCTGCCACATGTGGGCGAGGGGAAAATCGAGGCGGGCGCGGGTGCGCTGCGGTATCCGCACGTGGCGCTCGGCGTCGTTGCCATCTTCATGTATGTCGGCGGCGAGGTGTCCGTCGGCAGCGCGATCATCAATTTCCTCGGCCAGAAGAACGTGGCGGGCCTGACGGAATTGGAGGCGAGCCAATACGTGTCGCTCTATTGGGGCGGGATGTTGATCGGGCGGTTCATGGGCGCGGTGGAGTTGAGCGAGATGACGCGGCGCAACAAGCAATGGCTGCTCGCGGCGATTCCGCTGGCGGGATTCGTGGTGCTGCTGGCGCTGCGCGGCTGGGCGGGAGTGCAGAGTTATCTGCCGTTCCTTGCGCTCTGTTGGCTGCTGTTCCAGTTCGGCAAGGCGTTGCCCGGTCGGACACTGATGATTTTCTCAGCGACAGTGGTGGCGTTGTTGGCGACGGCGATCTCCGCCGGCGGCAAACTGGCGATGTGGTGCGTGGTGGCGGTGGGGTTGTTTACGTCCATCGGCTGGTCGAACACCTTCGCGCTGGCGATTGACGGTGTTGGCATCTACAAAAGCCAGGCGTCGTCGTTGCTGGTGATGGCGATTCTCGGAGGTGCGATCCTGCCGCCGTTGCAGGGGCACCTTGCCGACATCACGAAGAACCTGCAAATTTCATTCATCGTGCCGCTCGTCGCTTACGCTTATGTGGCGTGGTATGGCTGGAAAGGCCACAACATGGGCCGGTGTCGTCCGACATTATAGGAAGGCGAAAGCCGGTGTCTGGGCTTCAGCCGGTGTTGAACTTCGGCGAACCCAGGGCGTAAGATGAGACTGCAATGACGCGTCGCACGTTTCTGAAAACTTCCGCCGCAGCCGGTGCTGGCTTGCTGGTAACGGAAAGCAGTTCGGTTGCTGCCGGCCAGCGATTCCCCTCCGAACGGCGCGAGTTGCGTGACGAGAAGACCGGCACGCGGCTCTGGCAGATGACGGCCGCGGAGGCGATGCATCATCATTTTTATTTTACGAACCCGTCGTGGCCGGACGACCAGCACGAACTTTATTTCGTCAGCTACCGCACCGGCTTCCCGAATCTCTTCACGGCTGCGGAAACCACCGGCGAGATCACTCAACTGACCGCGCGCGTGGATATCAATCCGTTTTCGCCGACGGTGACACGCGACGGACGGCGACTCTACCTTTCCGCGCGCGACAGCGTGGTGGAGGTGGATCGCGAGACGTTGCGCGAGCGGGTGGTGGCGAAGTTCGAAAGCGCGAAGCTCGGCAACTGTTCGCTCAACGCTGCTGGAACGCGCTTGGCCATTGGCGTGCGCCTGCCGAAATGCTGCCGGCTTGCGCTCATTGACTTGGCGTCGGGACAGACACGCTTCCTGGTGGAGAAAGCCGAGGTTGGCCATATCCAGTTCTGCCCGGCCGATGACAATATCCTCGAGTATTCCGGCGCGCCCGGCGCGCGTATTTGGACCATTCGCGCCGACGGCAGCGGCGACCGCAATCTCTACCCGCAGCAACCTGGCGAATGGATCGTCCACGAGAGCTGGCTTGGGGACGGCAACGAGATCATCTTCACCCATTGGCCGCACGCGTTGCGCGCTGTCAGCCGCGATGGTTCCCAAGTGCGCACCATTGCAGCGTTCAACTCGTGGCACGAAAGCAGCGACCGCAGCGGACAATGGATTGTTGCTGACACAAATCACCCCGATATCGGTCTGCAACTGGTCAACGCCCGCACGGGCGAACGGCGCACGCTTTGCCATCCGCGTGCCACGAGCCGTGGCACTCAGTGGAAGCTTGCCGAGGCGGCAAAAGGCGCCGGCATTGACACGAGCATTATTCGGGGTGAGCGCCCCGAACTCGACCGTCCGCCGCGCCCTGACGATCCAGCTTCCGTCTATGGCCCGCAATGGAGCCATCCGCACCCGGCATTTTCGCCTGACGGCCGCCGCGTGATCTTCACCAGCGATCGCGGTGGCTGGAGCCAGGTATTTGTTGTGCAGTGTGAATCGTGAAACGTAACGCAAACCAAGAACCCATCCATAACCATGAATAGATGTCTTCGTTGCATTCTCATTCCAGTCGTCGCTTTCGCTGCAACCCTTCAAGCCGTGGAGAAGAAATCCTCGCCCGACGACCAATACAAGCCCGGTCCGGATTCCCTGGAGCAGAAAGGGGTTCCCAAAGGCACGGTCACGAAGTATTCGTGGAACGACAGCAAGATATATCCCGGCACAGTGCGCGACTATTGGGTTTATGTCCCCGCGCAATACAAGGCTGACAAGCCGGCCGCTGTGTTCGTCTGTCAGGACGGTATCCTCTACAACGCGCCGACAGTTTTCGACAACCTCATCGCCCGGCATGAGTTGCCAGTCATCATTGGCATCTTCATTCAGCCGGGCGGCAAGGCGCTCAAACCCGGTGAACAGCCTCGCAAGCGTCCCGATGGCCGGCCCGCGCCACGTGCAAACCGCAGCATCGAATACGACTCGCTTGGCGACACCTACGCGCGATTCTTGATCGAAGAAATTCTCCCGGAGGTCGGCAAGAAATACAACCTGACCCGGAATCCCGAAGGTCGGTGTATTGCCGGCAGCAGCAGCGGCGGCATCTGCTCGTTCACCGTTTGTTGGGAACGTCCTGACGCGTTCCGCAAATGCTTCACCACGGTCGGCAGCTTCACCAACATCCGCGGCGGCAACAAATACCCCGAGATGGTCCGTAATTCGCCGAAGAAACCGATCCGCATGTTCCAGCAGGACGGCGCGAATGACATCGTCAACAAGTTCGGCTCGTGGCCGGAGGCGAACAAAGCGATGGCGGCCGCACTCCAGGAAAAGGGCTACGACCACAAGTTCGTATTTGGCGAGGGTGTCCACAGTGGCAAGCATGGCACGGCGATCTTTCCCGAAGTGATGCGCTGGATGTGGCGCGACTATCCGAAGTGATGGATCGGCAGTCTGGATGACGTCGCATTTACGTTTTCTTCGTGTCCAGATTGCGCATTCATGCTTAACTTCCTGTCATGGAAGTCATTATTCAATCGACAACAGAAAAAGCCGCGCTGCTCGTGGCACGGCTGATTGCAAGACGTTTGCGGGCAAAGCCGTCACTCGTCCTGGGCCTGGCCACCGGACGGACGATGGAGCAGGTTTACGGTTACCTGGCGGACATGCACCGTCGGGAGCATCTTGATTTCTCGCTCTGCCGCACGTTCAACCTTGATGAATACGTGGGTTTGGCGCCCAACGACCCGCATTCCTACCGCTACTACATGGACAAGTACTTGTTCGACAGGGTCAACATAGACAAGCGTAATACGCACCTGCCTAACGGCGCAGCCAAGGACCTCGCGGCCGAATGCCGGCATTACGAGGATCTGATCCACGATTGCGGGGGCATAGACCTCCAATTGCTTGGAATCGGCGCCGATGGCCACATCGGCTTCAACGAACCACTGTCGGCGCTGCGATCGCGCACGCGGGAAAAGGCGCTGACGCCTGCAACGATTCGCCAGAACTCAGCATTGTTTCACGGCGGGGCCGGCGCCGTGCCGCGGCGCGCGCTGACGATGGGTGTCGGCACGATTCTGGATGCGTCCCATGTTCTGACGCTGGTGACCGGGGCAGAGAAGGCCTCCATTCTCGCCAAAGCCGTCGAGGGGCCGATTACTTCGATGGTGACGGCTTCGGCGCTGCAACTTCATCCGGATTGCAGGGTTATTGTTGACGAGGCTGCTGCGAAGCGATTGCGGGGGCGGGCTTACTACCGCTGGATTTTCCAGAACGAACCCGAGTGGCAGGAGTTCCGGAACCGGTAGGCTGCTGTTCCAGTTTTTCACGGAGAAAAATTCCAGTTGACGAATCGTGTTATCTGTAGTATTAGAAAACGTAATGCTATAGTAATATAGTATTACAAAAACTAATGCAGATAGACGCGTTAAAGATTTATTGTGACGTGGTGCGTTTTCGCAGCTTTTCCAAGGGTGCGGAGGCGAACAACGTTTTGCAGGCCACGGCGAGTCAGACGATTCGGCGGTTGGAGGAGCATTTGGGCGTGACGTTGATTGATCGTTCCTGCCGGCCGTGGGAGCTGACGCCCGAGGGCAAGGTATTCTACAACGGCAGCCGCGAGGTGGTGGAGCGGTATTACGAGGTGGAGGCGGCGGTGCGTGGGACGCGGGCGGCGGTGGATTCAGTGGTCCGCGTGGCGGCGATCTACTCGGTCAACTTGCGCGACATGGGCCAGTGCGTGCAGCGGTTCAGCCAGATGCGCCCGCAGGCGCGCGTGGAGATCGAGTACCTGCACCCGGAGCGCGTGTGCGAGCGCGTCCTGAATGACGACGTAAATCTCGGCATTCTCTCGTTCCCGGAGGGGCGGCCGGGACTGGCGGTGATTCCCTGGCGCGAAGAGCCAATGGTGTTTGTGTGCCAGCCACGACATCCGTTTGCGAAGAAGAAGACGGTGACATTTGCGCAACTCACCGGTGAACCCTATGTTGGTTTCGATGCTGGACTGGTCGTTGGGAAGAAAGTTGAACAGTATTTGCGGATTCAGGGGGCGGATGTGAAGCCGGTCTTGCGGTTCGACAACATCGAGGCGATCAAGCGTGCCGTGGAGGCCGGTTCGGGGATTTCCGTGCTGCCACTGCCGAGCTTGGAGAATGAACTGCGGATGGGAACATTGGCGGCGGTGCCGTTTGCGGAACACTCGTTCACGCGCCCCCTTGGCATCGTTTATCGCCGCGGACGGAAACTCTACGCGAACACCGAGACGTTTATCGAAGTGCTGAAAAGTGGCAGTGGAAGCACAGCAGCAGGGAAGGAGTGAGAGGTAGAAATATGTTACAGGCTCCAAAGGCACAAGGTTTGTACGACCCCGGCTATGAGCACGACGCGTGCGGCGTCGCTTTCGTCGTTAACATCAAGGGTAAGCGGTCCAACAAAATCGTCCGCGACGCCCTGACAGCGCTGGTCAACCTCCGCCACCGTGGCGCGTGTGGTTGCGAGAACAACACCGGTGACGGCGCCGGTATCCTGATGCAGATGCCGCACGAGTTTCTGAAACGCGCTGCGAGCACCGCCCGGATCGCGCTGCCGGGCTGCGCCGAGTATGGCGTCGGGCAGGTTTTCATGTCGCAGGACGCCAGCGAGCGCCGCGAATGCGAAAAAGTTTTCGAGCAGATTGTCGCGGAGGAAGGACAGACTGTTCTTGGCTGGCGCACAGTGCCAACCAGCGATTCCACATTGGGCGCGACCGCAAAGGCATCGGAGCCGTTTGTGCGGCAGGTGTTCATTGGGCGCGGTTCGAAACTCCGCGACGACGCGGCGTTCGAGCGCAAGCTCTATATCATCCGCAGACGCGCCGAGCGCATCATCCGCTACGGCCATGGCGGGCGGAAGATCGCCGGGGGAGAGTATTTCTATGTGTGCAGTCTCTCGTCCAAGACGCTCATCTACAAGGGCATGTTGATGTGCGAGCAGGTCGAGGAATTCTATCCCGACCTCAAGGATCCTGCGGTCGAGAGCGCGCTCTGTCTGGTTCACTCGCGTTTCAGCACGAATACGTTTCCAAGCTGGCCGCGCGCGCACCCCTATCGCTATCTGGCGCATAACGGCGAGATCAACACGCTTCGTGGCAACATCAACTGGATGCATGCCCG
The DNA here is from genome assembly GCA_964524715.1 of uncultured Verrucomicrobiota bacterium. GTDB lineage: Bacteria > Verrucomicrobiota > Verrucomicrobiia > CAIQCK01 > CAIQCK01 > CAIQCK01. Next base: position 52,170 of record CAZGGF010000502.1, on the reverse strand, counting down.
CCAGATGCTCTTCGAGAGCGACCTGTGGGGCGACGATATCGAGAAGTTGCGGCCCATCATCTGCAGCGATGGCAGCGACTCGGCGATGTTTGACAACTGTTTGGAGTTTCTGGTCCTTTCCGGCCGGGATTTGCCGCACGCGGTGATGATGATGATCCCGGAACCGTGGGAAAACCACGAGACCATGAGCGATCAGAAGCGCGCTTTCTACGAATTCCACGCCTGTCTGATGGAAGCGTGGGATGGCCCGGCTTCAATCGCATTCACGGATGGCCGGAAGATCGGCGCGGTGCTTGACCGCAACGGCTTGCGCCCGTCGCGCTACTACGTCACCAAGGACGACCAGGTCATCATGGCCAGCGAGGTAGGGGTGTTGCCCATTGAGCCGGAGCGCGTGCTCGAAAAAGGGCGGCTTCAGCCCGGCCGCATGTTCCTCATTGATACCGAGGAGGGCCGCATCGTTGCTGACGAGGAACTGAAGAACAAGATCACCTCCGGGCAGCCCTATCGGGTGTGGCTTGACCAGGAGATGATCCACCTCGACAAATTGCCTGACCCGCCGCACGTCTACGAACCTGATCACGACACGATCGTTCAGCGTGAGATGGCGTTTGGCTACACGTTCGAGGAACTGCGGAAAATCGTGGGACCGATGGCCATGGACGGCGTCGAGCCCATTGGCGCGATGGGAAACGACACGCCGCTGGCGGTGTTGTCGAACCGTCCGCAGTTGCTCTATAACTACTTCAAGCAGCTCTTTGCGCAGGTTACCAATCCGCCGGTGGACTGTATTCGCGAAGAGATCATCATGTCGGCGCATACCCTGATCGGTTCCGAGCGGAACCTGCTCAAGCCCGGTCCGGAAAGCTGCCGCATGATCGAGTTGGACCGCCCGATCCTCAGCAACGAGGAACTGGAGAAGCTGCGTCATATCGACCGGCCCGGGTTCAAGTCGGTGACATTGCCCATTTTGTTCCCGTCGAAGTCAGGCGGTGAGGGGCTCGAAAAAGCTCTGGAGGAATTGTTCGCGAAGGCCAGTGCGGCCATTGCAGGCGGTGTGAACATCATCATCCTCTCCGACCGTGGCGTGAACAGCTTGCTCGCGCCGATTCCTGCGTTACTGGCGGTGGCCGGGTTGCACCATCACCTGGTCTGTGAAGGCACGCGCACTCGGGTCGGCTTGGTGTTGGAGTCGGGTGAGCCGCGCGAGGTGCATCATTTCGCATTGTTGATCGGCTACGGTGCAACGGCGATCAACCCGCACCTGGTGTTTGAGGCGCTCGATGACATGATCCGCGAGGGATTGCTCACCGGAGTTGATCACAAGAAGGCGGTTAAGAATTATGTGAAAGGGGCCGTGAAGGGCGTGGTGAAGACGATGTCAAAGATGGGCATCTCCACCATCCAGAGCTATCGCGGTGCGCAGATTTTTGAGGCGATCGGCCTCAATCGACGGGTCATTGACAAGTACTTTACAAACACGGCTTCGCAGGTGGAAGGGGTCGGTCTTGACGCCATTGCGGAGGAAACGAACCTGCGCCATCGTGCCGCGTACCCGGAACGTGGACAGCAGCCGCCGACGTTGCGGCCGGGCGGACAGTATCAGTGGCGTGCTGACGGGGAGTATCACCTTTTCAATCCGGAGACGATCCACAAGCTTCAACTCTCGGCGCGGACGAACAACTACGCCGTGTTCAAGGAGTATTGCCACGAGATTGACGAGCAGTTGCGGCACTTGTGCACGTTGCGCGGCATGTTCGAGTTGAAGTATCTCGACAAACCGATTCCGCTCGACGAGGTCGAATCGGTTGAGAGCATCGTCAAGCGCTTCAAGACCGGCGCGATGAGCTACGGCTCCATCAGCCAGGAAGCGCACGAGACGCTCGCCATTGCGATGAACCGCATCGGCGGCAAGAGCAATACCGGCGAGGGTGGCGAGGACCCGGCACGTTTCCAGCCCGGTCCGAACGGCGACTCAAAATGCAGTGCGATCAAGCAGGTGGCCAGTGCGCGCTTTGGTGTCACGAGTGATTACCTCGTCAACGCCAAGGAACTTCAGATCAAGATGGCGCAGGGCGCCAAGCCTGGCGAGGGTGGCCAGCTTCCGGGCAGGAAGGTCTATCCGTGGATTGCCAAGACGCGGTACGCCACGCCGGGCGTCGGTCTCATCTCGCCGCCGCCACACCACGACATTTATTCGATCGAGGATCTTGCTGAGCTGATTCACGATCTCAAGAACGCCAACAGTGGCGCGCGCATCAGTGTCAAACTTGTGTCGGAGATTGGCGTTGGCACGGTTGCCGCGGGTGTCGCAAAAGGTCACGCAGACGTGATTCTTATCAGCGGGCACGATGGCGGCACGGGTGCTTCGCCGCTGACGAGCATCAAGCACGCCGGCACGCCATGGGAACTTGGCTTGGCCGAGGCGCACCAGACACTCGTTCTGAACAACCTCCGCAGTCGTGTTTATGTCGAGACCGACGGACAGCTGCGCACCGGCCGCGATGTTGCGGTGGCCGCAATGCTGGGCGCCGAGGAGTTCGGGTTTGCGACTGCGCCCTTGGTTGTCCTGGGCTGCATCATGATGCGCGTGTGCCATTCGGACACCTGTCCGGTGGGCATTGCGACCCAGAATCCGGAACTCCGGAAGAAATTCACCGGCAAGCCGGAGCACGTGATCAACTTCCTCTTCATGATCGCGCAGAACTTGCGCGAGGAAATGGCAAAGCTCGGCTTCCGCACCATCAACGAGATGGTAGGGCGCACTGACAAGCTCGACAAAGCGAAGGCGCTCGACCACTACAAAGCGCAAGGCCTCGACTTCTCGCGCATCTTCTACCAGCCGCCGGTGGGACCGGAAGTCGGCCGCTACCGGCAGATCGAGCAGGACCACGGTTTGAAGGATTCGCTCGACCAGCAAGTGCTGTTGAAACTGTGCGCGCCTGCGATCGAAGAGGGTGGGAAGGTGCGCGCGACGCTGCCGATCAAGAACGTCAACCGCGTTGTTTGCACGCAGGTGGGCAGCGCAGTGACGAAACGCTGGGGGGCCAATGGACTGCCCGACGACACGATTCGTATCAAGTTTGTCGGCTCGGCCGGCCAGAGCTTTGGCGCATTTCTGCCGCGAGGCATCACACTGGAGTTGGAAGGCGACGCCAACGACTACTTCGGCAAAGGCCTCAGCGGGGGCAAGATTGTCGTTTGCCCGCCGCCAGGCTCCACATTCGTGCCGGAGAAGAACATCATCATCGGCAATGTGGCGTTCTATGGCGCGACGAGCGGCGAGGCTTACGTGCGCGGCATGGCCGGCGAGCGGTTCTGCGTCCGCAACAGCGGTCTCCACGCCGTTGTCGAGTCCGTGGGCGACCATGGCTGCGAATACATGACCGGAGGCCGCGTGGTGGTGCTCGACAGCACCGGGCGGAACTTCGCGGCTGGCATGTCCGGCGGCGTTGCCTATGTGCTTGATCTGGCCGGCGATTTCCCAAGCCGCTGCAACAAGTCCATGGTGAACCTCGAGACACTGTCCGACCCCGAGGAGAAGGCGGAGGTTTACCGGATGATCAAACGGCACTATGAGCGCACCGCCAGCCACCGGGCCGAGAGCATTCTCGAACTCTGGGAGGGCATTGTTGGCAAGTTCGTCAAGGTCATACCGAAAGACTACCAGCGCATGCTCGAGTGCCTCAGCCGGGCCAAGGATGCCGGGCTCACGGGCGACGAGGCTGTTATGCGCGCCTTCGAGGAGAATAAATCGGACCTCGCCCGCGTCGGTGGCAATTAAGTCGTATCAGGATTCACGTTTTACAAGGTCATATGGGCAAACCAACCGGATTCATGGAGTTCAAGCGCGAGCTGCCGCAAGACCAGCCTGAACTGGAACGCATCAAGCATTGGAACGAGTTCCACCAGCATTTGCCGGAGGAGAAACTCAAACTGCAGGGCGCGCGCTGCATGGACTGCGGCGTGCCGTTCTGCCACGTGGGCCGCTTGCTGGCCGGCATGGCGTCGGGTTGTCCGATCAACAACCTCATTCCGGAGTGGAACGACCTCGTTTATCGTGGTCTCTGGAAGGAAGCGCTGGAGCGGTTGTTGAAGACCAACAACTTCCCGGAGTTCACAGGCCGGGTCTGCCCTGCGCCGTGTGAGGGTTCCTGCTGTCTCGGCGTCAATGAGCCGCCTGTCACGATCAAGCAGATCGAGTGCGAGATCATCGATCGCGCGTGGAACAAGGGCTGGATGCCTGTCCCCATGCCGTCGAAACGCACGGGCAAGAAGGTCGCTGTCGTCGGCTCCGGCCCTTCGGGTTTGGCGGCAGCCGAACAGCTCAACGTTGCTGGACACGCCGTCACTGTTTTTGAGCGTGCGGATCGTATCGGTGGATTGTTGATGTACGGCATCCCGAACATGAAACTCGACAAGCAGGTGGTCCTGCGGCGTGTCGATTTGATGGAGAGGGCGGGCGTGCAGTTCGTGCCGAACACGGAGATTGGAAAGCAATATCCCGCTGAGAAACTCCTGAAGGAATTTGATGCCGTTGTGCTTTGCGTCGGCGCCACCAAGCCGCGCGACCTGAACATCGAGGGCCGCAACCTCAAGGGCATCCATTTCGCGATGGACTTCCTCGCTGCCAACACCAAACGCGTGCTCGACAGCAGTTGCACCGGCGGCTTCATCAGTGCCGAAGGCAAACACGTCGTTGTCATCGGTGGCGGCGATACCGGCACCGATTGCGTCGGCACCTCGTTGCGCCACGGCTGCAAGGACGTCAACCAGCTTGAGATTCTTGCCAAGCCGCCGCTGGAGCGCGCTGCGGACAATCCGTGGCCGCAATGGCCGAAGGTCTACAAGATGGACTACGGCCAGGAGGAAGCCGCCGCGAAGTTTGGAGCCGACCCGCGCCACTACCTTGTCACGGCGAAGCGTTTCATTGGCGACGAACAGGGCCAGGTCAAAGGCATCGAGATCGTCAACGTCGAGTGGGCGAAGAACGACAAGGGCCAGTTCATCCCCAAGAGCATGGCCGGCACCGAGCGAGTTATTTCCGCGCAGCTCGTCCTGCTGGCGATGGGCTTCCTCGGCCCCGAAGAGACTCTCGCCAAGGCGTTGAAACTCGAATGCGATCCGCGCTCCAACTTTAAGGCTGAACACGGCCGATTTGCGACGAACATCCCCGGCGTCTTTGCCGCCGGCGACTGTCGTCGCGGCCAGAGCCTCGTGGTGTGGGCCATCAACGAAGGCCGTGGCGCTGCGCGCGAGTGTGACCGCTGGCTGATGGGCGCCACGGATTTGCCATAGGGATGGCCCCGGGCGGGCTGAACAACACGGGCTATGCCACTCAAGGAATGGAAACGCGAAGCGTGGCTTTATCCTTCCGCAGTGTGTCGATGGCACCAATCCACGACGCGCTCGATCAGGTAATCAATCGCTCTGGTTGCGTCGCGGTCTGATTCTCCAACGCTCTCAAGTTCACGACCACAGGCGAGAATCTCATCCAGCGCCCATCGGATTTTGTCCAACTGCTCCGCGGAGAAACTCGTTTCGCCTGTCAGGGTATTACGGAGTGTGTCCATGTAGTCTGCGTAATCCTCTTCCTCCCAGCGGCTGCCTCCATTGCCATTCATCTCTTGCTCAATAACGCCCATCGCGAGGAGCAATTGCTCCCGGGGGGAATCGCCGATCGCAAGCCGCTCCTCCATCTCGCGGACCATGCGCTGGAATTCCCGCTGATAATCCTCGCTCGAGAGATGTCCTGGCTGATGTTCTGAGGGGTCGGACATGGCTATGTGCACTATGATATCTGGTCTGCAGGCGCGTCGCAACTTGCCTGCACACGACAGGACGGCGGGACTTTCAGCGTGTCAGGGAGTGTTTGGCTGCTTCCGGTGCCGATGATGACGCGACTACGCAATCGCAGAAGATACGTGGTCACCTCTTGCGACGGGTGGTGCGAACAATCCCCCACGAGAGGAGCAACAATACCGCCGACCCCGGTTCCGGTACGCCCATGGAAAACAGACCTCCGACCCACCCGGGAGTTTCCCACTGGGTTCCATTGGGGCCATACGGGTCGTTGCTCACGGCATAGGTTCCCAAAGTCTGTGTCTGCGTGTGGCCTGCTTCCATGCCGCTGGCCCATGCATCGGCGAATCCTTTATCGTATGACACTTCGTTCCACGCCGCGGCCCAGGCGGTGAACCGATTGGTATCATCGGCAGTAATGCCCAGGCTGTTGGCCATGTCGCCAGCGTAGCATTGCGTAAAGATGTAAGCGTCCCAAGCAGGCGTCTTGCTGAGCACAGGATCCAGGTAAGTGGTGAATTCGCTGGAATAGATTCGCTGACTGTTCCAAGCGCACAACGAGCCACTGCCCATGACGGCAGGGTCGGTTTGTGATCCGTGGTCAAACGACCAGAAGAAGAAACTGTCACTCCCGCTCACCATGCTGCTGCCGATGGTTTGAATCACATTCTTGAAATCGTTTGTAGTGGCGGCACAGATGTTCCCACCGGCGCTGACAATCGCGCTCCAGTCCGAACTCACACCGCTGGAACGGTCGATCGCCGGGTCTGTACCGTCGGCAAACAACACATATACGTTGTTCACGTCGTATCCCCAGCAACTCACAAGGTCCTGCCATATTCGCAGGGTTTCCTCGTAGTAGCGGTCGTGGTTGTTGGATGCATTCACGCCACCGCTGAACACAATGGCGTAGTTCTCTGCCAAAACCGAATTGATCGGAAGGAGGATCAAACCAGCAGCCACGCTGATTCTCATCCACTTGTTGGAAAAAAACCTGATGATCATTTGTGCCCAGCCGGCGCTCGATATCCTGTGCGCATCCAAAACTTGCGGCGCCGAAGCGCCGTTCATAACGCGACTTTTCCGCGGGAAACCCCCGCACCATGTTTCTCATGGTGCAGGCAACCTACACACGTTCTTCCTCAGTCACAAGCAGGAACGCATCACAAGAGACCGCTGGGGAGGGGAAACTGAACAGTTTTCGACAAAAATTCGAAGCAGATATTGACGAGGGTGGGAATTCGTGTAAGTGATTACCCCATATGATCAAGTATCCGCATGTACAGGAATGGGTGGAACGGATGGCCGCAATGTGCCAGCCGGATCATGTCTATTGGTGCGATGGTTCGGAGGAGGAGCGCGACCGATTGACAGCGGAGGCGCTGAAGACAGGCGAGCTCATCGAACTGAACCAGCACAAGATGCCCGGTTGCTACATGCATCGCACTGCTCGAAACGATGTCGCCCGCACGGAACACCTGACCTACATATGCACCAGCTTCCAAGGCGACGCCGGGCCGACCAACAACTGGATGAGTCCGCGGGAAGCTTATCGCAGAGCCCGTGAGATTTTCAGCGGCGCGATGAAGGGCCGGACGATGTACGTGGTGCCATTCGCGATGGGGCCGATCGGATCACCATTTTCCAAGATCGGCATCGAGTTGACCGACAGTATTTACGTCGTGTTGAACATGCGAATCATGACGCGCATGGGCGAGGCCCCGCTGAACGCGCTTGGGCCGAATGGGGATTTCACGAAGTGCCTGCACAGCAAGGCGGATCTCGATGTCAATCGCCGGTTGATTCTGCATTTCCCGGAAGATAACGCCATCTGGTCGGTCGGCAGCGGTTACGGTGGCAATGTGTTGCTGGGCAAGAAGTGTCTTGCGTTGCGGATCGCCAGCGTGCTGGCGCAGCGGGAAAAATGGCTGGCGGAACACATGTTGATTCTCGGCGTCGAAGAACCGGGCGGCCGGAATCTGTACGTGGCCGCCGCGTTCCCGAGCGCCTGCGGTAAAACCAATCTTGCGATGCTGCTGCCGCCGGAAGGATTGAAGAGGAAGGGCTATCGCATCTGGACGGTCGGCGATGACATTTCGTGGATGCGCGTGGATACTGATGGCCAGCTCTGGGCGGTCAATCCGGAGATGGGTTTCTTCGGCGTTGTGCCTGGCACGAACATGCGCACCAACCCGAACGCAATGCTCACGGTCAAGCGTGACACGATTTACACCAACGTGGCGCTGCGGCCCGATGGCACCGTGTGGTGGGAAGGGCACGATGATCCGGCGCCTGTCAAGGCGCTGGACTGGCAGGGCAAGAAGTGGCGGCCCGGCATGACCGAGCCGGACGGCAAGGCGATTCTTTCCAGCCATCCGAACAGCCGTTTCACTGCGCCGTTCACCAACTGTCCGACGCACTCGTTCCGCTACGACCAGCATCACGGCGTGCCGATTTCTGCGATCATCTTCGGCGGCCGTCGCGCGACGCTTGCGCCGTTGGTGTATGAGGCGATGAATTGGGAACATGGCGTGTTCATGGGCGCGACCATGGCGAGCGAGCGCACAGCGGCGCAGGTCGGCGCGATTGGCGAAATCCGGCGCGACCCGATGGCGATGCTGCCGTTCTGCGGCTATAACATGGCGGATTACTTCGGCCACTGGTTCGACATGGGCGAGCGCATCCGTCGGCAGCCGAAGATTTTCCACGTCAACTGGTTCCGCACCGACGAGAAAGGCAAGTTCCTGTGGCCTGGTTTCGGCGAGAACCTCCGCATCATCGAGTGGATTCTGGCCCGCTCTCGCAACGCAGCGGCAGGCGTGAAGACACCCATCGGTTATGTGCCCGATCCGAAGGACATCGACATGACCGGCTTGAAGCTGCCTACGGGATCGATGGACAGACTGCTGGCGGTGAACAAGAAGGAATGGCTGGCAGAACTTGATTCGATCAAGAAATTCTTCGACCAGTTTGGCTCGCGACTGCCGGATCAGTTGTGGACGCAGCACGAACAGCTGCGCCAACGCTTGATTGCATCGAAGGTGTAGCGCAGAGAGCGAGCGCAACGGCCGCGCAAGCGCCACGATTTGTCATGCAACGAAAGTTCTGCTCTGCCTGCGGCAGTGCGCTGGCTCCGGCATCGGATTCCCATGGTTCGCAGAAATGCGCGTCGTGCGGAACCGAGCATTTCCGAAACTCCAAGCCGTGTGCCGGCGCGCTGGTAATGCGTGGCGGGCGGGTGTTGCTCGTGCGCCGGGCCATCGAGCCATTCAAGGGGTATTGGGATATTCCCGGTGGTTTTCTGCACGAAGGTGAGCATCCCGAAGACGGCGCGCGCCGTGAGATTCTCGAGGAGACCGGATTACGCGTACAACTTGCCGGGCTGATCGGCATCTACATGGACAGCTACGGTGGCGATGATGCGGACGAGTGGACGCTGAACATCTACTATGTTGCAAAACCACTGGATGACGCAGAACCGCGTGCTGCCGACGACGCCAGCGAGATCGGGTGGTTTGCACCCGATGCCTTGCCTGTGCAGATGGCGTTCAGGCACGAACGACAGGTCCTCTCCGACTGGCAGTCATGGCTGCGGCAATCGTAGGCTGATTTGCTGTAATCTGGATGGTTGCCGCCAGTCCACGGTTGGCAAATGTGCGCTTGGTGACGGATGGAGGTCTCGTTCTTATTGGACGACCATTCCCGTGTCTGGCAGACTGCGCGCCATGAAGACGTTGCGATTCGCGACTGGCTTGCTGGTGCTGGTGATGGGGACCGGTCACTGGTTTGGGACAGGGGATGCTTGCGCGGCAGAAGGACAGCGCAATGCGGCCACGGCGAAGCAACCACCACCAGCGCCGCTTCGACCACTGCAAAAATGGATCGGTGTGACCACTGAGCCAATCCCGGACATCGTGCGCTCTCATCTACCAAAACTGCAGGCGGGGCAGGGGGTCATGATTCAGAGTGTTGCGAAGGAAAGTCCAGCAGCGGTTGCCGGTCTGGAGCGGTCGGACATTATTGTGCGCGCCGACGGCCAGCCGCTGGCCAACCCACAGGAACTCCAGGCGGTGTTGAACCGCCGCAACTTTGGTACGCAGGTGCGGCTCGACCTCATTCAGAAAGGCGTGACAAAGACTGCTTACTGCATCGTACTGGAAAATATGGACGCGGACGGAGCCGTCGCGGCCGCCGTCGCCCATGAACGCAACCCGTTCCGCGGACTGAAGGGCGACAAAGTGACCATCCAATTCTCGTGCACGGATGCAGACGGTAACAGCCAGATGATCTCTGCCACGAGGCTCGACCAGTTGGGCCAGCGGGCACAGCAGGATGAGGAGTTTCGAGTCAAGCTTCAGCGAATGTTCGACGGCCTGCAACAGAACCCTGAGGGCGTCACCATCACAATCCGTCCGAACCAGGAACAGCCTGCGCCTCCCAACCCGTGACGGTGCGGCGTCCGGTCGTTGTTGTTGCGTGAACACATCCCCCTCTGGCAAACTGCGCACGCATTTTTCGATACCAACAGTTCAGAGCGAGAACGGGAGAAGACAATGACGAATAAAACGGCGGTCGTGGTGATGGCGATTTGTTTGGGATGGGTTGCGACGGCTGGCGCGGGTGATACCGTGCCCCCGAAGACACATCCCAACTCCGCGAGTTGGGAGAACCTGTTTAGCGCCGATCTGTCCAACGCGACGTTTAACAAGGGCATCTGGTTCTACGAGGACGGGTTGCTGACGGCGTCGAAGGACGAATGCATTTGGACCCAGAAGCAATACGAGAATTTCATTTTGGATTTGGAATTCAAGAATGGTGAGGCGGCCAACAGCGGCGTCATCGTTTATGCTTCCGATATGAAGAACTGGATCCCAAATTCGGTGGAGATTCAGATTCTCGATGACGGCGCGCCCAAGTGGGCGAAGGCGGCGGCCACTTGGAAATGCGGCGGCCTTTTCGGGCGGTCCGCCCCGAAAAAGCAGGCCGTCAAGAAAGCTGGTGAATGGAACCGGATGACCGTTGTCTGCAAAGGGCCGATGATCTGCGTCCTGCTCAACGGCGAACTCGTTACCGAAGCCGATATCAAGCAATGGACTTCCGCCAAGAAGAACCCGGATGGCAGCGACATCCCGCCGTGGTTGAGCCGTCCGATGGCTGAGTTGCCAACCAAGGGCCACATTGGACTTCAGGGCAAGCACGGCGGCGCGCCGATTTATTTCCGCAACGTCAAGATCAAGCAGCTTGATTGAGGACTGTTTGGGCAGGGCCCAAAGCAGGATGGTTGGCTGGCGTATCTCGTTTTGCGCCGAAAATGGGTATTGCGTGAACATGAAACAAAAGCTGATCAGTACACTCCTTGTCGGCTGCTTCGCCGCTCTGGCAATCGCGATCGCTGGCGCCGAATCGGTTGCGGCACCTTCCTCGCAGAACCTGACGCTCTGGTATCAGCAGCCCGCGAAGAAGGGCATGAACGAGGCTTTGCCGATTGGCAATGGCCGGTTCGGCGGGCTGATCTACGCCGGGGCGAGCCAGGAGCGCGTGGTGCTCAACGAAATCAGCCTCTGGACCGGCAGCGAGGTGTCGGCGGACGATTACTCGAAGATGGGTTGGTATCAGATGCTCGGCGAGCTGCTTGTGGACGTGGCGGATGGCCGCGCGAATGCGGTGACCACACCAACGGCAGTGTGCGTCAGCGATCATCAGGCGTTCTACCCGCATGAGGAGTTGGTGAAAGCGGGGGACGGCGACCCGTCCACGAAGTGGTGTGTTGAGCACCATGGCCGGCCGGTGGTTTGGGAACTCCGCCTGCCGGAGGCTCGTGTGGTGGAACGGTATGCGCTCACTTCCGCACGGGACGTGCCGTTGCGGGATCCGTCCACGTGGGAACTTGCCGGTTCGAATGACGCCGCGTCGTGGACGATTCTCGACCGTCACGATCACGAACCACCTTTTGCCAAACGCGGCCTGACGAAGAACTATGGGTGCAGGAACGCGAAACCGTTTCGGTTTTATCGGCTGACTTTCGAGCCGAACAAGGGCGTTGGGCATTTTCAGGTCGCGGAGATCGCGATCCCCGGTGTGACTGCTGTGGCGGGCAGGGAGGTTCTCAATGTTCAGGATTACCGTCGTTCGCTGGATATTGCGAAGGCGGTGCATAGCGTGAACTACCAGTCTGGCGGCGTTGCGTATCGGCGCGAGGCGTTTGCGTCGCATGCGGATGGGGTGATGGTCATGCGGTTCTCTGCCGACCGCCCGGCGTCGTGCAGCGGAATCGTAAGACTCCAAGGCGCACACAAAGAAACGACCGCAGGGACGGAAAACTCGCTCTGTTTCTCCAGCACGCTCGACAACGGGTTGAAGTATGCGACCAAGCTGATAGCGCTCCATGAGGGTGGAACAGTGTCGGTGAGTGACGGAAAACTGGAATTCAAACAGTGTGACAGCCTCACGCTGCTTGTTGCCGCGGGCACGAATTACGTGCCGGACTACGGCAGGAAGTACCGCGGCGGCGACCCGCACGCTGCGATTGAGAATCGGCTCGCAGCGGCGGCGAAAAAGAAATACGAGGCGTTGAAGACGGCGCATATCGCGGATTTTCAATCGCTCTTCAACCGTGTGTCGCTTGACCTCGGTGCAACGCCAGCAGACCGGCTTGCGCTGCCGATTGACCAGCGGAAGGTGTTGCACGCAGAGCAGGGCGGTGATCCTGATTTGGAGGAACTGCTTTTTCAATACGGCCGCTACTTGCTGATCTCCTGCTCACGGCCCGGCGGCCTTCCGGCGAACCTGCAGGGGCTGTGGAATGACAGCAACACTCCGCCATGGCACAGCGACTACCATGCGAACATTAACATCCAGATGAACTACTGGCTCGCGGAGCCGGCGAACCTCGCTGAATGCCACACGACGCTGTTCGATCTGATCACGAGCCAGCTCAAGCCGTGGCGCAAGGCGACCACGGCTGAAAAACGTTTCGCGGTCGCGTCGGGCAAGTCGCGCGGTTGGGCGGTGCGCACATCGCACGGCATCCATGGCGACACTGGCTGGCAGTGGGACGTGCCGGCGAATGCGTGGTACTGCCAGCATTTTTGGTGGCACTACGTTTTTGGCGGAGATAAACAGTGGCTCAAGCGCGTGGCGTATCCCGTCATGAAGGAGACGTGCGAGTTCTGGGAGGATCGTCTGAAACCGCTTCCTGACGGCCGGCTGGTCGTGCCCAACGGTTGGTCGCCCGAGCATGGCCCGCACGAGGACGGCGTCAGCTATTGCCAGCAGATCGTCTGGGATCTGTTCAACAACTACGTTGCTGCGAGTGAGGCTCTTGGCGTGGATACGGCCTATCGCGCAAAGGTTTCTGCGATGCGCGAAAAGCTTGTTGGCCCGAAGGTGGGTAGTTGGGGTCAGTTGCAGGAGTGGATGACCGATCGCGACGATCCAAATGATCATCATCGCCATACCTCGCATCTATTTGCGGTTTTTCCCGGCCAGCAGATCAGCATCGTCAAGACGCCGGAGTTTGCGGCGGCGGCGAAAAAATCGCTGGTCGCACGAGGGGAGGATGTGAAGTCCGACGTGCGCGAATGGTCGTTTGCGTGGCGCACGGCGCTCTATGCGCGCCTGCATGACGGGGAGAACGCGCATCGTCTCTTCCAACAACTGTTTTCAAACCGCAACACGTGCTTGAATCTGTTCGGCCTGCATCCGCCCATGCAAATCGACGGCAACTTCGGCATCACCGCCGGCATCTGCGAGATGATTCTTCAATCACACGAAGGCGAGATCAACCTGCTGCCTGCGCTGCCGAAGGCGTGGTCAAGCGGGGCTGTGAAAGGTCTGCGTGCCCGTGGCGGTTATGTGGTGGACATTACGTGGAAGGACGGACAGCTTGTGTCTGCGACGATCCGCGGCGCCGCGGAACGCGAATGCAGGGTGCGTTGCGGAGGAAAGGTGGCGACGCTGCGGCTGAAGCGCGGCCAGTCCGTACAGTTTGGCGCTGCGCTCGAATAATAGCGTTGTTTTGGTGCGGAACGCCGGTAGTCTTGGCGGCCAACCATGAACGACCAACAGTGGAGACAATTGCTACGCGTAGTCGCAGGCGAACAAGTGCGGCCGTTGCCGGTGGGATTCATCATCGACAGTCCGTGGCTGCCGGGCTGGGCGGGGCATTCGATCACCGATTACTACACGTCGGAATCCCTGTGGATGGAACTGAACCTGAAGGCGATGCGGCAGTTTCCCAACGTCTGGTTTCTGCCGGGATTCTGGTCGGAATTTGGCATGTGCACTGAGCCGTCGGCGTTTGGAGCGAAATGCATCTGGCATGATCACGAATTGCCGTTCGCGGAGAAGACTGTTGAAACGCCCGCGCAGATGGCGGCGCTGAAGAAGCCAAACGTGGGCGAAGATGGATTGCTGCCATTCATGCTGAAGCGGCTGGAGCATACTCAAGAGGCCATTAAGGCAGAGGGGCACGCGGTCCGGTTTGCCGTGGCGCGCGGGCCGTTGAACATTGCGTCATTCCTGATGGGCGCAACCGAGTTCATGATGGCGTTGAAGGAATCACCGCAGGAATCGCATGCGATGCTCAATACAATCACAGAGTTTCTGTGCGACTGGCTGAGGTTGCAGAAGGAGAGGGTTCCGACCATCGAGGGTGTCTTCCTGCTGGATGACTTGGTTGGGTTTCTTGGCAAAGACGATTTTCAGGAGTTCGCGATGCCATATTTGAAACGCGCGTTCGGCGCGGTGGACGCAAAGGTGCGCTTCTTCCACAACGACGCGCATGGGCTGGTTTGCGCGCCGTTCCTGGCGGAGATCGGGATCAACATTTTCAACTTCAGTTTCAACCACAGCCTCGCCGAGATGCGCAGACTCTGTGGTGAGGGCGTCACATTGCTCGGCAACCTGCCGCCTCGCGACGTGATGGCGCTCGGCACGGCGGACGACGTGCGCAAAGGCGTGCGCGCGATGCTGGAGCCGCTCGCTGACAGGCGCGGGCTGATTCTGTCCGTTGGCGGCGGCATGTCGCCGAAGACACCGACAGCGAACATTGAAGCGTTCATCGAAGCGGCGGCTGGCGCGGCATAAACGATTGCCACAGGTGTGAGTGCTGCGTTGACGGCAATGACGTGAGCGTGGTACGCCTGTAGCGTTGTGCATGCCTCGCCAGTTCAGTGAGGTGTTACGACTTGTGAGAAAGAACAAACTATGAAATCACCTGACGTCCCAACAACAGCACCAGGCAGTCATCGGAGCATCTTCGGCGTTGGCAACTACCGATGGGTTATTTGCGGGCTGTTGTTCTTCGCCACGACGATCAACTACATCGACCGTCAGATCCTGTCGTTGTTGAAGCCGATTCTGGACGACAAGATCGGATGGACAAACGAACAGTTCGGCTGGATCAACTCCCTGTTTCAGGGGGCTTACGGCGCGGGCTTGCTGTGGTTCGGTTGGTTCGTGGACCGGCAGGGCGTCAGAAAAGGTTATGCCGTTTCGATGGCGGGCTGGAGTCTGTCGGCGATGGCGCATGCGTTGATTGTGCTGGTTCCTGCCGGCGCCAGCATGGTGTTGTGGGGAACGACATGGGGTTACACGGCGCTGGCAGTGGCGGCATTTGGAGCTTGTCGCATACTGCTGGGCGTGTCAGAGGCGGGCAATTTCCCGGCGGCGATCAAGGGGACCGCGCAATGGTTTCCGAAGCGCGAGCGGGCTTTTTCCACCAGCATTTTCAATTCGGGCGCAAACGTCGGCGCCATCATCGCGCCAGCCATTGTGCCTCCCATTGCGTTTGCGCTGGGGTGGCAGTGGGCTTTCATCATTGCCGGCATTGCCGGTTTTGTGTGGTTGTTCTTCTGGCTGCCCATGTATGACTCGCCTGATCGCCACCGGAACGTCAGCCCTGCGGAATTGGCGCTGATCCACAGCGACCCGCCGGATGCGGGCGGCGATGGACGCATCGCGTGGTTGAGCTTGTTGAAGTATCGCCAGACGTGGTCTTTCATCTTCGGCAAGTTCCTTACCGATCCGGTCTGGTGGTTCTTCCTGATCTGGCTGCCCGACTTCTTCAAGCAAACCCGCCATCTCGACATCAAGAAGAGCTGGGTCCACCTGGTCACGATCTACGCGATCGTTACCGTCCTGAGCATCGTGGGCGGATGGGTGACCGGGTACCTGACCAAGAAGGGGTGGACGGTGACACGCGCGCGCAAGACGGGCATGTTCATTTTTGCGTTGTGTGTGCTGCCGATCGTGTTTGTTTCAAACGCCAGCGACTGGGGCGCGGTGCTGCTGATTGGTCTCGCTTGCGCGGCGCACGCGGCATGGTCGGCGAACATCTTCACGACGGTGTCGGACATGTTCCCCAAGAAGGCGGTGGCGTCGGTCACGGGTCTGGGTGGCATGGCCGGTTCATTAGGCGGGATGCTGTTCCCGATCCTGACGGGAATCCTGTTGGATCATTACAAAGCCGCCGGGAACGTGGCAGCGGGCTACAACATTCTGTTCGGCATCTGCGCCTGTGCTTATCTGGTGGCGTTTGTGGTGAATCACATGTTTGCACCGCGGTTTGAGCCCATTCGGCTGGATGAGGGCAAATAAGCCCACGCGCGGCCACCTGCGATTCTGGGACAGCCCGCCACCGTTGCATTGACATCGGTGGCGGGTTCTGTTTTGTATGGAGTCGTGGAAAATGACCGTGTAACGAGTCTGAAATGAAGCAGATCAATTTCATAGTATTGGCGATCATCGGGTTGGGGCTGAGGCTCTGGCTGGTGCCGCAGTGGGTTGACGCCACGAAGGCGGACAACAGCGTACAGTTCAACCAATATGCGGTGAACCTCGTTCAACACGGAGTCTACAGTGATGACGCGGCGGCCAACCCCGTTCCCAATGCGCGGCGGACGCCACACTATCCGTTGTTTCTGGCGTCCGTCTACAAATGGGCCGGTTGTGGCAGTTGGCGGGCGGTGCAGATTGTGCAGTCGATACTGGACTTGATCACCTGCTGGCTCGTGTACCGCACAGCACGGGAGTTGTTCCGTGACCGGCTCGTGGGTTACTGGAGCTATGGGACGGCTCTGATCGCGACGCCGCTGGTGGCGTTCACAGGCTACGTGCTGCCGGAAACACTGGCGACACTGTGGACGACGCTGGCGGTTTTCTGTGCGCTGAAGGCGTGTCGTGACAATCGCAACGTCTGGTTTATCGGATTGGGAATCAGTTGCGCGGCGGCGGCGCTGACGAGGCCGGCGCTGATCGCGCTGCCGTTGTTCTTACTGCCGGCGTTTTTCCTGACACCGGAGGGCAAGCGCTTTGCCACCCCCAAGCGCGCAGCGCTGGCGGTGGGATGCGCGATTTTGCTGTTCCTGCCGTGGGTAACGCGGAACGCAGTGTCATTGCACCAATTTCAGGTGCTGGGGGCGAGTCGCGCCACGGCACAGGATCAGGCCGCGCCGGGTTATCATCGCTGGCTTTCCACATGGACTGATTCGCATGCCTATAACCGGCCATTGATTGCAACGGTTGTGGGGCAGGGCACCGCTTTCACGCCTGACAAGCTGCCGCAGATTGAGATGTTCCCCGATCACGCGTTCGATTCGGCCGAGGAACGTGATGCGGTCAAGGGACTGTTCCGGCAGGTGTACGTTCAGATGAAACTGACGCCGGAGATCGATGCGGGGTTTGGAAAACTGGCGGATGAGAAGATCGGCCGGCATTGGTTGCGTCATTACGTCGCGCTGCCATTGTTCCGGATGGTGATGTTGTGGGCTGAGCCGATGGGCCAGTGGTTTGTGAAGGCACCGGCTCGGGTGGTGCGTTACGCGCAACTGATCAATCTGGCCATTGTGGCGTTTGGGTTTGGTGGTTTGTGGGTGATCCGGCGTCATTGGCGCGATGCAGCGCCGCTGATGTTTGCAATGCTTGGCTGCACGGTGGCGGGATCGCTGAGTTGTTTCTGCGCGGCGTATGTGGATCCGCGGAGCGTGGTGCCGGTTTATCCGCAGATGTGCATTTTTGCCAGCGCCTGCGCATTTCACCTGACACGTGCGCAGTCGCCACTAAAAACCTCGACGGAGATCTACGAGCCGGATTACGACCGGTGGTGAGGAGGGTGGACTTCGGTTTTTCGCAGCTCGTCCGAGTAGACGAAATAGGGCGCGAGCTGTTCCAGCTTGGTCTCGATGTTGTATTCCACCTCATGGGCAAAGGCATCGAGAATCACCAGACCGTTGACGGCGGCATCCTGATGTGAGGCTGCCCGTATGCGTCTGGCGAGCTGGCGGTTCACCTCGTGGATGTCCCGGTAGAGTGCCTGCAGTTCCTGCAGATTCCAGTCGGGCGATTCGCCTTTGGAATGGCGGAAGTATTGCTTCAGCATGTGCATTCCGAACACCCGGAAGATGGTCTCGTCTGCGTTGGCCAGCGGCAGGTGAAAGCGTGCCAGTGGCCGGAGCCTGTGCATGGTAGGACAGCCTGACAAGGCCAGTTGCAGGCCGATCAGGGAACGGGCGGCGTTCTGGATGGGGGTGTGAGCGCGATGCGTTACGCCGTTTTGATCCACGGTCAAGTCGCACATGTCAGAGGAGACGCGATGGTCAAATGACTTGATCGTCAGGCGAATGGCCTCGAAAGCCGGGCAAGGCATGAGTTTGGACCGTATCAGCGGACAGTGCGAACAACGAACACTGTCCAGCCCCATCCACCCGGGCAGTTCTTCTTCAGAACAGCACTTTGCTGGAACAACGGGGGCATTTTCATCCACGGAGAAGTCGGCAGTGCTGCCGTCAGCAAACGTAAACGAGTAGCGGATCATAGGCGTTCGCGGGTTCTGAGGGTGAGATCAACCACTGCCTCCGGGCGCTGGCCGGCACACGCAGAACCAGACGGCATGGATTTCGCGGCGAACCACATTTGTTGGTCAATTGTTGCGGACACGCAGCAAGGTGGCATGGGATGGAGGCTCATGCAACCGGGGAATGGCTGCCGCTGGAAAGGAGCGATTTGCTGCCGGCCCGTTGAGAATGCCGGCCTGTGCCCTGATGGTCGGGGAAGGGGGGCGCGGGATCTCCGCATCAGAACTTCCACACGAGGCTCGCGCCGAGACCACTGTTGAGGACGTCGTAGTTCCGGTCGATGGTGGATTTGTTGGTGGTCCAGCTCGCGAACGTGCGAATGCTGGCCCAGTCGTTGATGTAGTAGCTCAGCATGATCGAGAGGACGTGCGCCCGATCTTCACGCGAGACATCGTTGTAATCCTCATACTGAAACCGATAGAAGAACTGGCCGAGGAGCCTGGGCGTGATGGCACAGTTCAGACCGGCAAAAATGCCTTGTGTCACGCGGTTGTAGGTGCCGGGCGACGTGTGGAAGTAATCCATCGTGTAGCCGTAGGGCAGCGCAAAACGTTGGGCAAACTTCTCCGTCCTGCTGAGCATCACCGAGACGTCGCCTTCATCATAGAACGACTGGCCGGTGGGGCGGCTTTCCAAACGTGTGGCGGTATAGCCATAGTTGACGTTGAACCAATCCCTTACAGAGGTGGCAACGGCCATGCCGATCGCGGTGGAATTGAAATCCAGGTCACAAGCGCTGTTGTAGCGGAAGAACTGCTGCCGGGCGAACACCGTGGCGGAGGCGCCTTTGATCCAGGTCGGATTCCAGGCAGCTGTCGTGGAGCCGACGAACAGGAAGTCATCGCTGGCGTCCCCATCGAGCAGCCGTGGGTTGGAGTTGTAGAAGTACTGCGCGTCGCCCGCAATGGAAAATTGCGGGATAGCCACACGGCGCTTGAGGAGAAACTGCTTGCCGACCTCATCGTCTTCGGCTTCTGGCAACGAGGACTGGGGTGAAATGGGTGTGACCGGCGGAAGCGGCATGCTTTCGTATTGGCGGCGTTGCGCTTCCTGCGCCTTGGCTGATGGCGGCAACAAGATCAGAACTGCCGCGACGCACATACCCAATGCTCCGGCTGTCAGCCGGCTCGTGATCCGCTCCCAGATTGTCATTTGGTGTCTTACAGACGAGATGGCATTCACATCGGCTACCTCTTGCACGGCTAAGCAGACTACACAAGACGACCGCGCTGGACAAGAGGCTTTTAATGCCAGGTGCGGAATCCTCAGCGGAACGGTCACTTGCCGCTGGCGATGTACGGATTCAGGACGTAGGCGCCGCTGGAGGGCGGATTGACCAGCGTGTTGGCATAAATCTTTGCCGCGCCAGTCGGACCGTTGTTCAACGTAGTGCCAGCCAGGTTCACCGTGGGAGCCGAGATGCAGATGCCGCTGCTGCTGCCGGCGGTCGCGCCAAGAGTCTGCAGGATGGAATTCAAGACGCTGGCGCTCGTATACCCTGTAATCGTAATCAAGCCAGCGGCCCCTGAGGCAGAGCTGGCAGTCAGGAACGAGTTCTGGACGAGGACGTTTTGCGCGGCCAGGGCGATGGTGCCACCGGGAAGGCTGCCAGCGCCGTTGGCGTTGAGTTGCGCGTTGATCACGCTCAGGTTTTGAATAGCCGTGATCGCGATGGTACCGCCACCGGCCGGTCCATTAGCGACGATCTGGACGGTTTCGCTGCCGCTGGAGCGCGGAGCGCCGACGATGTTAATGTCACCGCCGCCGGTCAGGGCACCGAGCACAGTTGCCGAATCCTGCGCGCTCAAACGAATGTAGCCCGTTGAGCTTTCGTTATTCACGACGACTTGCCCCGCCGCAGAGGCAGTGCCTTCCGAAATTACTTGGATTGAGCCGGCCGTGGTTCCGTCGGCGTAGATATCGGTGGTGTCCTGGATGGTTACTTGTTGCTTGCCGTCGACAGTGACATTGCCGCCAACCTGAGCGGGGTTGGGCGACATGTAGTAGTTGCCCTCGCCCTGAATCAAGGCGTGGCTCACGTCGATCGACGCGTTGCGAATGTGCACGCCTTCTGTCGAACCGCCGGAGCCAGATCCATCACCGGTGCTGATGAGCTCAACAGTTCCACCTTGGTACGCGGCACCGACGAGCACCTCGGTTATCCGCTCAGAGGTATCGCCGCCGAACAGTGTTGTGACGCCAGCGCTCTCGAAATGGAACGTCGCACCTATCTCTTGGTTGCTGACCCAGCCGCTCCGTGGAGCAAAGACCGACGCACTGGCTCCGCTATCTGAATCATAGGGTGAGATGGCTATCGCGTCGGTGCTGGAGTAGAGGAGGAACTGACTGGGACCATTGAGGGAACTTGTGTCGCCCATGCTGAACATGGAGTTGACGATCTGGATCCCGGCAGCATGGATGGTCACGAGAGCTGTTTGCGTGCCCCCGCTGCCGCCGCCACTATCCTGCATGTTCAACGCTTCAAAACTACCGGTGGTGTCGAATTCAACAGCGAAAAGCCCGTCTTTGGCAATTGTGTCCGGGCTGCTGGGCCACATCAGCACGTTCTGCGAGCCAAAATCAAATACCGCCACGTCCCCACTGAACGTTCCGTAGATTGTCCCACTGGATCCGACGATGGTGGGTACTGATTCGCCACTGGCATCTATTATGGTCGTGTTGTCCACGATGTAATAGAGCGGCGTCCAGTAGATGGGGTCGGTCGTGGTGGTGGACCAGTTGCCGGTGTTCTCGCGGCTCTGGATATGGACCTGCGCGGGATACGCGCTGAGGTAGGTGGATTGGTCAATCGTCACGGTATCGCCCGTGATGAGAATGCCGCCGTCCGTGATTGTTGTCCCGCCAACGACCAGCTCTGAATTGACCATGTTGACGCTAGTGCCGAGATGAGTGCCGTTGGGATTCACGGCGTTGACATCGATCCGGCCCACCGTGCCACCGTAGCTATATGCGTAGCCGTCGCCTGCGTAGAGTCTTGCGTTATCAAGAACGATGTAGGGAGCGGTGAGGGTGATCCGACCCTCGGGCAAAGCCATATCGGACGGCGCGCTGGCATCGAGTTGTGCGTTTTGGATGGAGATTCCGGCCATACCCCAATATGTGTTGGCCCACGAAGACGGCGCATAGTAACCGCCATAGGAACTGATGATGATCTGGCCACCGCCCGCCGTCCCGCTCGCCTGCAGGTTGATGCTGTAGGGGCCGTAATAGTCTTGGCTACCCAGAAGAGTGATTTGGCCACCGTAGGATGATTCGCTGCCGTAGATGGCTGCGTAGTTGTTCTGGGCTTCGATGTTGATGTAATCGGTGGAGTTTGGAACATTCAGTGAGATGACACCGGGTGTCGAGGCGGTGCCAAAAACCTGAATGGTTACGTTGCCGGGCGTGGTGTCGCTGTTGGCTTGGATATCGGTGCCGCTTAGCAAATCGATTCGCTCGTAGGCGTTCAGCGACACGTCTGCACCTTGGACACCGGACCCGTTGCCGGTAATGATCGTGCCTTTCAAACTGATTCGGCCTGTGGACAGGCCCGTGTCGGTCAGCGGATCATAGTAGCCCAGACGCACCCACGATGACGACTCTGACTCCGACGAGTATGATTCCACATTCAGCATCGCATCAATGATGGTGATGGAGTTCTTGGCATTGAAATTGATCCGGCCGCCGAGATCGTTCCCGGCCGAAATGTTGATGGATTTGTCGCCATCGATACTCGTGCCTTGGATCAGGATGTTCCCCGCCGTGGGCGCGGAACCAACCGAACTGGAGTTGAGCGCCGTCAGCCGGACATAGCCTTCTTGGAGGAGGTTTCCGGCGTCATCATGACTCTCGGTGTCGAATCCAATCGCCGCCGCACGTGCGGTGCCGCCTTCCACAGCTACCGTGATCGTCCCCGCGCCGCCGCCGCCGTTCGCCTGAACGTCGGCGTTGGGGCCAAAGTGGATTCCCTGGGTTGTTTGGGAATCCGGGCTGTCCGCGTCGGCCATCATGGTGATGCCGCCACCTGCGCCTGTGGTGGCGTTGGCCAGGAGAGTCGAATTGCGAATCGTGATTTCGTGAGTCAGCTCACTAATGTCATAGCCGCCCGACGAGGTGTAACCAAATACCATGAAACCGGCATCCTGGCTGCCGCTTCCACTGACGTCGAGGTTCGCGCCCCGGATACCGATGCGGTTCTCGGCGCTGAACAACATCATGCCGCCCGGCGCGGAGAACTGAATGGTCTTGGTTGTTCCATCCGCGAGCGTAATGCCTTCGAGACCAATCTCGCCCGCCATGCTGGAGAGTGACGTGTCATCCGCGACACGGAAAGTTGAAGCCAGAAGGCCGATGAAGCCGCTTCCCGCGTCGAGCGAGATATAACCAGGGTCGGAGGATGTGCCCGCGGCTGTGACCGAGATCGTTCCCGGCACCGGCCCGCTCGCCTGGATCATCGTCGTCCCTTCCATTCGCACCAGGCTCGTGCCTTCGATAGTTACCTGCCCTCCTTGAGGCCCCGTGCTCAGTGGGGCGGGTGGAATATTTTCAGTATCATCACTGGGAACCACGACCTTCGCGTCATACGATGCCGCATCAATGCCGACATTACGGAGATAAACCATGTCGCCTGATTCTTCACCCGTGCTGTAAAGGCTTACGATGCCGCCGTTCATTCCGCCGGCCTGTATCAGGGTGCCACCTTCAGTCCATCCGCTCCCGGTCACGCTGACGTTGTTAGCAGCAAATTGAACGGTGCCGCCCGTGCCGGTGTCGGCGCCACTGGCGTTCACCTCAGTGCTACTGACGGTGAGATTGGCTGCACCATACAGGCCACCACTATAATAGCCCATCGTTAAAGAGCCGCCGTCGTAGCTTGAACTGCTGATGTCAAATGACGCGTTCCGGACGATGATGTCTCCGGTGGTGCTCAGTATGATATTGCCACCACCGAGAGGGCCGGTTGAGCTGAAGAGAACGCTCTTGGTGCCGTCGTTGTCCCACCCGTTGATATTGATGGAGTTTTCGGGAGAACTGCTGTCCCCATAGGTGGTGCTTTCGTAAAGTCCATAGGCTACTATGGGTTGAGCGTCGATCGTGATGTGACCGGTGCAGTCGCCGATCGTCAATTGAATGTTGCCGACTTGTGAAGCGGTGCCGCTGGATTGGAGCGTCACAGTTCCCGGAGTGGCGCCGGTTGCGTCAATGTCCACCGTCTCTTGCAAGATCACTCGTGTGGTGCCACTCAACAACACGGTGCCGCCGTTTCCTGAGGTCAAATACCCGTTGTTATCCATCGCCGCGACACTAATGGTGGCGTCAGAAACATAGATGCCGTCGTAGGAGTGTGTGCCACTGCTGATAAACTTCACCGTGCCGCCGTTATAGACGCCTTCACCAGTGTTGATGGTGGTTTGGGCGTGGCTGCGCAACAGGTCGTCTGGGTCGTTGGATGGATCGTAGCCGCTGCCAACGAAGGAAACATATCCGTTGGCGCTCTCAAGCTGAATCAAGCCCGGAGTGTATGAACTGCCATCGGCAACCCCACTGTGCACTCTGAGGGTGGAGGGGTCCACTATCACATTGCCATTCTGAGTGCCGCTGGCATAGAAGCTCATGGAACTCGGGCCTGAATCACCGTCGCCGCCTATTTCGAAGATCGAGTCGACGACGTTGATGGATGCCGCGCTGAACGTCAGGTTATTGCCATTGCAGGTGGGACCGCCGATGTTTGAATCTTCAAGAAGGTTGCTGAACAGCACTGTTCCTTGAGTCTTGAAATCAGCATTAAACATCCCATCAGCTGCAGGCACGCCGACTGGATTGCCCGTTACAGTGACATTCGCGGAGCCAAAATCAAAAGTGGCTTTGCCGCCTTGCACCGTGCCTTGCAGTGAGTCGGTGCCGGTAATGACGCCGGTGCCGGCGTTGATCGTGGTGTCGGAGGTGATTGCAAAGGTTGTTGGCGTCGGTGGATCCGGTGGTGTCGGTGGATCATCAGGTTTGATTTCTGGCGTTTGAGGGTATTGGTTTTGGGGTGTCGTAGGTGTGGCTACGAAGACGTCGGTCTTCTCGCCCATCATGACGAACGGCGTGGCCTGGAGCTGGCCGTCTTGGATCTGCTGAAGCTGTCCGTTGTTGGAATTGTCGAACTCCTGGGTGTTGTTGGGCAAGCCGCCCTTCATAAGCTTGCCGCCTTTGATGCCGTTGAGCATGAAGTCCACCGGGTGCTTGGTGACGCCGACGATGAACAACTGGCCGGGCATGACTTTCGCCATCAGTTGGCCGTTCGGGTTGAGGACGTTGATGACGCCAGCCAGACAGATGATCTTCGGCGCGCTGCGGTAGGAGACGATGCCGGCGGTGCCTTCGATGGCTGCGGTGCCCGCGGGGGTGATGATCTTGCCGCCGCCGGCGTTCTTGGGCATGTCGAACAGGAGCAGCCCTTTCTTCAACTGGAACTCACGTTTTTCGGGGTCGAAGGTGAAGGTGGAATTGGAGCCGAGCCGCGTAATGGTGTGGTCTTCGAACTCAAGCTCTGCCTGGGATTTCTGGCCAGTGCGAACGGTATCGGAACCTGTGACAACGTCCTTGGGTTTGGCGGCGCGCTCGTCCCCGGCGCCGGGTTTGTAACGGACATCGTTGTTGACCTGGGTGACGGTCGCATGTCCCAACGGTTTCGCATGGGTCGTGCTTCCACAGAAGCCCCACATTGCGACCACCGCCACACAGATGGCAATCTTGCCAAGCCGCCCTTGGCTGAAAAGGGTGTTCATATTCCTCCAGCTATTCTGCCGGTTATTACGAAGCCACGTATCTCGAGTTCCCAGGCCAGCGCAATTCACGCCGCCCGCCTTGCACAGTTTGTGCTTCAGCGAACACTATAGAACTTTGCTCTTCCGCCGTCCGGCTGTCAAGTATGGCGTTGCGCGAGGCCGCCGTCGCTAGTTCGTGGCACGCAACGGGTTCGCGCCATCCTGAGGGGAATCATTTGCCAGGTGTTGCCGTGGGGCTGATCGACGTCGATGGCGTGTATGGCACGTGAGGCGTATAAGGTTTGACCTTGTTCTGCTGTAGTTGTTCGACGCCGCTTTTGTATAGCTGGCCCGAGGGGGGAATTGAGGTTGAAGGCGCTTCGTCTTCTATGGCTTTCAGGAGTTTGCCGGCTTGGATTTCGGTTTCCTGCTGCGTCATTGCCTGCTCGAAGTCGGTCTGGTTGTGCCGCAGCTTGTTCTGAAGCAGCTTGCCCTTGCTCAGGCCGCGCAGGCTGATTTGGAGGAATCTGCCGCCAACAAACGTGTCGCCCGGCCGCAACTGGCCGAGCAGTTTGCCTTGGGCGTCGAGGATGCGGATGAGACCTGCCAGGCAGATGACCTGTGGCGGACCGCGCCGGATGACCATGCCGGCGGTGCCTTCGATGGCCGCGGTAATGCCGCCGGTGCGGATGGAACCGCCGCCGCTACCCTTCTGCATGTCGAACAGCAGCACGCCTTCGCGCAGTTCAAACTCGCGTTTGGAAGGGTCAAACGTGAACAGCGAATTGGAACCGAGACGCGTGATGGTGCTGTCTTCAAATTCGATCTCGGCCTGGGACTTCTGACCCGTGCGCAACATGTCCGCGCCGCGCACCACATCCTTGAGTTTCGCGGCGCGCTCGGTGCTGTTCGCCGCCTGATAGCGCACGTCGTTATTGGTCTCGGTAACGGTTGCCTGACCAAGCGGTTTGGCATGGGCGTCGCCGAGGGGCCAGCCGCAGGCGAGGGCGATTGCGGCCAGAACTGCTGCGGCCTGATGGCGGTTGAGCTTGTCGCTGACGGAGGGGATATTTCGTGTTCTCATGGTCATTCCACAGTCACACTCTTTGCAAGGTTGCGCGGCTTGTCCACATCGCAGCCACGTAATACTGCCATATGATACGCCAGCATTTGCAGGGGTACAACTGTCAACAGCGGGTAAAAACAGTCCGCCGTCGCGGGCACGTAGATGACATCGTCGGCCTTGCTGGCGATGTGCGTGTCGCCTTCGGTGGCAATGGCAATGACGGGGCCCTTGCGCGCCTTGATCTCCTCGATGTTGCTGAATGTCTTTTCGTAAACCGCATCGCGCGGGCAAATGAACACGCTGGGCACTTCCGGCGAGACGAGTGCGATGGGGCCGTGCTTCATCTCGGCGGAGGGATAGCCCTCGGCGTGAATGTAGGAAATCTCCTTCAGCTTCAACGCGCCTTCGAGTGCAATGGGGTAGTTGAACTGCCGGCCGAGGAAGAGGAAATCACCGGCGTGTTGGTATTTTTCAGCGATCTTCCGAATCGAGTCGTTTTGTTTGAGCAGTTGCTGAATCTTGGCGGGAATGGCTTCCAGTTCGCGAAGGGCGATCTGGCCTTGCATCGCTGAGAGGTGGCGAATGCGGCCCATGTAAATCGCCAACAACGCCAGTACGGTGAGTTGAGCAACGTAGCTCTTGGTCGCCGCGACACCGACTTCAGGACCGGCGTGCATGTAGACGCCGCCGTCGGCCTCTCGGGCGATGGTGGAACCGACGACGTTGACGATGGCGAGGGTCTTGTGGCCTTTGCGCCGACTCTCGCGCAATGCCGCCAGGGTGTCGGCGGTTTCGCCGCTCTGGCTGATGACGAATACCAGTGTGTTCTTGTCCACTGGCGGATTGCGGTAGCGGAATTCGGAGGCGTATTCGACCTCGGCCGGCACGCGGGCGAGTTCCTCGAACAGATACTCGCCCACCAGCGCCGCGTGCCATGCCGTGCCGCACGCGCAGAAGATGACACGATCCACTTCGCGCAACTCGTTTGCGGTCATGTTCAGACCGCCAAACCGGGAAGTGGATTCCTCATGGTTGATGCGGCCGCGCAGGGCGTTCTGGACGGCCTGCGGTTGCTCGAAGATCTCCTTGAGCATGAAGTGAGCAAACTCGCCTTTCTCGGCGGCGTCGGCGCTCCACTCCACGCGGCTGATCTGGCGGTTGACGGTGCCGGCGGTGAGGCTGCTGACCTGGAAATCATCCCGCGTGACGACGGCAACGTCGAAATCGTTCAGGTAGACCACGTCTCGCGTGTGGGCGACAATCGCGTTGATATCGCTGGCGAGAAAGTTCTCGCCCTGGCCGACGCCGAGCACCAGGGGTGAGCCACGGCGCGCGCCGACCAACAGTTGCGGGTGGTCCTGATGCATGACAGCGATGCCGTAGGTGCCGGTGACTTCACCGAGCGCACTGCGGACGGCGTTGACGAGGCGTTGGTCGCCATCGCTGGCGGGCAACTGGCGGTAATAATGGCCGACCAACTGCGCGAGCACCTCGCTGTCGGTGTCGGAACGGAAGGTATGGCCCAGTTGAATGAGGCGCTGTTTGAGCGCAGCGTAGTTTTCGATGACGCCGTTATGGACCAAAGCGAGCCGGCCGGATTGGTCGAAATGCGGGTGCGCATTGGCATCGGTGGGCGGTCCGTGCGTCGCCCAGCGCGTGTGGCAGATACCGGTCGAGCCGGGCAGGGGCGTGGCCGCCAGCGCGGGCGCCAGCCCTTCGTTGATCTTGCCGACGCGCTTGAGGGTGCGAAGCTGTCCGTCCGCGAGCGTGCTCATGCCCGCGGAATCATAGCCCCGATACTCCAGCCGCCGTAGTCCCTCCAACAGCAGGGGTTCGGCGGTCCTCTGACCGATATATCCAACGATGCCGCACATAGGGTGAAGTTTCTTCGGTAACGAAAGATTGCCTCTGAATGAATGACGGATATACTAACGGGCAGGTTCCTGCGAGATAAAAACCATGCGACCTCATAATCGACTCTATGGCAGCAGAAGCGTCCTGTCCGTCATCATGGGTGGCGGACAAGGCCAACGGCTCTATCCTCTCACCAAGGAACGCGCCAAACCGGCCGTGCCGATTGCTGGCAACTACCGGCTCGTGGACGTGCCGGTGAGCAACTGCATCAACTCCGGCCTCAAACGCGTCTATGTGCTGACGCAATTCAATTCCGTCTCGCTCCACCGCCACATCCAGCAGAGCTACAAGTTCGACGCGTTCTCTGATGGTTTTGTGGACATCCTGGCCGCCCAGCAAACGCCGGAGCACGCAGGCTGGTATCAGGGTACCGCCGACGCCGTGCGGCAGAACTTCCGCCACCTTCTCTCGGCGGGCGGCGACCTGATCCTGATCCTCTCCGGTGACCAGCTCTACCGCATGGATTTCCGGCCCATGCTTGAGCAGCACATCCAGAACGGCGCTGACATCACCATCGCCACGTTGCCTGTGCCGCGCAAGAGCGCCTCTTCGCTTGGCATCATGCAGGTGAACGCGGACAAACACATCGTCCGGTTTGTGGAGAAGCCGAAGGACGAGAAAGTGCTCGAAGAGCTGCGGATGAGCGGGTCACTGTCGTCCGAGATGCACCTGGCCGCCGACACCGATCATTTTCTGGCTTCGATGGGCATCTACGTGTTCAACCGTGATGTGCTGATCAAGGAGTTGGACAACGACAAGGCCGATTTCGGCAAACACATCATCCCCGACGCCATCAGCAAGCGTTCGGTCTTTGCCTACATCTTCAAAGGTTTCTGGGAAGACATCGGAACCGTGCGGAACTTTTTCGATGTGCATCTGGCGCTGGCCAGGCCAAAGCCGCCGTTCGATTTTTACGATGCGCACGCGCCGGTCTACACGCACCCGCGCTTCCTGCCCGGAAGCATTGTCACCGACAGCCAGATCCACGAAACGATTGTGGCTCCCGGCAGCGTCATCCATCCGTCCTCCATCCGTCACTGTGTGATCGGTGTCCGCTCCAGGATCGGCAAGGGGTCCAAGCTGCATGAGGTTGTCATGATGGGCGCCGACTACTATCAGGATGAAACGGAGCTTCACACAGATGACCGTGAGCACCTCCCGCATATCGGCATCGGTCAGAACTGTGTGATCGATCGCGCCATCCTTGATAAGAACGTTCGTATCGGCGACGGGGTTCACATCAGCCCGGCCGGCAAAGACGCGAATGTGGACCATCCGTTGTACTGCATCCGCGACGGCATCGTTTGCATTCCCAAGAACTCCATCATCCCTGCCGGCACAAGGATTTGAGCCGGCGGTCGATGGTGTAAAAGCGGTGTCAATGGACTTGCGACGGTGAACACGAGAACTCCTGGCGCGTCCGACGCGCTGGCTTCGATCACTCTGTTGGGTTCAGTGACCCATCGGGCGGTGAATGCCATCCAGTTGCCGATTTGCGAGACCTTCTTCTCCATCGGCCGCGACAAGGACAATCATCTAAGCCTGCCCCATGACGCCGCCATCTCGCGACATCACTGTGCCATCATCATGGTGGAAGGCGCGTTCCAGATACGGGACCTTAACAGCAGCAATGGCACCTATCTCAACGGCAAGCGAGTGCAGGGCACGATGCCGCTCACGCTGCCGGCGCAGGTGACGATCGGACAGAGCCGTCTGCTCGTGGCTTCGGAGCAAGCCGACGGCACCGCCGAGACCCAGTGCGAACACGCCACGTTTTGCGGCAGCGGCAGCATTGTGATTCCGTCCAAGGGCGCATTCGAGCGTCGTTCGGAAGCCTTCATGGTGGTGGATGTCATCGGTTCCACTCAACTGGTGAAACAAAACGAAGCGCAGTTTGCTGCGATGATTGTGACGATGGGACGTATTTTGCAGCACGCGCTTTGCGCCGAACCGGAACCGTTTCTACAGTGCACCGGCGACGGCTTCCTTGCATGTTTCGACAGGGCCGAGACAGCCTTGGAAAACGCCCTCGAACTCGGCCCGCGCCTGGCTGCGCGTCATGACCCGCCGCCTCCGATTTCCATTGCGTTGCATTGGGGGTCGGCCAGTCTGTCGCCCACCGGCGAACACACCGGCCGCGATGTGTACGGTGTATTTGCGCTGGAGAAAGTGCGCCATGCCGATCCCGCTCTGATGGCCGTGCCCGCGACAGCCGGTGTTCGACGGATCGTGGTCATGTCCGAACTGTTTCGTTCGAAGCTCGATGTGTCACGCCAGCAGCAAACAGCGCCGGTTGGCCGCTACCGGCTCAAAGGACTCGACGGCGAACAACAGGTGTTCCGTTGGGTGGAGGACTGAGATCCTCTACCAGCGCAGAGCGGCCTCCACTGCCTGGCCTTCCGTCACGTGCGCCGTCTCCGCGAGAACCAGCCGGACTTCGGCGCCGTCACGTTTCAGCGACGCAGGGATGGCAAGGTCGCCGACAGTGACCTTCGCCATGGGCTCCTTCGCGGTTGACGGAATCTCAAATACCAATGTCTGAAGCCGGAGTTTGCCGTGGCGCAACTCGATGCGTTCATGTTGCGTGTCGCCCTCGCGTTTCTGAGCGAACAATCCCCAGCCTTCCGGGGCGGTGAAGAACGAACGGTGATTCTCCGGCTGCCAGTGTGGCTTAAAACCGAGCACGTCCGCGGGACCGTCGAGCACGAGTCCCTGGCTGGCGATTAGCAGCGACCACGAACTCAGGGCGCGCGCGTAAAACTTGCCGCACTCGAGCTCGTTGAACGGATTGCCCCCAGGGCCGGAGTTAAGTCCATCGCGCCGCCGTCCGTCGTAACGGCTGCGCGCCATCCTGACGACGCGTCGCGCGTCCTCGATCAGTCCCTCGAACACCATCAAGCCGGCAGTGGAGTATTCGATGCCGGTCCAGACTTCATCCGAGTAGAGCATGAACGGTTTGGGGCGGTCATTGTGTGGCCATGTGCAGATGAGCAGCCCGCCTTCGTCGTCGGGAATATAGCGGCGCGGGTCTTGCTTGAAGCCGGCGAATTTCTCCCGGAAGTTGTAGCGCATGATGGCAGCCGCTGCCTTGCGGACCCGCTCTGGCGGATAGAGATAGCCGAGACCGATTTGATGCGCCCACCACTGGCCGAGCAACTGGTCGCTCGCGCAACCGTTGTTGTAATCGCGAGCCGGCGGCTGTCCTGGAATCTGGATATAGTATTCGCCGTTCCAGAGTTTCGCGTCCTGGTTCTTCATGCCGGCTTCTCGAATCTTGCGCCAGCGCGAGGCAGCCTCGGCGTCGTTCATGGCGAGCGCCAGTTTTTCAGCGGCGGCGAGCGCGGCGAGATATTGCGAGCCGATGAAGGTGTTCGCACCAGTGACGGCGGTGTCGTAGGTGTTCCATTGCTGGCCCGCCGGCACGCCGTCGTGGTTGGTGTCATATTTCTCAATCAACCAATCGGCGGCCTTTTTCAAACCAGGCCAGATCTGTTTCAGGAAACTCCCGTCAGGGCTGAGCTGGTGTTCACGAAGCGCTGCGACGATGACGGCACAGTGGCCGTCCGCAAACGCCCCATGAGGCGTGTGTTCGCGGTGGGACGTTTCGCCGTCAGGATGCAGGTAGGTGATGAAGTTGGAGATGCGCAGGTTGCGGCCGACGTCCGGGAACAACCGTGCGTGAGACTGTGCGTAATTCCAGACGTGCGTGCAATTGAGCGGACAACAGCCATAGCAGCCTTCGAAGCCTGCGAAGTAGTTGTCCTCCGACCACCAGCACGTGGGCCCTCGGAAGATGACCGACTGCGACGTCATCGCGTCGAGGAATTCCTCCGGAAGGTTCGACTGATAGAGCGTCTCGTGGTAGAGCCGCGTACGCTGCCAGAGTGCGTCGGCGTTGGCGGCGACGTGGCGTGCGACTGCGAGCGCGTTGGGCCAGCGTCGGGCATAGAGATTTCCTTCATGGTGGAACCGTTCGACGTTGGGGAAATGCCACGCCAGCACAAATGTCGCTGCGCGTTCCTCTCCGGGTTGCAGCTTGAGCGGCACGCTGAGCGCTGCATTGAACGTCTCGCCGTCCGGACTCTCGCCGGAGTCCTCGCCGGGTTTGAGACCGTTGACGATCTCGTCGCGCGAGGTCCATCGCGGCGTGGCGACGGCGTTGTCATCAAGCGCCGCCAGCGTCATCGTGCCCCAGCCGGGCGAGCAGGGCGCGATGCGTTCGCCGTCCTTGAGTGGATCGCCTCGCACGGACGCAAATAGCGCGGCAGCCCAACTCCACGGCAGGTTCTTCGCGAGCGCAAAAATGATGCGGCCTTTGCCAAGCGGGCAGGAGATCAGCAGCGGGTCGCCATTCGGCGCGGTGACAAGGGCGCGGCAGCCTTTCTCGCCATCGCGGAAACCTTGCAGCCGCGTATAGCCTGTGACGCTCCACGGCCCGGCGGCGTCTTTCATCGTCGCGCAAAACTCCGCGTCGAGCTTCGCGCTGCTGGCGGTGGAGAAGGGCAGGGTGACGGCGTCGGCGGCGGCGCGGATCGGCGAGTTCAGTGTTAGCACGGCTTCAGGCGGGATGTCGGCAAATACGATCTGGTCCACGTTGATGTGGCCCCAACCGCCGGAGTGGCGGTCCACGATCTCAATGACAGCTTCCCTGCCTTTGAACTCGGCGACGTCCCAGCTCGCAGGCGCAAGCTGCTCGCGGTTCTGGCCGATCGAAGTGCGGACGACCTTGCCGCCAATGCGCAGGTTGATGCAGGTCTCGTTCTTGTGTTCGCCACCGCCGATGAGGAAACCGATGTAGCGCTTGTTGATCGTGAACTTTTTCGAGGTGAGCGTGCCTTGCGGTTTGTCGTTCGGTTGGAACGTATTGACCAGTCGTTTGCCGGCGAAGCCGCTGACCTTTTGCTGGCCGGGCGTTGTGCCTTTCGAGGGCGCTTTGCCGAATGCTTCACCCGTGAGGGTCCAGCCGTCGTAGTTATCCTTCTCAAAATCCTCGAACACGGTGAACTGGCGTTTCAGTTCGTCCGTGTTCCCGCGTAACGCGGCGAGGTTGGAGAAGAACGACGGAGATGCGGCGACGGCGACAATCGCGCCGCCGGTGTTGGCGATGCGTGCAAGCGTTTCCGCGATGGGTGGCGAAAGCGCGGGCAGCTCCGAGAAATAGAAAAGTTCCGGTCCCGGCATGACCTCGCCGCTGCGGGCGCGCACTTTGACGGGACAGCTCGGAACGGGCTCGACGGATTTCTCCATCGCGATGGCTGCCATGCCTGGCTCGCGGACAACGCGATTGCGGTTGCGGCCGTAGCCGGAGAACTTAACGCCTTTGACCCCGGCGCCGCCGTTGCTGCCGATGGCGTTCTGGCAGACGCTGATGAGCGAGAGTTCCACGGGAGCGTTGCCGGTGTTGCGCGCGGTGAATAGGAAGATGGCGCAAGGGATTGAAGAGTTGGCGGTGTCAGTTGGGATGAGTGGATTGAATGCTTCCAGCCGCAATGTGACGGGCAACGCCGGATCGCTGAAGTCGAGTCGTGCGATGGGGTAGCCGCCCTCATAGGTCAGCGACGCCATGGGCTCGAGCGGTTCTTCCGGCGCCGTCTGGAGGACGCGCAACACCGCCGGTTTGTCGCCGCTCTTGATGCGCACCGCAAAGAAACTGTCGGGCACGCGCGTTTCACTGTGGTTATTGAAGATTTGCCAGACGCCGAGTCGGCCTTGACCGTCGAGCCACACGGTGCCGGTGCCGATGCCGCCGATGGGCATCGAGACGGCTTCGAGGTTCGCGCCACGATAAACGCGCGGTGGTGTCAACGGATAGCGCCACGATTCGGGCAGCTTCGGCGCAGTCAGCGGCGCGGCGGGCTGGACGACTGCGGTTTGTGCGCGAAGCAGCTCGCTGCCAGCGACAAATCCGGCGGTGCCAGCGGCAACGGAGTGGATGAATTTGCGGCGGGTGAGCTCGGGTGGCAACGGTGGGCGGCAGCGACCACCGCAGCAGCAATTCTCGTCAGACATGATGATCTCCTTGCTGGTTTAAGACAGACCCATGGTGCCGGATTCGCACCCAGAGTCAAGGTGTGCTTCTCTCGTGAACAGCAGCGAATGCCGCCGCTCAGCGAGGGAGTTTTACAACCTCAACATCATCGAACCACACTGCGCCGTTGTTGGCGTCCGAGTGGAGGATGATTCGCAGCCAGCATGCGTTCGGTGGCGCGTTCGCTTCCACCGATAGCTTTTTCCAGTCACTGTCGGCTTTTACCACTTCACTTTTCGCGTCGTGAAGCGGTTGGTAAGCGGTGTTGCAGAACTGTAGTGCGAGCCATGTCGCGCCCGTGACCGCACGCGTCTTGACTGAGACAGCGCCACGATACGCTTCTCCTGTCTTCACTGGGACTGCGCGCCGCCATGTTTGACGCCACTCCAAACCTCTCTGTGGCGCCCAGAGGATCATTGCCGAGC
The DNA here is from genome assembly GCA_964524715.1 of uncultured Verrucomicrobiota bacterium. Lineage (GTDB taxonomy): Bacteria > Verrucomicrobiota > Verrucomicrobiia > CAIQCK01 > CAIQCK01 > CAIQCK01. The sequence goes on along the minus strand of CAZGGF010000502.1, from coordinate 17,329 downwards.
GCTTGCCGGTCTTCACTGGTTTGTCCCAATGTGTCCCGGCGCGATACCACTCGGCACGACCCACGCGGTCGTTGAGGTCGAGCCAGCCAGCGTACCAACCCTCCGGTGCACGATCACCATCGCCTGCCTCAAATGACGGGTTGAAAACCAGATTCGCGCCCAGTGGGTTGGTTGCGGGCGCGGGCAGCGGACGTGGAGCCAGGGCGAACGCGCTGTGCAACGCATCGGCACAGATACGGGCGCATTCGTTGGCGCAGTCGAGAGCGGCGGCTTCGTAGTCGGCAGGTTTCTCCGAGCGCAGTTTCGCCACCGCGCGGGCAACGGCTGCGGGAACCAGTTCCTTCGCGCAAAGACGCTTGGCTTCGTCCAGCGGCATGCCCGCCTCCGCCAGCAATGGCCCGAGTCGTCCCTCGGTCATGGTCACCAGATTGCGGACTCGCGTCGTCAATGCTGCAACCACCTCGCTGGGCGTTTGTCCCAATCGGCGTGGTTCATACCCATCAATCCGGATGGCAATGAGGTTCTTGGTGTGGAACGCGCGGTGAATCGGCTGGATATGAGGAAAGGAGCCGCTGTCCTGGATGTAATGAAACATCGCGCCTCCAAAACGTGCGGCATCAGCCAGCCGGCCGGCCCGGAGCGATTCCATCATGTTTCCAAAAAGACGCGCGATGGCCTCCAGCGACTCCGGCGGACGGTGGGGATAACTCTTACCCTTTTGCAGGACAGGGTCCCATCCGCAGTAGAACGAAATGTCCCACTCCCGGCGCGTGTCGGGAAAGCGCGGTAGCCGGGGGTCGGCATTGCCGCCACCCCATTCGCCGTAGCAGGGCCAGTTCAAGTCCGGGAACTCGCAATATACACGGGCCAGGGCAGTTGCCTCAGGGGCGATGACAGTGCGGTCATCAGGCGGCAACACCTCGATTGCGGCTGCCGTGATCCGGTTATGTTCACCGCCCCAACCGTAGGCGGATGCGAGTCCTAGGCAGGCCGTTGCCATCGCCACTGGAATACGCAGACGTCGAAATGGTGACAGCGGATTGGAACCGGAATGGCGACTGTTGGCTTTGGACATAAAGTCTCCTGGCTAGAAACGACCCGATGGTGCGCAATCCCGGCTGGCAGTCAAGGAGACTCGTCGGCGGAGCAGGGCGCGGGGGAAAGCGAGATTGCCAAGGAATATCGCCTATGATAGTTTTCGACTAAATTGCGCCGACAGGTTACGGTGTAAGAGACTTATATGTTCAACAAGAATGATGACAACCGAAAGCCAACACCGCCGGAAGGGCGTGATGGCCGGGTAAATGTTCGCGGAGTGGTGCTATTCATCTGCGTGCTGACGCTCTTTGGCGCGTTGTGGACCTTCCAAATGGGGCGCGAACACACCGTGGTTGAGTTGAGCTATCCCGTTTTCATGCAGAAGCTTGAAGCCGGCGAGATTGTGGACGGGGAGATCTATTACGGCGCGGAACCCCTGCTGCAGGACATCCGCGGCCAGATACGCGTCAAGCCCGGTCCGGGCAAGGAACGGGGGTTGACTCCGTTTCATCTCAGGCACCGCGTGACCGACAAATTGAGTGAAACGCTTGCCCAGAAAGGTTTTGCACAGCGTAGCAGCAACCCTGCACTCATGCAGATATTGATCAGCACGGTTCCGTTCGTTCTATTCGTCGTGTTCTTGTGGTTCGTCTTCTGGCGGCAATTCAAGTCCGCCGGCAAGGGCACACTCAGTTTCGGCAAGAGCCGCGCCCGGATGCTCTCGCGAGACCGCAACAAGGTTACGTTCAAGGACGTTGCGGGCATCAAGGAAGCCAAGGAAGAAATCTCCGAGATCGTGGACTTCCTGAAAGATCCGAAGAAGTTCCAGCGCCTTGGCGGACGCATCCCCAAAGGCGTGTTGATGACCGGTCCTCCGGGCACCGGCAAGACGTTGCTGGCCAAGGCCATTGCCGGCGAGGCGGACGTGCCGTTCTTTTCGATCAGCGGCAGCGATTTCGTGGAGATGTTCGTGGGTGTCGGCGCAAGCCGTGTTCGCGACATGTTTGAGCAGGGCCGCAAACACGCGCCGTGCCTCATCTTCATTGACGAAATTGACGCCGTCGGTCGCTCCCGTTTTTCCGGCATCGGTGGCGGTCACGACGAGCGAGAGCAAACACTGAACCAGTTGCTCGCTGAAATGGACGGTTTCGACACCAGCGAAGGCGTCATCATCATTGCTGCGACCAACCGGCCCGATGTGCTCGACCCGGCATTGCGGCGGCCGGGCCGGTTTGACCGCGAGATCGTCGTGGACATGCCCGACATCAACGAGCGCGAACAGATCCTCAAGATTCACGTCCGCAGCGTGAAACTGGCGAAGGACGTGGATTTGGCGATCATCGCGCGCGGCACCCCCGGTTACAGTGGCGCCGACCTTGCCAACCTCGTCAACGAGGCCGCTCTCATTGCGGCCCGCGCCAACAAGAAGGCCGTCACGATGGAGGAGATGGAAGAAGCGCGCGACAAAGTGCGCTGGGGCCGCGAGCGCCGCAGCCGGTTGATGGACGAGAAGGAAAAGAAGTGCACGGCCTATCACGAGGCTGGTCACGCGTTGGTTCAGGCGATGCTTGATGCCGGTGACTACCCGGTCCACAAGGTTACAATCATTCCGCGCGGCCAGTCGCTCGGCTCGACCATGTACTTGCCGACAAAGGACAAGTATACGCAGGGTAAGAAAGAATTGCTGGTTCGTCTCGCCACGATCATGGGCGGGCGCATTGCTGAGGAGATGATCCTGGATGACATCACCAGTGGCGCCTATGGCGACATCCGCTACGCCACTGCCGTCGCGCGGAAGATGGTGTGCGAATGGGGCATGAGCGAGAAGTTGGGTAATGTTCATTACGGTGTGGATGATGAGCAGCCTGTTTTCCTCGGCCGCGAATTGGCCAGGCCGCAGAGTGTCAGTGAAGCCACGGCCCGTGTCATCGACGAGGAAGTTCGTCGCTTCACCGACGAGGCCTACGAACAGGCCAAGAAGCTGCTCACCGACAACAAGGACAAGCTGATTGCGCTGGGCGAAGCGTTGCTGCAATACGAGACGCTGGATGGCGAGGAAGTCATGGAAATCGTGCGCACCGGCAAACTCAACCGGCCACATGATTCCAGCGGGGACAAGAATGTTCCCCCGCCGATTGCCCCGGCGACCGTGGAGGAGAACAAGACCGAAACTCCGCCACTGCCCAACGCACCAGACATCGGCAGCGCTCCGGCCAACGCCTGACCGGCTATCCCGGCCACCATCATGATCTGGCGCGGACGGAACTTCTCGCTGGATTTCTCAGACGGCCGCAGCCGGCTGATGGGCATCCTGAACGTCACTCCTGACAGCTTCAGCGACGGCGGCAGTTTCACGGACGCGAAGGTTGCCGTTGCCCGCGCGTTGGCGATGATTCAGGAGGGCGCGTCGATGATTGATGTGGGCGGCGAGTCCTCCCGCCCCGGCTCCGCGCCTGTGCCTCTCGACGAAGAAATCCGCCGCGTCGTACCTGTGGTGGCGGAACTTGCGCGTGCCATACAGCGGACACCCCACGTTCTCATCTCGGTTGACACCACTAAATCCGAAGTGGCGCGCCAAGCCCTCGAAGCCGGCGCGCACATCGTTAATGACATCAGCGCCGGGCGCTTTGATTCGGCGATGCTTGCCACCGTTGCGCGCGCTGGCGTCGGCCTGGTGTTAATGCACATGCAGGGCACGCCGCAAACAATGCAGCTCAATCCCCACTACGGTGATGTCACAAGCGAAGTCGTTGGCTTTCTCCGTGAGCGGATGGTCGCTGCTGAGGCCGCTGGCATCGCCGCGGAACAGATTGCGATGGATCCTGGCATCGGTTTCGGCAAGACCGTGGAGCACAACCTGACGTTGTTGGCGCGGCTCAATGCAGTGTGCGCAATGGGCCGGCCGGTGCTCATTGGCGTTTCACGCAAGAGTCTGATTGCGAGGCTGCTTGGTCCCGACGGCGGAAATCCCGACGCATTGCGGCAGGGTTCCGTTGCGGCGGCTGTCTGGTCCGTCACTCGCGGCGCGAACATCATGCGCGTTCACGACGTGACGGAGACGGCGCGGGTATTGCGCGTGGTTGATGACTTTCGAAATGTGTAACGAGCCAGATGCCTGACCTGCTCTCGCGGATTGACGAAGGCTACCAAAAGGTCGTAGGAAAAGGGAAACGATGAGTGATTCCACCCGTGCTATGATGAAGTTGTTCGGCACCGACGGTGTTCGCGGTAAGGCGAACATTGAGCCGGTGACGGCCGAGACCGCCCTGAAACTGGGCCGCGCTGCCGCGCATGTTTTCCGGAACCAGAATGTGGTGCCGGCCGAGCGCGGTTCGGCGCGGCATAAGATCCTGATCGGCAAGGACACACGCCTCTCCGGCTATATGCTGGAAACGGCGCTGACGAGCGGCATCCTCTCGATGGGGGTGGATGTGCTGCTGGTCGGCCCGCTGCCGACGCCGGGCGTGGCCTACATCGCGCGTTCATTGCGCGCGGACGCCGCCGTCGTACTGACGGCGTCGCACAATCCCTACGACGACAACGGCATCAAGTTTTTCGACCGCGACGGCTACAAGCTCGACGCGGAAGTGGAGCGGCAGATTGAGGAACTGGTCTCCAGCGGAGCGATCGATAAAATCCGACCCACGGCCGGCGCGATCGGCAAGGCGACACGCATTGACGACGCCTTGGGGCGTTACATCGAATTCGTCAAGGGCAGTTTTCCGCGTGGCATGACGTTGGATGGCCTTCGCATAGTCGTGGATGCAGCCAACGGCGCGGGTTACAAAAGTTCGCCGTGTGTCCTGCGCGAACTCGGCGCGGAGTTATTCACCTACAACACCGCCCCCGACGGCCTGAACATCAACAAGGACTGTGGCAGCCTCCATCCAAGCGGCTTGCGCCAAGCGGTCATCGCCCATCGCGCGGACATTGGCATCGCTCACGACGGTGACGCCGACCGCGTCATCCTGTGTGACGAAAACGCCCGTCTCGTGGACGGCGACGAGATTCTCGCGGTGACCGCCGTGGACATGCTCAAGAAGGGCCAGCTTCGAAACAAAACGCTGGTGGCGACCTTGATGAGCAATGGCGGTTTGGACGAGGCGATTGCCAAGGCCGGCGGCAAGGTTGTCCGCACTCAGGTCGGCGACAAATTCGTCATTGATGAGATGTGCCGCCTCGACGCCAACGTGGGTGGTGAGCAGAGCGGTCACATGATCTTCCGCGATTTCACAACTACCGGCGATGGAATCATCAGCGCGCTGCAGGTGCTCCGCGTCATGCGTGAGACCGGCAAGCCGCTGAGCGAACTCTGCCGTGTCATGCAGCGGTTCCCGCAGGTCATGCTGAACATCAAGGTGGGCTCCAAGCCGCCGCTGGAGTCGCTCGCCGGCGCGCAGGACGCGATCAAGGAGGCGAAGGCCGCGCTCGGCGATACAGGCAGCGTCATCGTGCGTTACTCTGGCACCGAGCCGCTTTGCCGCGTCACGGTGGAGGGGCGCGACCGCGCTGTCATTGATCGGCAAGCCCAGCGCATCGCCGACGTGATCCAGAAGCAGATCGGCGCGGCGTAAGCCGCAAAGTAGGACAGGCATCTTGCCTGTCCACGGATGGACAACTGGACAGGCGGGACGCCTATACTACTTTTCTTCGCGATTGCTTTTGGCCCGGTGGCACGCTACGAAATCACCGCATGAAGAACATTCGACTCTCCCTGGGCGCGGCGCTGGCGTTGGTGTGTGCCGCGGCAATCGTCACACAAGCGACGGATGCCGCCGGCAAACGTGTCTCCCTTTTCGACGGCAAGACGCTCAATGGGTGGACGCTCGTGACGTGCGAAGCATGTGTGGACAATGGTGACATGTTCATCAAGGAGGGCAACGGCCTCGTCCAGACCGCGCGTAAATACGGTGACTTCGTTTTTGAGTTCGAGTGGAAGGCGCTCAAGCCCGAGAAATGGGACAGCGGCATTTATTTCCGGTACGACACCATCCCGCCCAAGCGTCCGTGGCCGGCGCGCTATCAGGCGAATCTGCGGCAGGGCGATGAAGGCAACATCGGTGGCCTGAAAGGCGCCAAGAGCCAGGGACTGATCAAGCCGGGCGAATGGAACAGCTTCAAGTTGACCGTGCGGGGCACTCAGGCGGAGCTTGAGATCAACGGCAAGCCCGCGTGGAAGGCCGACGGCCTCGAAGGTCCGAAGGAAGGCTACATCGGCGTGCAAGCCGAAGTGCCCGGCGGCGGCCAGCACCGCTTCCGTAACATCTACATCACCGAGTTGAAGTAGGTTGTTGCGATAAAGTAGGACAGGCATCTTGCCTGTCCATTGATGGATGATTGGACAGGCGAGACGCCTATCCTACTTTGTGTTTATGGACGAATGGGCAGGCGAGACGCCTGTTCTGCGTTAGCTCGCAGTTGCAACCATGCGCGGGTGCCGCTACTGTTTGCGGGCTATCCAAGGATATGAAACCACATAACCTTTTTAATTCGTTGCAGACTTTCGATACCGGCGCTGGCCGGAAGGGGCTTTTCTATTCGCTGCCGGCGCTCGAAGCCGCGGGCGTCGGGCCGGTCTCGAAGCTGCCTGTCAGCATCCGCATTGTGCTCGAGTCGGTCCTCCGAAATGTGGACGGCAAGAAGGTCTCTGAACACGACGTGCGCATGCTCGCCAACTGGAACGCGAAGTCGCCCGCGCCGGAGGAGATTCCGTTTGTCGTCGCGCGGATCGTGCTACAGGATTTTACGGGTGTGCCGTTGCTGGTGGACCTTGCAGCGATGCGCTCGGCGGTGGCCCGGCTTGGCAAGAACCCGAGGATGATCGAGCCGTTGGTGCCGGTGGACTTGGTGGTGGACCACTCGGTGCAGGTGGATTTCTACGGCACGGCGCAGGCGCTGCAACTGAATCTCGACATGGAGTTCAGGCGCAATCGTGAGCGTTACCAGTTCCTGAAGTGGGGCCAGCAGGCGTTCGACACGTTCAAGGTCGTCCCGCCCGGCATCGGCATCATTCATCAGGTGAACCTCGAGTATCTTGCAAAGGGCGTGCGCGCTTTCCCGCCTCCGGGTTCCCAGATTCCGCCTTCCGTCTACTATCCCGACACGCTGGTCGGCACCGATTCGCACACGACGATGATCAACGGTCTGGGCATCGTCGGCTGGGGCGTTGGCGGCATTGAGGCGGAGGCGGGCATGCTCGGCCAGCCGGTCTATTTCTTGACGCCGGAAGTTGTCGGTGTCCACATGACCGGCGCGCTGCGAGAAGGTGTGACGGCGACTGACGCTGCGCTGCACGTCACGCAGATGCTTCGCAAGGCCAAGGTTGTCGGCAAGTTTGTCGAATACTACGGCGAGGGAGCCGCGAGCCTGCCGCTGGCCGACCGTGCCATCATTGCCAACATGGCCCCTGAATACGGCGCCACGATGGGTTTCTTCCCGATTGACCAGGAGACGATTGCTTACATGCGGGCCACCGGCCGCACGGAGCACCGTTGCGCCGAGTTTGAGAACTACTATCGCGCGCAAAACATGTTCGGCATCCCGCGCAAGGGCGACATCAACTACAGCGTGGACCTCGAACTCAATCTCGCCGAGGTGCAGCCGAGCGTTGCCGGACCGAGGCGACCGCAGGACCGCATCGAATTGCCGGCGTTGAAGGACACGTTTGCCAGCCTCCTCAAAAAACCGGTGGCCGAGGGCGGCTACGGCAAGTCCGCCGCCGAGTTGCAGCAACGCTTCCAAGTCAAAGGTACCCGGTCCGGTCCGGGCGCTTTCGATCACTCCTACGGCCACATCAATATCGCGGGAGCGAGCGAGTCGGAGATGCGCGACCAGCATCCCGCCCCGGGCGAGGCGAAGGAACTGCCGACGTGGGCGTTTGATGACTCCGATGCGGAAATCGGCCACGGCAGCGTGCTCATCGCTTCCATTACCAGTTGCACCAATACCAGCAACCCGGGCGTCATGCTGGCCGCCGGCCTCCTCGCGAAGAAGGCCGTCGAACGCGGTCTGCGCGTCAATCCCGGCGTCAAAACCTCGCTTGCGCCCGGCTCGCGCGTTGTCTCCGACTATCTGGAGCGCGCCGGTCTGCAATCGTATCTCAACCAACTCGGCTTCAATCTCGTCGGTTACGGCTGCGCGACTTGCATCGGCAATTCCGGCCCGCTCGCGCCGGCGGTCGAGGAGGCCGTCGTCAAGAACGACCTCGTTGCCGCCAGCGTGCTTTCCGGCAACCGTAACTTCGAGGCGCGCATTCACCAGAACATCAAGGCCAACTTCCTGATGTCGCCGCCGCTGGTGATCGCATTCGCACTCGCCGGCCGCGTGGACGTGGATTTGACGCGCGAGCCGATCGGCAAGGGCCGCGATGGCCGCGACGTGTTTCTGCGCGACATCTGGCCGACGCTGGCTGAAATCAACGCCCTGATGCATTCGGCGCTGAGCGCTCAGACGTTCCGCCAGCTCTACAGGGATTTCGCCTCGCAGAACCCGAAGTGGAACGAGATTCCATCGTCGGTGGGGCATGTCTATCAGTGGGACACGAAGAGCACCTACATTCAGGAGCCGCCGTTCTTCGCGAACTTCTCGATGAAGCCCGGCAACATCGCGGAAATCCGTGATGCGCGCGCTCTCGGCATCTTTGGCGACTCGGTGACCACGGACCATATTTCGCCCGCCGGCTCGATCAAGAAGACCTCGCCCGCCGGACAGTATCTCGTCGCCAACGGCGTTGCCCCCGGGGATTTCAACAGCTACGGGTCGCGTCGCGGCAACGACCGCGTCATGACACGTGGCACCTTCGCCAACGTGCGCATCAAGAACCTGATGGTTCCTGGTGTCGAGGGTGGCGTCACCAAACACCAGCCTGACGGTGAGGTGATGCCCATTTACGACGCGGCGATGAAATACCAGCAGGCGGGTGTGCCTCTCGTGATCCTTGCTGGCGCGGAATACGGCACTGGCAGTTCGCGCGACTGGGCCGCGAAAGGTACTCAGCTCCTCGGTGTGCGCGCCGTCATTGCCACCAGCTTCGAGCGCATTCACCGCAGCAACCTCGTCGGCATGGGCGTACTGCCGTGCCAGTTCAAGGAGGGGGCCAGCGTGCAGACACTCAAGCTCGACGGCACCGAGACGTTTTCCATCCTGGGCCTCAACGATACCATCAAACCGCGACAGGACCTGATGTTGGAAATCAAGCGCGCTGGCGGCCAGACTGAACGCGTGCTGGTGACGTTGCGGATCGACACACCCATTGAGGTGGACTATTACCGCCACGGCGGCATCCTGCCGTTCGTACTACGGCAGTTGATGGCCAAGGCGTAGGCGACGGTCCCGTGTTATTCGTTCTTGCCGACGCTGACTTGCGTCACGCGGGGCAGGGAACTGCCCGGCTTGGTCGTGAAGATCACGTATACGGCGTCGCCCTTTTTCAGGTCCTTCAACTCGCACGTCTTGCCATCGCGCGTGACTTGCGCTTCGGGCTTGATCGTGAAGTTAACGGTGCGCCCACTGGTTCTGCCGGCTGTTCCCCTGGCGGATTTTACGATGACACTGGTGGCGGTCACACTGACCACCTCGCCTTGGAACGGACTGCGAATCCGCCCCACGGCGTTGGGGTCTACTCCTCACCCACCCACGGCCGGACGCGTGAACGCCCACAAGAGCGCCACCGCCGCGACCCACGCTGTTGCTGCCGATGCTTTCATGCAACGTCTCCTGTTGTGTTGGCCGGCGGCCAACATCCGGAATACTACCAGTGTTATTCCCGACGCGCAATGCGGTTTAATGGAGCCGCGCGATTCGAAGTGTCGCGCCAGTTTGGGTTTGCTGGGGATGTGAGAAGGGCTTCAGTGCCTCGATGGCAATGGTGAAGTTGCTGGACCGGCTGTGCGAAGTCGAGGCGCCAAGGTCCCTCCTACATTCAGAACCTGGCCCGCCTGCGTTAGTGCATCATCTCTTCGAGCGTCTTGCGGTCCGTGCCCAGCAGGTGGGCTTCACTCAACACCCTGTCACGCTTTGCCAAGTGCAGCTTCAACGTCCCCGAGGAAAACGCCGACTGCCGGTGCAGTTGATCCAGACTCAGCATGTAATCAACCATTGCCGTCTTCAGTTCCCGCGTCTTCGGATGCAGCCGGAACTGCAGCCAGTTCAGCCGGTCCATCGCCGCTTTGAACGCCCCGCTCGGCACCTTGTCGAAATAATACCGCTTCGACTTCTCCGGCTCCTTGTAGTCCGAGAACAGGAACCCCAGCAACGGCCCCGGCGCCGCCCAAAGTTCATCCAGCGACCCGCCCAGACTCAGCGTCGCCGGCAACTGATTGTTCGCCACCCTCAGCATGTATTCCGCCGACGAATGATTTGGCGCAAGCTGCAACACCTGCCGCAGTGTCTGGACGATCGCCGGGTTGCGAAGCGCATACACAGTCGCATTCGCGGGCAGCGACCGTTGCACCTGCCCGAACAACTCCATCGCCTTGGCCAGATTGGGCGCGCGGTCCGTGCGAGCCACCGCGGCCGCATCGTCCAGCGTCGCGATGGAGAGGATTTGCATGCTCCAGAGCATCGCGGGGGAGTAGAGGACAGCCAGATCGTTGAGGTTCTCCTCATTTGCTTCCGGGATGGCGACGACCCGGCACTTGTCCAGCAACGCGCCGCGCAGTTTCTCGGCCACCGCGCCCACTTCGCGAATCTTGCCGTCCACGGTCACATCTCCGGTCATGGCGAAGCCGGGATCGATCTGCACGCCGTCCAGCAACGACAGCAGCAGCACCGAGAATGCGCCGCCCGCCGAGCCGCCTGCCTGCTTGGTGTATTTGTGGGAGTAGCTGAATCGAATCTTGTAGCCCGCCTGCCAGATCGGATGGCGAACCTTGAGCAACCGTTCCGCCTCCTCCATCGAGATCTGGGTGTCCTTGGCCACATCGCTGACGAAGTCGCAGATCGTCTCGCGGTCACTGCTGACGCGCTCGGCGGTGGCGATAATGTCCTGCGCGCCGCCCACGCGCAGCCCGGCCTCAGTGCGGACGACGTAGAGGCCCTTGATGCTGCTTTGGTTGCGCGCAAACTTCCGGGCGTCTTTCTGCGTTGTCATGTCAGTTTTCTCTGCCACTCTGGGCGGAGTGGGTGCTGCGGTGGCGGTACTTGCTATTGAGACGTTTGCTCCTTTCCAGAACTCGTTCGCGGGTTGACCGTTGATGGTCTGTAACGAAGAAATGGACTGTAGCACCCTTGCATTCTGCTTTGCCGCGTTGGCGTCACACCGAAGAATGCGCAGCTGCATTCCTTCCAGAGGGGAGAAATCGGTGATCTCGGTCTTGTCGCAATACAACTCCTTGATCGGCATGCCCTTCAGAGGCGACAAGTCCCGAACCTTGGTGGACGCGCAATTAAACCACTCAATCGGCATTCCCGCCAACGGCGAAAGGTCGCTGACTGGATTCAGCCAGAGAGTCAATCTCTCCAGTTTCAGTCCCTTAAGGGGTGAAATGTCACTCGTGCGACCATGTCCAATAACAAGCACCTTCAAATGCACCAAAGCACCTATCGGCGAAATATCTCTCAGTTCCGAACTGGGAGATAGTATGAACTCTGTTACTTGGCCGTTATCAATGCGGTGAGTCTCCGTGCTCGTTAGCCCGGGGTTGATGTGCTTGAGCTTTGTCATCACACGAGCGATTTGCTTCTCAGCCGGCAAAGCGGCCACTCCTTGGGCAAATGTATCTGCTGATACAGCTTCACCCGCCGACAGTTTGGATAGGAATATTGCGATGATGAAAGCAGAGAGGCTGACTCGGTTCATGATTTCCTCCGTGGACTTGTGTGGATGACTATGCCGCGCGAAGGGGAGAACAACAAGAAAGATATAGTTTTCGAAACAGTGATTTTCGGATTGTGGGAGCAGCGCGTTTCAACGTTCAATGGAGGGAAATTTGAGACTGTGAAACAACGCACACCACATCATCATTTGCCGGACCTCGTGGCCCGGGTCATCGCAGGGGCGAGCCGCACCAAGCCCGCAGACGACGTGCTTCGAGCGACGTTGCGGACGGCGGGTGGACTGACGGACGCTGAATCGCGCGAGGTCAGTCGCGCGGTGTTTGTCTATTATCGCTGGTTCGGCTGGTTGGACCAGACGCTGCCGATTGGGGAACAAGTGGAGCGGGCAATGGAAATGGCACGGCGTTTCGCCGATGCGCCAGAACGGTTCTTCAGCGACGAACTGCTGGCGCACGCGGTGCCTGCGTGGGCGCGAGAGGAGATGGATGTTACGCCGGAGTGGGCCGCGGCCATCCAGGATGAGCCGGTGCTTTGGCTGCGGGCGCGGCTCGGACAGGGCGAGAAGCTGGCGAAACGGCTTGGCGCGGGCGCTGTTCATGCGCAGACCGAGGCAGCGACGACGGGACAGTTCACGCTGCCGGACGCGTTGCTCTATGATGGGACGAGGGATTTGTTTCAAACGGCGGAGTTTCACGAAGGCGCGTTTGAAATTCAGGACATCGCCTCACAAGCCGTCGGGTTGATGTGCGGTCCGAAGCCGGGCGAGACGTGGTGGGACACCTGCGCCGGTGAAGGTGGCAAGACGTTGCATCTTTCCGACTTGATGCAGAACAAGGGTCTCATCTGGGCCAGTGATCGCGCGGCATGGCGGCTGAAGAAGCTGAAGCTGCGCACGGCGCGGGCGAAGTGTTTCAACTATCGCGCGGCGTTGTGGGATGGCGGCGAACGGTTGCCGACGCGGACGAAGTTTGACGGCGTGCTGGTGGACGCGCCGTGCAGCGGTACGGGCACGTGGCAGCGGAATCCGCACGCGCGTTGGACGACGACGCCGGAGGATGTGCGCGAGTTGGCGGAGGTGCAAAAGCGGTTGCTGGCAAACGTCGCGCCCGCGGTGAAGCCCGGCGGCCGGCTCATCTATTCTGTGTGCACGCTGACGCGGCCGGAAACAATCGTGGTAGCAGAGTCGTTTTCCAACAACCACCCGGAGTTTGCGCCGCTGCTTTTGGCGAATCCATTCCAACCGTCGGCACCGCCGGCACCGCAGCTCTGGCTGTGGCCACAGGACACGGGTGGCAACGGGATGTTCGTGGCCGCATGGCGGCGCGCGAAGGAGTGAGCGGCGTTCCGATTGGGACGACACTCAGCGGCCGAGCAGCGCATCCACGCGTTTGTCGAATTTCTGCTGGAGCGCGGTCTGGACTTCTCTTTCCTTCTTTGCTGCGAAGATGGCGTCAACGGAGTCAAACTCTCCGGACGGTTTCAAAAGGCGTTTGACCTCCTCGGCATAGATGGCGCGCAGCATCTGATCCACGGACTGTTTCTTTGTGTCAGCGGCGGCTTGAAGTTTTGGGCGCTCGCGGAGGCTGACGTTGGCGTTGGCGGTGAGCCGCTTGCGGTTTTTGGCGTCGAAGTTCACGCGCAGATTTGCGCCACCGGGAAGGTCAAGCCATGCCTCACGTGCCTTGGCGATCTGCGCGTTGTCGAAACCGAAGACGCGCAGGATGGTGGATGCCATCAACTGGTCGCCGTCGGGATGCATGTGGACACCGTCGCTGGTGAGCATGCGGCCCGGTTTGCCAGTGCCGCCTGCCTTGATTTGCTGTTGGAACACTGCATTGAGGTCGGCGAGCAGACACTTCTTCTCCTTCGCAAGCGCGCGCAGGAAGTTGTTGTAGGGGGCGAGCTTCTTGTTGTTGTCGTTGTCGAGTTCCTCGCTGATGACGGTGGCGGTGAGGATCATGACTTTGACGCCAGCGGCCTGGGCCTTGTTCACGATGGCGGTGATATTGGCCTTGTAGGTGCCCTTGGTGGGTTCGCCCGGCCGCAGTTCGTATTTGCCGGCGGCAGCCTGGGTGTCGTCGAGCGGCACGCCCTTGTCTCCGTGCCAGACATCGTTGACGCCGCAACTCAGCGTCATCCAATCGGGCTTTTTGCCGAGCACGTCGCGGTCGAGGCGTTCGAGCATCTGGTTGGACTTGTGTCCGCTGATGCCCGCGCCTATGCCTTCGATCTTCATTCCGTTGGCAGCAAACCCGGCGATGACAAGCTTCGAATAACCGCCGGGATTTCCCCATCCGGCGGCGGTGATGGAGTCGCCGAGGAAGGCAAGTTTCTGGCCGCTCTTGATGGCGGTGTCCGCCGCAGGTAAGGCGGTGGTGCAAAGGAACGCCAGTGCGGCAAAGAGGGTGGCGACACGGGCAGGGCGGCGGTTCTTCATGGGTTATCTCCAGATCCGCTCACGGTTTGGGCAATGCGGCCTCGATGCTGGCAACAACCTGTTTGGCAAGCACCTTCGAGCCGTCGTCCGTGAAATGGACGTTGGCTGGGCGCTGGATTGCTGACAGTTGCGGCAGGGCGAACGCGTAGAGGTCGTCAATCGCAACGCCGTTCTCGTTCATGATCTTCTTTGCGGCGGCGTTATAGGCGATCACGTCGACGTTTTTGCGCGGCGGTTTCAATTCGGCGTCGGGCACCGGCGTGGTGGCGCACCAGATCAACTTTGCGCCGGTGGCTTTGAGTTGCGTGACCAGTTCGCGAAGGTTTTTCTCGTAGTCGGCCAGCGGCACCTGTTGCTTGCCGTCGTCCATGGACTTGAGATCGTGCAGGCCCCAGTTGAAATGGATCACGTCCCACTTGCCGGTGCCTATCCAGCTCTTGAGTTGCTTCAAGCCATTGATCGTTGGGCCGCCGTTGGTGGGGATGCGGTGGAGGTTGGCCTTGCCTTTGAGCAGTTCGCGCACGGGCAAAGTGTAGCCGATGGAGATCGAGTCGCCGATGAGCAGCACACGCGGCAGTTTCGGATCGTCGGTGATGGGAGCGAAGGCTGGAATGGCCTTCTTGGGTTTTGCGGGAGCGGATTTCTTTGCGTCGGCGGCTTCTGCGCCAACCAGGGCGAACACGAGCATTGCGGTGATGATATGGAGTTTCATTTGATTTCCTGTGCCAGCACTTTGTAGAGATAGTCGCCGACTTTTTCAGCCCACATTTTGCCGTGCGCGACGGTGCCTTTGCGGTTGAGGTGGATGCCTCTGCCCCCGGTGTCGCGGTAGCTGCTGGTGAGCGTGTCGGTGTCAGGGCCCTGGAGTGCAATGCCACGGTCCCAAAGCTTCTTCTGCGCCGAGCGGGTCGTTTCGGAGAACGGCCGTTCGGGGCTGAGATAGGAGACATGCGCAACGAACCACGGGAACTGCCAGCCGGCGGCGTCGGTTGAGGCGTGGATGATCTCGGTCAGGTTTTGTGCGTAATCCTCTGGTTTGCCGCCGACATCGGCTTCGCCCTGGTGCCAGAGCAGGGCGCGGAAACCGTTGGGCCCCAGTTGGAGGATGCGCGTCATCATCCAGTTGTGCAGTTCACCGCCGGGCTTCCATGCGAAGACGCTCGTGCCGCCGTGGCCGGTTACAGCCACGCCAATGGGCACGCGAAACCTGGCATACATCGCATCGCCGAACGTTGGCCAGAAACTGCCGCGCTGCGTTTTGTCATGCACTCCCAACTGTGGATCGTCCGCCAGTTGCCAGTGGCGGCCGCTGAACGAAGAAACCATCCCGGACGTTGGCGTTGTGCGTTCCTCGCCGCTGTTGGTGACGTTGGACTGGCCCGCGCCGACGAAGACTTCACCGATGCCGACCTTGTCCACGCCGCCTTTGGCCACCGGCTGATTCTCCTTGAGCGCGCGGATTTGGAAGTCGTACCAGCCACCGGCGGGCGCCGGCATTTCCAGGTAAAAACTCCGTGTCTGTTTTTCCATTGGCACCGGTTGCCACAGGTCTGGCAGCCATTTCCCTTCCAGGGATTTGCCGCTGAGCCGCACCTCGACAGTGTCACATTCGGGTTTGATCCGGCCGCTGACGATGATGCGTCCACGGAATCGTGACTGACGCTGGAAAACCTGAAAGTTCTTGGGTGACAATAATACCAGGTCCTGTTCGACCTCCTCGACCACCGGTGTTGCCACACCCATCTTGATGGCTTCTGCTTCAGAAGCTGTGCCGATCTTGAATGTAATCTGCCGTTTTTCCCGCGGATTCAATGCCGCGTCCCACATCATGCAACCCCGCCATGGGCCCCAGAACCTCGTGCCACCGTCAATCTCCAGCCGCGTCTTATCCCGGAACCAGACGGACTTGGGGCCTTCCAGGGCCAATACCGTGCCGCGAACTTCACCCTTGTCGGCGCTGACCTCCGGATTGAAGACGATGAAGAACTTCATCGGTTCTGATGTGTTGTTCTCCACCGACCACACCATCGATTCGGCGGTAAACTCATAACGGATCGAGGCGCGATCATTTCTGGCTGCAAGCACGTTCTCGGCGATTTGCTCAATCTTCGTCAGCTTCAGCGGTTCGCCTTGGTGGAAATAACTGCCGCGCGAAGAGCCGACGTCGGCCTTGAAATACTCCAAGCCACCGATGAGCAGGTTGGTGAGGCATCCGTCGTCGCCAATGACGGCTTCATACCGGGCTGCGATCACATGATGGGTGTCCCCTTCGCGCCGAATGGAAACGTCGGAGGCGCTGGCAGTGGAAACAACGGCGAGCCAGACAAACAGGTAAAGTGAAGACTGCCAACACGCTTTCATGATGACCGTGGCAACAATGGCGTTGCAACACCGCGGGCGCAAGTGTTTCTTGAGACTGCTTGGCGCTGGCGGTGGGGCTGGCGCGCGGTTACACTGCGCTTGCTCGAAATACCATGCTGGAAAGTGTGCGCCAAACAATCCTGGAGAGACAGTTGCTCGCGCGCGGCGAGCGTCTGCTTGTTGGCGTGTCGGGCGGGCCGGACTCGGTGGTGTTGCTGGATGTGCTGGCGGCGCTTGCGCCGGAGTTTGGTTGGATGCTGCACGTTGTTCACTTCAACCATCAACTGCGCGGCGTCGACGCCGATGCGGATGAGGCGTTTGTGCGCGAACTGGCCGCCGGCTACCGACTGGCGTTCACCTCGGGAAAAGGCGACGTGCGGGCGTTTGCTGCTGAGCACGGGTATTCCATCGAGGATGCCGCTCGCCGGCTGCGCCACGGTTTCTATCAAGAGACCGCCCGGGTGCTGGGGCTGGCGAGACTGGCGTTGGGACATACCGCTGACGATCAGGTGGAAACGCTGTTTCAGCGATTGCTGCGCGGCGCGGGCACGCGGGGGCTGGCGGCGATTCGTGCGTCCAACCGGCTGGGGATGATTACGGTTGCGCGGCCTTTGTTGGACGTGTGGAAAACCGAGGTGCTCGGCTACGCCAAGCAACGTGGGCTGAAGTTCCGCCAGGACGCGAGCAACTGGGATCCACAGTTCCAGCGCAACAAGA
>CAZGGF010000501.1:0-1707 GCA_964524715.1 uncultured Verrucomicrobiota bacterium | reverse complement strand
GACGTCCGCGCCTTGTTGCCGGGCCTGTTCAACCAGGTTCGCGCAGAGCTGGTCGCGCACCCAGCGGAACGACGTGCCGGAGGAGAAGATGGCGACAGCCGAGTTGAACATGCCGGGAATGACGTGCGTGAAAACGTAGGGTCTTGCGCGGTCGTCGAGCAATGGCTTGGTCGAGGTCACGGCGATCCACGCCGACGAGCCGAGCGAGGCATAGACGCTGCCTTCGGTGATGTTGCGCGCTCCGAGGGCCATGCAGGAGTTGTCCACACCGCCACAAGCAACCTTTACCGACGCCGGCAGACCGAGTTCGCGCGCGGATTCCGGCGTGAGCGTGCCGAGGATCTCCGTGGAGGGGACGATGTCGGGCAGCAACGCGCGGTCGAGGCCGCTGGCGGCGACGAGTTCGTCGGAGTAACGCCAGCCGAGCAGGTCATACACGCCGCTGCCGGACGCATAGGAGAAATCGGTGGCGATGCGTCCGGTGAGCTTGAAGTTGATGTAGTCCTTAGTGCCAATGACCTTGTGGATGCGGCGGAACATCGCCGGTTCCTCGTCGCGATACCACATCATCTTGAAGAGGGTGTAGTGCGCTGCCGGGAAACCGTTGCCGGTGATCCGGTACCAGCGGTGTTCGTCCACCTTTTCGAAGAAACGGCGCGCCTGCGTTTCCGGGCGCTTGTCGGACCAGATCGGGGTGCTCTGGCGCAGCAACGCGCCATCCGCGGCGAGTGGAACGCAGCCGAGGCTGTGGCCGGAGAGCGCGAGACATTCGATGTCGTTCGCGTTGGCGCAGCCGGTGGCCAGAAGCTTTCGCGTGCTCTCGACGACGGCGTGCCACCAGTCGCCGGGCTGTTGCTCGTGCCAGGACGGCTGCGGATAGCTGGTGTGGTAGGGAACGAATACCGCCGCGAGACAGTTGCCGTCCACGTCGTAGAGCGACGCCTTGTTGCCGCCGGTGCCGAGGTCGTAAGCGATGATGATGTTGCGTTTCACGATTCCTGCGTCGCGCACTCGTCGAGAATTCTCCCGCCCGCCACGTGGCTCACGCCAAAACGCGTCGCGCCGCAGGCGTAAAGCTCCAGTACCGTCTTCAGGTCGCGCACGCCTCCGGCGGCTTTGATCGCTGCGGCGTTGCCGATGGTGCGTTTGATCAAGGAGACGTTGTGGGTCGTCGCGCCGGTGGGCGTCCAGCCGGTGGCGGTCTTCACGAACGCCGCGCCGGCCTGAACACAGAGTTCGCTGCCACGGCAGATTTGGTCGTCGGAGAGATGATGGACTTCGAGAATGACCTTCACCGGTGTGCCAGCGGCGGTTTCGACCACGGCGCGAATGTCGCCGGCTACGTAGTCGTGCCGGCCGGAGCGCAACATGCCGACATTGATGACCATGTCGAGTTCCGTCGCGCCTTCAGCGAGAAGTTGGCGCGCTTCGGCGACCTTGGTCGCGGTCGAGACAGCGCCAGATGGAAAGCCCACCACGCCGCCGATGCCCACATCGGGATTGCCGGCGAGAAGTTGTTTGACGAGCGGCACGTAGCACGGCATTGGGAAAACGCAGATGCAGTGGCGGCGGGTGGCTTCGCGAACAAGCTCGCGGATTTCCGTCTCGTCCACCTCGGTGCGAACGGCGCTGAAGTCCATCATTCGCGCCAGGGCGTTTACAGTGAGTTTCATGCTCAGTCTTTCACGCCGAACATCCCTTTGAAGG
>CAZGGF010000500.1:0-2496 GCA_964524715.1 uncultured Verrucomicrobiota bacterium | reverse complement strand
AGTTTGGATGGGTCTTGTACCTGTTCGGCGCGTTCCTGGTATTCACGGGCCTGAAAATGTTCCGCCACGAGGAAATAGAGGTGCATCCCGACAAGAATCCCCTGGTGAAACTCTGCCGGCGCTGGCTGCCATTTACACCGGGATGGGTTGGCCCGAAGTTTTTCGTGCGGCAGAACGGCCGGCTGATGGCGACCCCGTTGTTCCTTGTGTTCGTGGTGGTGAATATCACCGATCTGGTATTTGCGGTGGACTCGATCCCGGCGGTGTTCGCGATCACGCTGAACCCGTTCATCATCTTCACGTCGAACATCTGCGCCGTGATGGGCCTTCGTTCGTTGTACTTCCTGCTGGCTGGAGCGATGACTCTATTCGTTTACCTCCAGCAGGCGCTGGCGGTGATCCTGACCTACGTCGGCATCAAGATGCTGATCGTGCATTGGATCAAGATACCCACGCCGATTTCGCTTGGTTTCATCGCCGCAACCCTCGCAGTGGCGATCGTGGCATCGCTCACCATCGGGCGGCGTTTGAGAAAACCGTCGCACCGCGGATAAATTCCTTCAGGGTACACTTCTGCCAGGCGAAAGACAGGACAGCCGGTTCCGTCCTCAGAACGCCCCGAGGATTAAGCCGACAACGCCTGACAGGAACCCAAAACACGTCCGCGCTATTCCTGTCCGCGCTGGCTCATCGGGGTGTAAGCCCGCTTGGTGGGGCCGGTGTAAATCTGGCGTGGCCGGCTGATGCGACCATTGGGCGCATCCATCACTTCCTTGTAGTTGGCGATCCAGCCCGGCATGCGGCCGATGGCAAAGATCACCGTGAACATCTCCAACGGGATGCCGATCGCACGCATGATGATGCCACTGTAGAAGTCCACGTTTGGATAGAGTTTGCGCTCGACGAAATACGAATCGTGCATCGCCGTCTCTTCCAACTTCTTGGCAATGTCCAGCAGCGGATCGCTGATCTTGAGCGATGCCAGCACGCTGTCGCATTGCGCCTTGATGATCTTCGCGCGTGGGTCGTAGTTCTTGTAAACGCGATGGCCAAATCCCATCAGCCGCTTGCCGCTCTTCTTATCCTTCGCGGCAGCGATGAACTTCGAACCATCGTCTCCCTCGCGATGAATCGATTCCAGCATCTCGATCACCGCCTGGTTGGCGCCGCCGTGCAGCGGCCCCCACAGCGCGCACACGCCGCCCGCCGCGCAGGCGAAAATGTTGGCCTGGCTGGACGCAATCATACGCACCGTTGCGGTCGAGCAGTTCTGTTCGTGATCCGCGTGCAGCAGGAAAATCAAGTCGAGCGCGCGCACCACCTCCGGTTTCAAGTCATATTCCTGGTAGGGCTCCGAGAACATCATGTGCAGGAAATTCGCCGTGTACTTGAACACCGGCTTGGGATACATGATCGGCAATCCATGCGACTTGCGATATGCGAACGCAGCGATCGTGCGCACCTTCGCCAGCAACCGCGCCGCCTGCGACTCGAACGCCTTCGGATCATACGCATCCAGCACGCCCGGGACGAAGCAACTGGTCGCGTTGATCATGGCCGAAAGGATCGCCATCGGATGCGCATGAGCCGGAAATCCCTCGAAGTGGAACTTCAGGTCTTCGTGCAGCATCTCGTTCTGCGTCAGCAAATCGGAGAACCGCCGCAGTTCCTTGTGATTGGGCAGATGTCCATAGATCAGCAGGAAAGCCGTCTCGATGAACGATGATTTCTCCGCCAGTTCCTCAATAGGAATGCCGCGATAACGCAGGATGCCTTTCTCGCCGTCAATGAACGTGATATCGCTCCTGCATGCCCCGGTACTGCCATAGCCTTCGTCCAGCGTCACGCAACCTGTGGCCTTGCGCAGCGAGCTGATGTCAATGCCCCGCTCCCCCTCCGACCCAACCACGATCGGCAGCGAACAGGTCTTCCCGTCAATCTCCAGTTTGGCAACGTTTTCCATGTTATCTCCTCGGGTGTCGAAGGCTCCTTATCACATGCCTCCACCGTTGTGATTGCGCGAACTCTATCCATTTTTCCGCAATTGGCAACAATGAGAGCAGCGATTTATCAATTCAGTTCCACTGGCCGGACTTGCGCGCCAGCCTGTTACGTTGTTAAGTAGGTTTCATTCGGACACAAGAAGGCACCATACCGCCCCGCAGGCCGGGGGGATACACGACATGGATAATACGAACGAACCGTTATCAAATGAGAACGCCGCCGAGGCTTTGGAGACGCGAGACTGGCTGGAAGCGCTGGACGACGTGCTGGTCACGCGCGGGCCGGAGCGAACGCGCCATTTGCTGCATGCGCTCCAAATCCGCGCCCAGAAGGCCGGCGTGACTCTGCCGGTGACCTCGGAGACGCCTTATATCAACAGCATTCCCGTCAGCGCGCAGCCGCCCTACCCCGGCAGCCGGAAGATCGAGCGGCGCATCAAGAGCATCCTGCGCTGGAACGCAATGGCGATGGTCGTGCGCGCCAACCGCGAAA
>CAZGGF010000499.1:0-17346 GCA_964524715.1 uncultured Verrucomicrobiota bacterium | reverse complement strand
CACCGCCACCACGCCGGTGCACCCCGAGGCGTTGAAGGCCATGCTGCCGTTCTTGGAAGCGAACTCCGGCAACCCCTCGAGCATCCACTTCCTGGGACGCGAGGCGCGCACGGCGCTCGACAACGCACGGGAACGGCTGGCAAAACTGCTGGGTGCGAAACCTGGCGAGATTGTCTTCACTGGCAGCGGCACGGAAGCGGACAACTACGCAGTGTTCGGCGTGGTTCGCGCTCGAACTGGGAAGGCCCGGCACGTGATCACGTCGGCGGTGGAACACCACGCGGTGTTGCATTCTTGCGAACACTTGCGGGGACACGAAGGTGTCGAGCTTACCGTGTTGCCGGTGGATGGTGACGGCGTGGTCAACCCGGACGACGTGCGTCGTGCCATTCGCAGCGACACCGCGCTGGTCAGCGTGATGTGGGCGAACAACGAGACCGGCGCGCTTCAACCCGTGCGCGAAATCGGTGCGATTTGCCGCGAACGCGGTGTGTTGTTCCATACCGACGCCGTGCAGGCGTTGGGCAAGGTCCCTGTGGGAGTCAGCGATGTTCCGGTGGACCTGTTGAGCGTCAGTAGTCACAAGATCTACGGCCCGAAAGGCGTTGGCGCGTTATGGATTCGGCCGCGAACGAAAATCGAGTCGTTGATCCACGGCGGCAGTCACGAGAACGACCATCGTGCAGGCACAGAGAACATGGCTGGCATCGCGGGCTTCGTGCGTGCGACCGAGATCACAACGGCAAAGGGTGAGAGCGAAGACGTCCGGCTGCGCGCGTTGACAGAGCGGTTGTGGCAGGGGTTGAGCACGGGCATCGAGCGCGTTCACCGCAATGGTCCTGCCGATCGACGCGTCGCAAACACCCTCAACGTCAGCTTCGCTGGCTGCAAGAGCGACGCGTTGCTCATGTCGCTTGATCTCGAGGGCATTGCGGTCTCCAGCGGTTCCGCTTGCGCCGTGGGCTCGTTCAAGCCGTCTTCAGTGTTGCTGGCGATGGGGCTGGGCCCGGAGATGGCCAACGCCGCTGTTCGTTTCTCGCTTGGCGCCGCCACCACTGAAGCCGATGTGGACGCTGTGGTGAACGTGATGCCGAAGATCGTCACACGTCTTCGGTCTTTTGCCGCCTGAAGACGGGCAGGTTCGGAATATCCGCAAAACTTTGAGTGTTGCTTCACGCAGTGGGCGCGCTATGTTTTTGGGCAACGGCAGATTTCTGACTCATAAGGATTGACCATGAATATTTCTCAACGCTTTGTTTCGATGATGATCCTGGCAGGATGTGTTGTGGGTGCGGCTGCTCAAGGTCCTCAGCCGCCACCAGTGCCGCCGCAGGTGCTGGCCGGTCTGCGTGGGGTTGCGACCGAGGCGGCGCGCAGTTGCGAGTTCTTCCTGAACGAGGCCAAGCGCGTTTCGGTCCGCGACTCGCAGCAAGGACGTTCGCTCGCTGCGATTCGCACCCTGCGCGACGCTGCGAAGAAATATGCCGAGGCGACGATATCGGCGCGCTGGCCGCGTCCGGACTGGTTGCGGTTCTGCAGCGAGACTCTCCTCGACGCATGGATCAACGTGGACATGACGTTTCCCCAGCTTCAGGCGCCACCGCCGGTGATTGATCGGTGGAACCGCGCGCAGGGCGCGTTAGTGGCGCTCTACAACGCGGCCGCCCCCTACATGGGCAAACCTGCCGGTGGGCCGCTGCCGATCGCGTTGGGAGGCGGCACTGGCGGACAGCAGGGTGGGGCACTTCCTCCCGGCGTGGTGAGAGAAACAGTGCCGGTTGCGCCCGGTGGACAGACGGTAGTGAAATAGGGGGATAGAGCCCGGCTGACCGAGCCCCATCACGCATTACGGCTCAGACGTCCATGTCGTCGTATCTGAACCGGTCGTGGCGTTCGCGATAGACGGCGATGGTGGTGACGATCACTGACAATGGCAGCAGGGTGAAAAGGACTGCGCCAAACCACCAGTTCAAGCACCACTGATCGGCTGTCACTTCGGTCACTGCTGTGTGCAGGCGCACAAAGTACCGTCCGTGTTCCGAATAGCCGCGAAAGGCGTCGCCGCCGATGGACAGGCTGTGCAGCATGAACGCCGCCATCGCCACGATCACCGCCAGCAGACAGACGTCGCGTGCCGTGGTCCAACCGCTATGGACGCCCCGTCGCTCGCGGCTTTGGAGGCCGAACATGGCGCGATGTTTGAAGGATTCCAGGTCGGTGTTCTTGGGCTCGTGGTAACGCTGCCATGCGCTGAACCCGCCGAGAAAAAGCGCGACGCCGAAGAACGCGAGCAGGAACACCATCATTGGCCAGCGTTCCTGGAGTTGAAACGACAGCGACGTTGCCAGCGTGCCGAGGATGATCAGGGCGGCGCTGAGTGCCAGCGCAGACTTCGTCGTTGAATCCAGGTCGCCCCAGCGCATCAGAAACTCCCAAAACTGTCGCGCAGCCTGAGCGTCTCCAGCAGGCCGGCGGGGATTTCGCCGAGGAAACGCGACGGTCTTTGCAGCGCGTCCTGGCCGCCGCTGGTGCGCCGCAACAGCGGGTAACTCAAGTAGAGTTCGTCCTTCGCGCGCGTGATGGCGACGTAGAACAACCGCCGCTCTTCTTCCTCGCCTTCGACATTGTCGAGTGCCTTGCCGGATGGAAACATGCCATCGGCCAGCGAGATGACAAACACCGCGCCCCATTCCTGGCCCTTTGCTTGGTGGACAGTGCTGAGTCGCAGATACTCCTCGTCTTCCTGCGTTGGCGCGGTCTCGTCCTCGACTTCGAGGTTGGTCATGAGCGACAGGTCGCTGAGAAACTGTTCGGTGGAGGGGAATGGCTGTGCGTAGAGCTGGAGTTGTGCAAGGTCTTCCAACCGGGCGGAGTAGTTGGTGTATTGCGACTTCAGGTAATCGTCGTAACCACACTCTATGATGAGCCGTATCATCTCAGCGGGCCGGTTGCGGACGGACTCGTGGCGCAGTTCCGTGATGGTGGCAACGGCCTGTTCCCACGCTGACTTCGCCTTTTGCGGCACGTGGGCGGAGAGCGCGGCGAGAGGTTTGCCGCCGAGGTGTGCGCCCCAGAGCTTCTCCGCTGTCTTGCCGCCGATGCCCGGCAGCAATTGCGTCATTCGCTTGAACGCGATTTCATCGCCAGGGTTGACTGCAAATCGCATGTAGGCGGCGGTATCCTTGATGTGCGCCTGCTCAAAGAACCTCAAGCCGCTGGTCACAAGGAATGGGATGTTGCGGCGCTTCAGTTCCATCTGCACTTCCATGCAGTGGAAATGGCTGCGATAAAGCACCGCGATATCGTTGAGCCGGTAGCCTTCCTCGCGCAGCTCCAGAATTCGCTGGCCGACATATTGCGCCTGCTGGTTGTCGTCGCCAGCAACGACCAGCCATGGTCGCGCGCCGCTGCGCCGCACGGCCTGCAGCGTCTTCGGGTACTGTTGAACGTTGGCGCGGATGGCTTCGTTGGCGACGTGCAAGATCTGCGGCACGCTGCGGTAGTTGGCTTCGATCTTGTATACTTGCGCGCCGGGGTAACGATCTGGAAAGGAGATGATGTTGCGGAAGTTCGCTCCGCGCCACGAGAAGATGCTCTGGCTGTCGTCGCCAACGACCATGATGTTGTGATGCTTGGCGGCGAGGCGGTCAATCAGTTCTGCCTGGATGGTGTTCGTGTCCTGGTATTCGTCCACGAGCACATGTTGGAACCGTTGCTGGTAGAGATCGCGCACGTCGGAATACTCGCGCATCAGGCGCAGCCAGTTCAAGAGGAGGTCGTCATAATCCATCGCGTTGATCTTGAGCTTTCGCTCGTGGTAGCGGTCCTGAAGCGAGGCGATGGTTTCCTTGAACTGCTCGAAATGGGGATACTGTTCCGCCAGCACGTCGCCAAGGGGGCGTTCGGTGTTGACGGCCATGCTGAACAACTCCACCAGCACGTCGCCCTTCGGGAACCGCTCCTTGGTCGTGTCGATCTTGGCGTCCGCGATGCACGCGCCAGCGAGGTCGCCAGCGTCCTCACGGTCGAGAATGGTGAAATCGTTGCGGTATCCGAGAAGGCTGGCGTGGCGGCGCAGAACGCGATTGCCGACGTGATGAAACGTCCCACCCCAGAGGCTGCCCACGTCGCCACCTAGCAGCAGTTCCACACGGTGGAGCATTTCGCGCGCGGCCTTGTTGGTGAACGTCATCAACAGGATACGATCCGGGGGGACCCCTTGCTCAATACGCCACGCGACGCGATAGGTTAGAGTGCGCGTCGTGCCGCTGCCGGCGCCGGCGATGACGAGCGCGGGGCCGGGCGGTGCCTGCACGGCGGCCAATTGCTGCGGATTGAGCTGTGCTGCATAGTCAATCTGCAACGGCCGGACGTGCCCGGCAGGTTTTAAAACGTATTCGCGCATCATTGTGAGTATCTCTAGCGGCGCAACGCGGCTTCCACAATCAAAAAGGGGTGGGGTTGACAGTGTGAGATCGCTGGTTGAAACGTGGGTGTCTCAACTGGACGGTGGTCGCCATCGCGCTGGGAGGTTTTGGATTCAACTTCATGATGGCTGTTTCAATCAAAAAGGTTGCCGATAAGCCGGAGCGCGCGTAATTTTCGGTGCTATGCCAACCGTACATTGTCCCAAATGTCAGGCGGAGAACGAATATCCCGACAACCGAGCAGGAAAAGCGCTGACGTGCAAGAAATGCGGCCGGGCAATTCCGGCGCAGTTGACGGTGTCTCCGAACGCAAAACCACATGTTCGTCCTGCGGGCAAGGCAGGCGCAGGAGACGATGATCGCCTTTCATTCGCCGATACAGCCATGAGCCGGATAGGCAAGTCGGGAATGCCGGGAGTGGGATTGGGAGTCGTAGGGCTGTCAGCATTCGCCTTGCTCGCTGGCATCTTCTGGGTGCTGCATTCGTCCCAGACTGGCCCGCCGCCACCGATCGTCGAGAGCGCAACGCCAGCGGCACAGATGACGCAGATGATTGTGTCATACCAGGCTCCGGATTACGTCATCGGTTTCACATTGCTCGGCGACGACGGCAAGGAAATGGCACGTTCCGGGCGGGTGAAGCTGACGATGAGTGAGATCACTCGGCTCGGGGTTCAGGGAGTCGGTTCATTCGAAAAAGAGGTCAAGCTTTACGAGAGCACTTTCGACGTCAATCCGACGCACTTCTCGTGGTACACGACCGGTGGTTTGGGATTCAAGGCGCGCCGTCTCTTGTGCGGCATCCGCGTGCCGGCGAAACTGCTCTCCCGCCAGCCGCCCGATCACGCCGAGGGCAAGGTGACCGCGAAGTTCTTCGATGGCCAGGATCAGACGAAGATGATCGGTTTTTACACGAAGTTCTTCTTCCCGTCCTTGTCGCAGAAGAAACCCGCGCTTGTGGAAACCAACGCGCCGGCAGCATCCAGTCCCAAGTAAATCACAGCTTTGCCGCTGATAGTTGAAAGCTGATCGCTGGCCGCTGCCCTTGCTTGGCGGGTTGCATCGGCGGCAGCAGCAGCGTAGGATGCGGGTGTTATGAAGTTTCTGGAACGCATTACATTGAATCCGGCGGTGATGGGTGGTCGCCCGTGCATCCGTGGCCTGCGTGTCACGGTGGGTACTGTGGTCGGGCTGGTGGCGGCCGGCCACACCGCGGCCGAGATTCTGAAGCTGTATCCCTATCTTGAAGCTGACGACATTCCAGCCGCCCTTGCCTACGCCGCGTGGCGGTCTGAAGAACAGGAATTGAGCCTCCAACCGGCATGAAGCTGTTGGTGGACATGAATCTCTCACCGGACTGGGTGCCGGTGCTGGAGGCCGAAGGCTGGAGCGCAACCCATTGGTCTGCCGTCGGCAATCCCCGCGCCACGGATGTCGAGATCATGACGTGGGCGAGCGAGCGAGGTTATGTGATAGTGACTCACGACCTTGATTTCGGCACAGCGCTGGCGCTCTCGCAAGCCGGCAAGCCGAGTGTGCTGCAAGTCCGCACGCAGGATGTGGCCCCAGAGGCACTGCGAAAGGTGCTCGTGAGCGCTCTCCGGCAATTTGCGGGCGAACTCGATCACGGCGCGCTGGTGGTCGTGGATGAAGCGCGTGCGCGTGCGCGCGTGCTGCCGCTGACGCCGTAGGTTCTCCAGATGATCGGCTTCTACACGAAGTTCTTCTTCCCGTCCCTGTCCCAGAAGAAACCCGCGCCTGCGGAAACCAACGCGCCTGGGGCGTCCAGTCCCAGGTAGATCACCGCTGTCGCCGCTTTCACTTCTGCCCGTGCTGGCGGCGATAGGCAAGGGGACTGAGGTTCATCTCAGAGCGGAAGTAACGGGCGATGTGCTCAATGCTCGTGTAGCCGAGGGAGTCGGCGATTTGGGAGACGGAGAGGTTGGTCTCGACCAGCAGGCGGCAGATCTGAGCGACGCGGACTCGGCGAATTTCGCTCAGCACGGAACGACCAAGAAGCTTGCGGAACCGTTTCTCCAGGACTCGGCGAGAAATGCCGGAAGCTGCCACAGCATCGGTGACTTGGATGGCTTCGCGTCCGTGGAGACGAATGAATCGCAACGCTTTCGCCACGTGCGCGCCGTCAATGGCCAGGATGTTCGTGGACTGCCGCGCAACCACATGGGTAACGCGGGCGGTGATGACCTTGCTGACGGAGCGCTGGCCCGCCATGAGCCTTGCCAGCAACTCCGCGCTCTCATAGCCGACGCGCTCGAAGTTGATTGCCACGCTGGACATCGGCGGGTCGGAAAGTTCGCAGACCAATTCGTCGTTGTCGACACCGATAACGGCCACCTCGTCCGGCACTCGCAATCCGGCGAGTTTGCACGCCTCAATGACGTGCTGGCCACGATCGTCGTTACAGGCCATGAGGCCGAGAGGTTTCGGTAACGACCGAAGCCATTCAGCCATGACTTGTTCTTCTCCATCGCCGGAACGCGCAACGGTGCGGCGGCGTTGGCGAAAGAAGCTGACTTGAAAACCAGCCGCGTTGATGCGCTTGGCGAAACTGTGGCTGCGGATGTCAGACCAGGAGATGCCGTCGAACCCGCAATAGGCGAAGTGGCGAAAACCGCAGTCCAGTAAATGGTCGGCGGCCATCGTGCCGATGCGTGGTGAGTCGGTCGTCACGTTGGCGACGCCGGGCACCGCCTGTTTACTGTGACCGAAGACGATGGTTGGAATGCCGCAGCGGATGACATCGCTCACTTTCTCGACGTCACGCAGGATGATGCCATCAGCGCGGAGTCTCTTGAGGCGCGGCCAGACGGTTTCAAGACCGCGTGGCTCCCAGTAAAACGCCCAGGGGCCATGATGGCGCGCGTATTTGGCGACGCCGCGCAAGACGCTTCGCCCCGAGGCTCGGGAGGATTCGATCAGGAGGATGACTTTGGGGATTCTGGGCATTGTGATCGCGTCATTCCTTTAACGAAGATGTGTCCGTCGTCTGGGAGCGCGGGCATCCTGCCCGCCGGCGAATGCGAGGTGCAAGGGAGGCGGCCGCCAAGCACGATGCTGCAAATCGTGCACTTCTCATGTACTCGCCCAAGCACGGGCGGGCAAGATGCCCGCGCTTGCAGGCGGCGCTCGTTCCGTGTGGGCTGGAAATCGTTAACCGTGAGGGTCTCATGCTGATGACGCAAAATGGTTGAAGTTAGACGCAATCTGGCGTTGTCGCAGAGTCGTCGTCAACTATAATCCGCACCCCATTCACAGGGCGTACAACAAGAGACTCGGAATACCGAAAATAAGGACACAATTGAAAGCTGTGTTGGAAGCGTCGTGATTTGCGCTTGTTCAACCCGAAACTCAACCCTACCATCCGCGCTTCAATTTCATTGTGGCCGCGGACTTTAATAACAACCAAGGAAAACGTCATGAAACCTGCCACCATCAAACCCGTCACCATCGGCCTCATCGTCGGCAACCGCGGCTTTTTTCCCGCCCAGCTTTGTGAAAAAGGCCGGAGCGTCATGCTTGACGTGTTGCAGAAGGCCGGGTTCAAGGTAGTCACGCTCGGCGTCAAGGCCACGCGCTTCGGCAGCATCGAGAGTTTTGAGGAGGCAAAGCTTTGTGCCGAACTCTTCGATGCCAACCGACAGAAGATTGACGGCATCATTATCACGCTGCCGAACTTCGGCGACGAGCGCGCCATCGCGAACGCGTTGCGCTGGTCGGGCCTGCGCGTGCCGGTGCTGGTCCACGCGTATGCTGACGACGCCGACAAGATGCGCATGGGCAACCGCCGTGACAGCTTCTGCGGCAAGATGTCCGTCACCAACAACCTCCGTCAATACGGCATCCCGTTCACGCTCACGCGCCTGCATACGTGCAGTCCGGCGAGCGAGAGCTTCGCGCGGGACCTCGCCGATTTCGCCGTCACCTGCCGGGTGTTGCGCGCGCTGCGCGGCCTGCGCATCGGTTCGCTCGGCACACGTCCCGTGGCGTTCAACACCGTTCGCTACAGCGAGAAATTGCTCGAACAGGCGGGGATCAGCATTGAGACGCTCGATCTCTACGAGATGCTCAGCTGGGTTAACAAAATGGCCGACAACGACCGCGCCGTGAAAACCAAGCTCGCCGGGATCAGTCAATATGTCGCCACCGAAGGCATCCCGCCCGCCTCGTTGCTGAAGATGGCCAAGTTTGCTGTCGCTGTGGATGGATGGATGAAGCGCGCGCACCTGAACGCGACTGCCATGCAGTGCTGGACGGCGATTGAGGAGTTCTTTGGCGTCGTGCCCTGCACGGTCATGAGCATGATGAGCAACATGTTGGTGAGCAGCGCATGTGAGGTGGACGTGATGGGCTGCGTGGGGATGCATGCGATGGCCCAGGCCAGCGGCCGGCCCAGCGCGCTGGTGGACTGGAACAACAACTATGCCGACGATCCTGACAAGGGTGTCGTCTTCCATTGCAGCAATCTGCCGAAAGACATTTTCGCAGAGCAGGGTGAGGACCAACCGAAAATGGATTGGCACGAGATCATCGCCGGCACGGTCGGCAAGGAGAACACCTACGGCACGGTTGTCGGCCGCGTGAAGGCCGCCCCGTTGACCTACCTGCGTTGCACCACCGATGACGCTTCCGGCAAAATCCGCGCCTACGTCGGCGAGGGCGAGTTCACTGACGATCCGCTCAAGACCTTCGGCGGTTACGGTGTGGTGAGCATCCCGAACTTCCAGAAGCTGCTCGCGCACATTTGCGAGAACGGTTTCGAGCATCACGTTGCTGTCAACCCGACCCACATCGCCGCCGGTGTGAAGGAAGCATTGACGAAGTATCTGGGCTGGGACGTTTACCTGCATGAGTAATCCTGTGACCAGAGTACGCAAGACTTCCGCAACGATGCTCGCCGCGCGACTGTATGGCCCGCGCGATATGCGGGTCGAACGAGTTCCGCATCCGGGTCCGCCGGGACGCGGGGAGACGCTTCTGCGCGTGCGCAGCACGGGCATGTGCGGCAGCGACCTGCACTCCTACCTGGACGCACGGATCGGCGACACGGCGATTGAAGGGTCGTTGATTCTAGGACATGAGTTTTCCGCCATCGTCGAGGCGGTCGGGCCGGCTTCGCTGGACGGAAGCGCCGAACCGCTGAAACCCGGAACCCGCGTGGCCGTGGACCCGGCACAACCGTGCCATCATTGCGAGCCCTGCGAACACGGGCATCCGAATCTCTGCTGCCGGCTGGCATTTTGCGGGAACTATCCCTATGGCGGCAGTTTCTGCGAATGGATGCGGATGCCCGCGCGCAGTTGTTTCCCTGTGCCGAAGAGCATCGACGACGAAGCCGCTGCGTTGCTGGAGCCGCTCGGTGTTGCGATGCACGCGGTGGATTTCTCAAAGTTACGCGTCGGCTACAGCGTTGCCATCATCGGAGCGGGCCCCATCGGCTTGTTGATCCTTCAGCTTGCCCGGCTGGCCGGCGCCGATCCGGTCTTCATCTCTGACAATCTTCCGTGGCGGCTCAAGCTCGCGCAGAAGTGGGGCGGCATCCCGATTCATTGCAAGAAGGAGGACCCGGTCAAACGTGTCATGGCGGAAACGCATGGCCGCGGCGTGGATGTGGCCATCGAGGCCGCGTGGGCGGATCATTCTGTCGAACAAGCGGCCGAAATG
Organism: uncultured Verrucomicrobiota bacterium; assembly: GCA_964524715.1. GTDB lineage: Bacteria > Verrucomicrobiota > Verrucomicrobiia > CAIQCK01 > CAIQCK01 > CAIQCK01. The sequence continues at coordinate 7,237 of CAZGGF010000499.1, read as the reverse complement.
GCGCGGCTCGGCGGACGGCTCGTCCTCGTCGGCATTCCGGGCGGCGATCAGTTTTCGATGAAGCATTCCAACGCGCGCCGCAAAGGGCTGACCATCATCATGAGCCGGCGCATGAAGCACGTTTACCCGCGCGCGATCCGGCTGGCCGAGCAGGGTCGCGTGGACCTCCACGGTCTTGTCAGCCATCGCTTCCCGCTGAAGCGCATCGTCGAAGCTTTCCAGTTGAACACGGCCTACAAGGACAAGGTCGTCAAAGTGATCATCCAGAGCTGAACGGAGCATCTCCATGAGCGCCCAATACACCATAGGACTCGACTACGGCACCAACTCGGTGCGCACTCTCATCGTCAATGCCGCCAATGGCAAGGAGGTCGCCTCCGCCGTCTGGGAATACGCCCACGGCACCCACGGCGTCATCCTCGCCCGCGATCCGAATCTCGCCCGCCAGCATCCCGCCGATTACCTCGAAGGCGCCGAGATCACGATCAAGAAGGCGCTCGCGCTCGCGAAGAAGACGGTGCGCGGTTTCAAGGCCGCCGACGTGATCGGCATCGGCGTGGACACCACCGGCAGCACGCCGCTGCCCGTGGATGCCAGGGGCATCCCACTCGCGTTCAACAAGAAGTTCGCCAAGAACCCTGCTGCGATGGCATGGCTCTGGAAAGACCACACCGGCGTCATCGAGGCCGCTGAAATTACCGCGCTGGCGAAGAGCATCCGCCCCCAGTATTTGGCGAAGTGCGGCGGCACTTATTCGAGCGAATGGTTCTTCAGCAAGATTCTCCACTGCCTGCGCTCTGCGCCGGAGGTGTTCGACGCCGCCCATACGTGGGTCGAGTGCGCAGACTGGATTCCCGCGATGCTCACCGGCACCGAAGCGCCGGACAAACTGATCGTCGGCGTCTGCGCCGCCGGCCACAAGGCGATGTATAGCGACACGTGGGGCGGCTATCCCGACGCGGAGTTCCTCGGCGAACTCGACCCGAAGCTCGGCGCGCTCCGCTCGCGGCTCTGTGCGAAGGCGCACACGATTGACCGCGCCGTCGGCAAACTCACTGCCGAATGGACCATGCGCACTGGCCTGCCCTCGGGTATTCCGGTGGCGGTCGGCGCGTTCGACGCGCATCTCGGTGGCGTCGGCTCCGGCATCGCGCCCGGCACGCTGGTGAAGATCATCGGCACCAGCACCTGCGACATGATGGTGGTGCCCGTCGGCCAGCAACTCGCAGACATCCCCGGCCTCTGCGGCATTGTCAACGGCTCGATCTTGCCGGGCTTCTATGGCCTCGAGGCGGGCCAGTCAGCCGTGGGCGACATCTTCAACTGGTTCGTCAACTACATCCAGCCGCTCGGCAAAGCCGGCTCGCACGAGGCGCTCACGGCTGGCGCGGCGAAGCTCAAGCCCGGCGAGAGCGGCCTGCTTGCGCTCGACTGGAACAATGGCAACCGCACCATCCTTGTGGATCAGCGGCTCACAGGCCTGTTACTCGGACAGACGCTCTATACGACGCCCGCGGAGATTTACCGTGCCCTCATTGAGGCGACGGCGTTTGGCGCGCTGACGATTATCAATCGTTTCGAGGAATACGGCGTGAAGGTCGGGCAGATCGTCAACTGCGGCGGCATTGCCGAGAAGAACCCGCTGGTGATGCAGATTTACGCCGACGTGACCGGCCGACCCATGAAGGTCTCGCGTTCCGCCCAGACCTGCGCGCTCGGCGCGGCCATCGCCGGCGCGGTGGTTGCGGGTGCGTATCCTGATTACGCCTCGGCTCAGAAGGCGATGACTGGCATCAAGCCGCGCGTGTTTCAACCGAAGCCGGAAGCGCACGCCATTTACAAGGAGCTTTACGTCATCTACCGCAAGCTCCACGACGCGCTCGGCACGAAGGATTGGGTTGGCAACTTGTTCGACGTGATGAAACAGCTCATCGAGATCCGCAGCCGCGTTCGGAAGTAAGGAACAGCGGCAACCACGGAATGCACGGAATGCACGAAAGCGAATGGTTATGGAGTTGATTTACAAGGCGGAGAGTTACGCCATTCTCGGAGCTTGCTTCGAAGTGTATAAAGAGAAGAGCAATGGTTTTACGGAACCGGTTTACCAAGAGTGCCTGGAGTTGGAGTTCGGGTTGCAGAAGCTTCCCTTTCAACCACAGGCGTCGTTGGCTATCGCTTACAAAGGCCACCCTTTGAAACATCGCTTCGTGCCGGACTTTGTTTGCTGGGGGAAGATCATTGTTGAGATCAAAGCGGTGACTGAATTGACAGACGAGCACCGTGCTCAGGTCTTGAATTATCTGAAGGCGACGGGCTTTAAACTTGGCCTTCTGGTGAACTTCGGGCATTACCCGAAGCTCGAATACGAACGAATCGTTTTATAGCTGTTAGCTTTCGTGCATTTTGTGCATTTCGTGGTTCCAAATCATGCTTGAAGAACTCAAGGCTCAAGTCTGCAAGGCCAACCTCGATTTGGTGAAGGAAGGTTTGGTCATCCAGACCTTCGGCAACGTCAGCGGGATTGATCGCGCCAGCGGGCGTATCGTCATCAAGCCGTCGGGCGTCGGCTACGATGTGATGAAGCCGGAGCACATGGTCGTTGTCGCGCTGGACAGTGGCAGGGTCGTCGAAGGCGACTTGCGGCCCAGCTCCGACACGCCAACGCACCGGGTGCTTTACCGCGCGTTCAAGGATGTTGGCGGCATCGTTCACACGCACAGCCTCTTCGCGACAGCCTGGGCACAGGCCAGGCGCGGCATCCCGGCGTTCGGCACCACGCACGCGGATTACTTCCACGGGCCGGTGCCTTGCACGCGTGCGATGACACCGAAGGAAATCAAGGGCGACTACGAAGTCGAGACGGGTGACGTCATCGTTGAGCGGTTCCGCAAGCTCGCCCCGTCGGCGTTTCCCGGCGCGCTGGTGGCGAGCCACGGACCGTTCGCATGGGGCAAGACCGTGGCAAAGGCCGTTGAGAACGCCATTGTGCTGGAATATCTCGCGCGGCTGGCCAGCGAGACGTTGCGCCTGAACCCGCGCATTGGCGCGATGCAGCGGGCGCTGCTGGAGAAACATTTCTTGCGGAAGCATGGCTCGGGCGCGTATTACGGACAGAAGTAATTGTGGCAGATATGGATCACACGAAATGAAGAACACAACGTCGATCATTGGAGGAATCCTCATTATGGTCAGTTCAGTTTGCGGTGAAGTTCCTGAAATCAACAAGCAACCTTGGGGCACGGCCGACGGCAAAGCGGTTGAGCTTTTCACGCTCAAGAATTCCAAGGGCAGCGTGGTCAAAATCTCCAACTACGGCGGCATCGTCCAGTCGGTCTGCGTGCCGTGCATGAAAGGCAAACTGGGGGATGTCGTGCTCGGCTACGACACGCTCGCGGAATACGTGAAGGAGACGCCGTATTTTGGCTGCCTCGTCGGCCGCTACGGCAACCGCATTGCGAAGGGCAAATTCACGCTCGACGGCAAGGAATACACGCTGGCGATCAACAATGCTCCCAACGCGCTCCACGGCGGCCTCAAAGGCTTCGACAAAGTCGTGTGGGACGCCAAGACCTCCATGACAAAGGCCGGTCCGGCGCTGGAATTGCACTACGTCAGCCGCGATGGCGAGGAAGGCTATCCCGGCACCCTCGACGTGACCGCAACCTATACGTGGACGGACAACAACGAACTGCGGCTCGACTACAAGGCTACAACCGACAAGCCGACCGTGGTGAACCTCACGCAACACTCCTACTTCAACCTCGCCGGGAAGGGTGACATTCTCAGCCACCTCGTGATGATCAAAAGCGAGAAGATCACGCCGGTGGACAGCACGCTGATCCCGACGGGCAAGTTCATGCCAGTGAAAGGCACGCCGTTCGACTTCAACAAACCCACGGCCATCGGCGAGCGCATTGGCGCTGCCGACGAGCAGATCAAGTTTGGCGGCGGCTACGACCACAACTTCGTCATCGCCAAGGGGGCCGGGCTCGGTCTCATGGCGCGCGTGACCGAGCCGACGACCGGCCGCATGCTCGAAGTTCTCTCGACGGAGCCGGCGTTGCAGTTTTACACCGGTAATTTTCTCGATGGACACATCACCGGCAAGGGCGGCTGGGTTTACAAGCATCGCAACGGTTTCTGCATGGAGCCGCAGCACTATCCTGATTCGCCGAACCAGCCGAAGTTTCCATCGGTCGTGTTGCGGCCGGGCAAGACGTTCAAGAGCACGATCGTCTATCGCTTCGGGCTGGTGAAATAGAGTGGGTCTCTCGCGAAACGGGAGAACGCAAACCGGGACATATCCTCTCGCAGAACGAGAGAACCGCTTATGATGACTACATTAACACCTTTGCTTGCCGTCGGTGGCAAGACGACACTGACTGGCTTGGACTGGATTGCCATCGCCGCTTACTTCGGCGTGCTGCTCCTTGTCGCGTGGAAAGCCATCACGAAGGAAAAGGACAACGCCACCGATTACTTCCTCGCCGGGCGCAATCTCGGATGGTGGATCATTGGCGCTTCGATCTTCGCGTCGAATATCGGCTCCGAGCACATCGTGGGTCTGGCTGGCTCGGGAGCAAAGGACGGCGTGGCGCTGGCGCACTACGAATTTCATGCGTGGTGCCTGCTCGTGCTGGCGTGGGTATTCGTGCCGTTCTATGCGCGGTCGCTGGTGTTCACGATGCCGGAGTTCCTGGAGCGCCGCTTCTGCACGCGATCGCGTTACGTGCTTTCCATCGTTTCTTTGCTGACGTTCATCGTCTCGAAGATTGCGGTGGGTATTTTTGCCGGCGGCGTAGTGTTCGGCGCGTTGCTGCCGGAATTGCGCCTCAACATCGGCGGGGCGGAGATTGACAGTTTCTGGATCGGCTCGGTGCTCGTGGTGGTGCTGACGGGGCTTTACACGATGCTCGGCGGCATGAGAGCGGTGGCCTACAACGACGCCGTGCAGGTCGTTGTACTCATCATTGGCTCAACTCTGCTGACGATTTACGGCCTCATCGAACTCGGCGGCTGGAGTGAACTGAGGCGGATTTGCGGCTCGGAGATGTTCAACCTCTGGAAACCTCTTATCCCGCAGGGCGTGGAGGCGACATGGGCGCCGGTGTGGGAGAAGAACGCTGCGGGCGAGACGGTGCGGCAGGCGTGGTATTTCAACCAGAACTTCCCGTGGCTCGGCATGGCCATCTGCGCGCCGGTCATCGGCCTGTGGTATTGGTGCACCGACCAATACATCGTCCAGCGCGCGCTCGGCGCGCCGAACGAGCGCGTTGCGCGGCAGGGCAGCATCTTCGCGGCATTCCTGAAACTCTTCCCGGTCTACCTTTTCATCATCCCGGGACTCATCTGCTTCGCGCTGGCCAAGAGTGGCAAGGTGCCGGCCCTGGCGGCGGAATTTGCGGCTGACCCGAAAGCGGCGCAGGCCGCGTTCCCGTTGATGGTGGAACATCTGCTGCCAGCGGGTTTGCGCGGCATCGTCGTTGCGGGCCTGCTCTCGGCGCTGATGGGCTCGTTGGCCGGCGTCTTCAACGCCTGTTCCACGCTGTTCACGGTGGACATTTACGCAAAACTCCGTCCCAAGGCCTCCCAGCACGAGATTGTCCGCATGGGGCGCATCGCCACCGGCGTCATGGTGTTCATCGCACTGTTGTGGATTCCCGTCGTGAAGGGCGCGGAGGGGCTCTACAACTACCTCCAAGCCGTGCAGGGTTACCTCGCGCCGCCGATCTTCGTTGTCTTCTTCTTCGGTGTCTTCTGGAAGCGGCTCAATGCGCAGGGATGCATGTGGGCGATGGTGGTCGGCTTTGTGCTCGGCATCTTCCGGATGCTCGTGGACACGCCGGTGACGTTGTTCAAGGACTTCCACTATCCGCAGGGCTCGTTCTTTTGGATCATCACCAACATCAACTTCCAGTACTTCAGCATCCTCATCACCCTCGTCTCGGCTGTTGTGATGATCATCGTGAGCTACGCGACCGCCGCGCCGGACTACGCGGCCATCGAGAGCCTGACTTTCGGCACCGCTACCGATGACGACCGCCGCAAGACGCGCCAAAGCTGGGGCTGGCCGGAACTTGCCGGCTCCGCTTTTGTGTTGGCGGCGATTCTGGGAGGGTATCTCTACTTCAGAGGTTGACGCGATTGCGCCGCGTCGAGCCACAGCTTGTCGAAGGTCCCGTGAAACTCACTCGACGCCAGTTTATCAAGGCGAGCGCGGCGGTTGGGGTTGCTGGCCTTGGTTACAGTGCGTTGGTGGAGCCGTCTTGGGTCGAAACTTGCCGGGTTCGCATGCCGATTCGCAGGCTGCCCCGGTCGTTTGAGGGACTGAGCATCGTGCAGCTCAGCGACCTCCATCGAAGCACGGTGGTCAGCGCGGCATATCTGGAGCATTGTGTCGAGATGGCCAACGCGCTCCAGCCTGATTTGATGGTCTTCACAGGAGATTACCTGACTCATGCGCTTGAGGGCGCTCTCAGGGGGCGGATGGTTTATGACGCGCGTGATAGGGCGCCGGAGTTGTTGCGTGATGTGGCGGGGATCATTACACGAGCGCGCGCAAAACTGGGTGTGTTTGCCGTGCTTGGCAATCACGATCACTGGTATGACGCGGACGCAGTGACATCGGCTCTTCGATCCGCTGGAGTGACAGTGTTGCGCAACTCGCATGCGGAGGTGCGTGTGGGAGGTGATCGGCTGCCGATTGTGGGACTGGGTGACCACTGGACAGAAGGGGTGGATTGTCGCCGTGCGTTTGCGGGTGTTGATGGACCGTTCACGCTGACTCTGATGCACAATCCGGATTTTTTTGAGCGATGGCCGCAATCAGGCGCGCATTTGATACTGGCCGGCCATACGCATGGGGGGCAGGTAAAGCTCCCGATGGTTGGTTCGCCGGTGGTGCCGTCGCGCTACGGGCGGAAGTATTCGCAGGGTTTGTTTCGTCATGGCGATGCCGTGATGTATGTAAATCGAGGAGTGGGTGCGCTTTTCCCGTCGGTGCGCTTCAACTGCCGGCCGGAGATTTCGCTTTTTCAACTGACTGCCGGCTGATGGGGGCAGGGCGAGGGCATGAGTATCGGTGCGGGCGGTGCTGTCTGGAGATTGGCGACGACAACACGTTCCGCGAGAGCACGACCGTCCATACCGCGACGGGGGATGGCCTCAAGACCATCATCGGATCGCACTGTAATTTCCTGGCCTACAGCCATGTCGCGCACGATTGCACCGTCGGCGA
>CAZGGF010000498.1:0-4607 GCA_964524715.1 uncultured Verrucomicrobiota bacterium | reverse complement strand
GCCCGTCGGTTCTGGCCGGGGAAAAACTTAAAGTGCTCATCGTGGACGGCCAGAATAACCACAGTTGGGCCACGACGACGCCGGTTTTGAAGTGGATTCTGGAGGAGAGCGGGCGATTTACCGTGGATGTCTCCACCACTCCGCCGGGCGCGCCCAAGGGGATTCTCCCAGGGCGAAAGGCGGAATTTGAGAAGGCCAACGCCGCGCTCTGGGCAAAGTGGCGGCCCAAGTTCAACAGTTACGACGTGATTGTATCAAACTATGCCGGCGACCGGTGGCCTGACGAGGTGCGAACGGCGTTTGAGGAGTACGTGCGCAACGGAGGCGGATTGGTGATATTCCATGCCGCAGATAACGCCTTTCCCGACTGGCCGGAATTCAATGAGATGATTGGCGTTGGCGGTTGGGGTGGACGCAACGAAAAGTCAGGTCCGATGATTCGTTGGCGAGATGGCAAGATCGTGCGCGATGAGACGCCCGGTCCCGGCGGCACGCACGGCCCGCAGCACGAGTTTGTTGTCGAGATTCGGGACGCGGAACACCCAATCACCAAGGGGTTGCCGAAGCGCTGGTTGCATGCCATTGATGAGCTTTACTCGAAGCTGCGCGGTCCGGCGAAGAACCTGACGGTGTTGGCCACGGCGTTTGCCGATCCTGCGAAACGCGGTACTGGCGAGCACGAGCCGATGTTGATGACGATTGCATACGGCAAGGGCCGGGTCTTCCACGACGCTCTTGGCCATGCGCCAGCCTCGATGGTGGACATTGGTTTCCAAGTGACACTGTCGCGTGGCACGGAATGGGCAGCGACCGGCAAGGTTACGCTGCCTGTGCCGAAGCCGGAAGAAATGTCTGCGGATAAAGTGGTGAAGCACGAGCCGCCGGCGAAACCGTAACGGGGAAACCCTGGCGCTTCGTGTAAGAACCGTTGTCTTCGGCGTCTGATGTGGTGCGAAGAATTTGTTTCTTTGCGGTCTAGGTTCTGCCAGAATCCGACCGCCATGAAGACAAGAGCCGCCATGATCCTGTGCGCGAGCCTAGCTTGGGCCGCGTCCTTCACTGCCTCGACTGTCGTTGCTGCCGCCTCGAAGCCTAACATCGTTTACGTCCTGTGTGACGACTTGGGTTACGGCGATGTGCATTGCCTCAACCCCCGCGGCAAAATCGCCACGCCGCATGCCGACAAGCTGGCGTCGCAAGGCATGATCTTCACTGATGCACACAGCAGTTCGTCGGTCTGCTCTCCGACACGCTACGGCATTATGACTGGCCGTTACAATTGGCGGTCGCGGCTTCAGACCGGCGTCCTTGGTGGACTTTCGCCTCGGCTCATCGAACCGGGCCGGCTCACGGTGCCAGCCTTGCTCAAAAAGAAGGGCTATTTTACCGCCTGCGTCGGCAAGTGGCACCTTGGCATGGATTGGGTGAAGAAGGAGGGCAAGGACGTAAGTGAGCTCAACATCGAGACGCCTGAACAGGTCTGGAACGTGGATTTCAGCAAGCCCATCGCCAATGGCCCGACCAGCGTCGGATTCGACTACTATTTTGGAATCAGCGCCTCGCTGGATATGGTGCCTTACACGTTCATCGAGAACGATCATGTGGTCGTCGTGCCGACTGCGGAGAAGGCTTTCCCGTTGATGCATGGCAAGGAAGGGCGTAAGTCACGACTGGGTCCGGCTGCGGAGAAGTTCGAGGATGTGGATGTGCTGCCAACTCTCACCCGCAAGGCGGTGGAAATCATTGCCGCGCGCGCTGCAGATGCGAAAGCGGGCAAACCGTTCTTCCTTTACCTGCCATTGAACGCGCCGCACACGCCGATCGCGCCGACGCCAGAGTGGCAGGGGAAGAGCGGACTGAATCCGTACGCGGACTTCGTAATGCAGACCGACGCGACGCTTGGAGCGGTCATGCGTGCGTTGGACGAGAACGGAGTTGCTGACAATACGCTGTTGATCTTTACCAGCGACAACGGCTGTTCGCCGCAGGCTGATTTTCCCGCGTTGATCGCAAAGGATCACAACCCCAGCTACCATTTCCGCGGCACCAAGGCGGATATTTGGGACGGCGGCCATCACATTCCGTTTATTGTGCGCTGGCCGGGAAAGGTCCAGCCTGGCAGTTCAAGCGAGCAACTCATCTGCCTCACCGACCTGATGGCGACGTGCGCGGCCATTCTCGGCGCAAAACTGCCCGACAATGCTGGCGAAGACAGCATAAGCATGATGATGGCACTTCAGGGCACTCCAACCGACTTGTACACCGCGATGATCGGCACACGATCGACGGGATGGCGCGAAACGGTGGTGCATCATTCCATCAACGGCAAGTTCTCCATTCGTGAGGGGCGATGGAAGTTGGAGCTCTGTCCCGGTTCCGGGGGCTGGAGCACGCCGCGCGACCCGCAAGCGGTTCAACAACAGCTGCCGCAAGTGCAGCTCTACGACATGGCTGGCGACGTGGGCGAAAAGGTCAACTTGCAGGAAAAGCGCACTGACGTGGTTGCGCGACTCACAAAATTGCTGGAGAAGTACGTCGCTGATGGCCGCAGCACACCCGGTGCACCGCAGAAGAATGAGGTGGCCGTGGATATCTGGAAGCCAACCAAAGTGCAGGCGCCCGCGAAGAAGCAGGGAAAGCGCAAGAACAACAACTGATCACCGGAGGGGCGAAGTCTGACCATGAAAGTCTGGTTCTTGGGAATAGTGCGTATCGGATTGCTCTTGGTGTGCGCGGGTATTTGTAACGGCGAGGCATCGTTTGCCACGAAACCCAACATCATCTTCATCCTCACCGACGATCAGGGCTACGGCGACCTTTCATGCAACGGCAACCCGGTGCTCAAGACGCCGAATATCGACCGGCTTCACAACGAGGGTGTGCGGTTCAGCGATTTTCATGTTTCGCCCACGTGTGCCCCAACGCGCTCGGCGCTGATGACGGGCAGGCATGAGTTTCGCAATGGGGTCACGCATACGATCCTTGAGCGCGAACGGATGACGCTGAAGGCCACCACGCTTGCTCAGGTGTTGAAGTCCGCCGGCTATACCACTGGCGCTTTCGGTAAATGGCATCTTGGCGACGAGGATGAGTATCAGCCCGATAGACGCGGGTTCGACGAGATGTTCATTGACGGCGGAGGCGGCATCGGACAGACGTATCCCGGCAGTTGTGGAGACGCGCCGGGCAACACGTATTTCAGCCCCACCATCAAGCACAACGGCCGTTTCGAGAAGACAGAGGGTTACTGTACGGACGTGTTCTTTCAGCAGGCAACGAAGTGGATCACGTCGGTGAAGGGCAGGAAGCCGTTTTACGCTTACATCGCCACGAACGTGCCTCATTCACCGCTTCAAGTCCGGCCGGAAGACGAGGCGCGTTATGCTGGCAAAGTGCCTGAGAACGTGGCGAAATTCTTTGGCATGCTTGCGAATCTCGACGACAACGTCGGGCGGTTGTTGGCGAAGCTGGCCGAGTGGGGCATTGAGCGCGATACGCTGGTGGTCTTCATGAATGACAACGGCGGCACCGCTGGCTGCAAATTCTTCAACGCCGGCATGCGCGGCACCAAAGGCACAGCATGGCTCGGAGGCACACGTGCCGCCTCATTCTGGCGCTGGCCCGGCACATTGCGACCTGCCACCGTGGACAAACTCTGCGCGCACATCGATTTCTTTCCGACCATCGCTGGGATTGCTGGCGCGAATCTGGGTGATGATGTGAAGACACAAGTGGAGGGACGCAGCCTCGTGCCGTTGCTAAAGGACCCGAACGCTTCGTGGCCCGACCGCATTCTATTCACGCACCTCGGCCGCTGGCCGAAGGGCGCGGCTCCTGAGACTGGCAAGTACTCCGTGTGCAGCGTCCGCAACACGCGGTGGCATGTGGTTTCCGGGGCCAAGGGTGGCGTGAAGAAATGGGAGCTTTATGACGTGCGTGCGGACATTGGTGAACAAAACGATGTGGCGGCACAGCATCCCGATGTTGTCAGGTATCTCGATGCGGCCTACGAGAAATGGTGGGCTTCTGTTCAACCCCAACTCATCAACGAAAACGCAACGGGCCCGAAGATAAATCCATTCAAGGAACAATACTGGAAGCAATTCGGCGGCGGTCCCGATGAGGCGTTGCTCAAAGAAATGGATCCTGCCGCGAATTCGTGGAGGGCGGGGGCGGCCAAAGGCGGCAAAAAAGGAAAGAGCGACAGGGCTGGTGAGAGGAAGTGAGTTCTGGCTGCACGGCTTGATGGTTGGCGTGTAACAGATGTCGTGAAACGTTTCATGCTGGGTTGCTTCGGAGAAAGGCACTGGCGGCAGTGATGGGCCAGCAACTCGACAGCGAAGGAGAAGTGTCATGCATAATATACGTCGACGCTTGGAATTGGCGGGCTTTCACACGGTCGCTCTCTTGTTGTTGTTGTCGTCTCCAGGCGGTTTTGCAGCCGACACAATCCTGGTCGGTGGAAAGATCGTGACCCTCGACGCGAAGGAAAGTGTGGCGGAGGCACTGGTGATTCGCGATGGACGGATCGTGGCTGTCGGATCGGATGCGGACATGCTGAAACTCGCTGGCGACGGCGCGGAGGTCATCAAGCTTGGGGGAAGGAT
>CAZGGF010000497.1:0-11936 GCA_964524715.1 uncultured Verrucomicrobiota bacterium | reverse complement strand
GGCTGCAAAGAACACCAGCAGCATACGCTCCTGCGGCGGCAGCGTCGGCTGTTGGTCGGGCGCGTTCAGGATGTCGTGCAAGCACCGGTCGCGCTTCAAGTCAATGCGGCGAACTTGATCGCAACCGGACAGGCTGGGATTTGCCTGGCATGACTTCCAAAAGGAAGCTCGCGTCGCCTGGGAGCGCGGGCATCTTGCCCGCCCGTGAATGAGATGGGCATGGCCAGCGCCGGTTCGGCGACTTCCCGCCAGTGGGGCACGCCGCATGCGCCGGTTCTGATACAGGCGGGCAAGATGCCCGCGCTCCCAACCACCACTTTCTCAGCGCAATTCCAGCAGAAGGGAAAGGTGACAAGATGCGGCGACCGCACGGACGTGGTTCGCGTTCACTCGGCGCGCGCGAACTCCTTCAACAGTTTCACGACTTCTTCGTCTTCAACCTGTTCAAAGTTGCTGTAAACCTGGCTGACGCCGCTGAACCATGAGGGCACCTGGAGACAAATGACATCGGTGACTTCGGGCATCTCACGGATACTCGCCAGCGTGTCTTCCGGGCTGACGGGAACGGCGACCGCAATGGACGCAGGCCGCCCGGCGTGAACCGCCTGAATGGCAGCCATCATGGTCGCCCCAGTGGCCAGGCCATCATCCACGAGGATGCAGCGGCGGCCGGCTGGCGCGGATTTCTTCTTCACGGCGTGGTAGAGCAAGGATTGCTTGTGGATCTCCTCCAGTTTTCTCGCCGCCAGCCTGGATACGTAATCATTGCTCACGCCGGACATTTGCGCGACATCGTTCAGGCAGGGTTTTCCGTCTTCACCGATGGCGCCGATGGCGAGTTCGGGATTGCCGGGCGCGCCGAGTTTCTTGATGAAGAGCACGTCCAATTCGCCCCCGATTGCCCGTGCCACTTCCGCCGCCACAACCACGCCGCCACGTGGCAATCCCATCACCAGCGGGCGTTGACCCCGATACGAATGGAGCATCCTGGCAAGCTGGCGTCCGGCGTCCTGACGGTTGGCAAACATGACAACTCTCTCGCTCAAACAAGCGGAATATACGCGTCACCTCGGGATGCCAAAATGGAAACTTCAGCGCGGCAGCATTGCCGCCAACTGAACTGGCTGGCGCGGCAGCTTCGAGGGATCGAAACGCGGAATCAATTCCGCTGGTGTCACGCGCTCCCCATCCGCAGCCCAACCGCAACTGGCGGCCAGTATGCCGATAACCTGCTCGGCGGGAACGCCGGCCTCGCGCAGCGTTGCGAGCCGCGTCGAATCGCGCCGCTTGGCCATCCGCTGGCCGGCGGCATCCAGCACCAGCGGCACATGCAGGAACCTCGGCAGGTCCAGGCCAAGCGCACGGCAGAGCAAGACCTGGCGTGCTGTGGACGTCAGGAGATCGTCCCCGCGAACCACCTCGGTGATGCCCTGCGCGTGGTCGTCGACAACCGTGGCAAGCTGATAGGAAGCAATGCCATCGTTGCGAAACACGACGAAATCTCCCAGTTGCCGCCGCACGTCGAAGCTGCATGGGCCGTGCAACGCGTCATCAAACTCGACGAATGTGGGAGCGGCCTCAGCGCCGCGACAATTCTGAAGGATGGCCGGCGTCGGGGCGCTGGGGTCCCTCCCACATTCCGCTGCGAACCGCCAGCATGGCGCGCGCCCGGTCCGTTGTTCCGCGTCGGCGCCATCACGGAATTTCCCGCGGCAGACGCCGGGATAGACCGGGCCTTCCTCGCCTTCGTGTGGCGCACGGACAGCCATCTCGATCTCCTTGCGGCTGCAAACACATGGATAAATGCAGCCGGTGGCGCGCAGTTTCTCCATGGCCTCCGCATAGGCCCCGCCACGATGGCTTTGAAAAAGCGGCTCATCGTCCCATTCCAGTCCAAGCCAGCGCAAATCTTCCATCGCTTGCTCGACGAAGCCCGGCTTCACGCGCGGCCGGTCGAGATCGTCCACGCGCAGCCGCACGCGTCCGCCCGCCGCGCGCGCCGAAAGCCACGCGACGAGAAACGTGCGCGCATTGCCGAGGTGCAGGCCGCCGCTCGGCGTCGGAGCGAGCCGTCCGATGACGGCGGAAGTTTGACGGTGTGAATCCACTGGCCGTTCTTGTATGTCTGCTGCTGAAACGATGTCAAGGCGGCGAAGGCGCAACTCGCAAGCGCCGGTTGACGAAGCGGCGGAACGAGTCGTAGTGTGCGGGCAACCGTTGTCTGGAAAACATCGCGATGGGTTCGTTTGCCTGCCCTCATTACGACACGGCCAAGGACAATTGTCTGCGGCTGAAGACTGACTGCGTGCCGGGCCGCCGGGGTTGCGTGCTGCGCGGCAAGTCGGTGTTTGCTTTTTCAGCCGAGGAACGCGTCCGCGAATTGGAAGAGGCGAAGAAGTCGAAACCACCCGCCCGCCGCCGTTGACGCCGCCCTGCCTTACTTGGGAGCAGGGATGACGACGATCTCGACATCAATCGTGCCGGAGTTGTCGGACACAGGCTGCTCGTTAAGACGCAGGTAAAGCTGGCCCATCTCCTTCGCCACGATCTGCATTTCACTGCCCACCTCGAACGGTTCTGTGAAACCGATGCGGCCGATGAGAGCGCACGGCGTCAGTTTCGGGCAAGGCGGCGTGCGGCCGGTGCCGCCGGAAACACCACTGGGGCCCGAGGTGGACTTGGCGGAACGCTCGTATTGGTAGGTGCCGGAGGCGGAGAGGTTCACCGTGTCGCCCTTGCGCAGCATGATTCGCGTGTCCATCCAATCGGCGTTGGCCTGGACCTTGATTTGCGAGGAGGAGGAGAATGCAACGGACTGCGTTGGCCGGCCGGAGCCGGTTTTCTTCTCCGGTCCGCGCATTCCCATCGGCAATGTCGCCACTTGATAGCCGTGCAGCTTCAACTCGCGAACGCACCAGTCATAGTCGAGAAACGCGACCACGCTTACATCGTCAAAAACAGCAGTCGACTCGTCGGCGGCAAGGGTCACGCCGAGCGGTTCGCCGCGCTTGGTGACGCCGGCCAGCGGCCGGCCATTGTCGAGCTTGGCGGTCACCTTGTCTTCATCGCGCGTCATTTCCATGAGGTGATACTGTTTCAGCATCACGTTCGGAACGGCCATGGATAGCGACTTCCCGCCATCGTCACCGAGCGAGAAACCTCCCATGCCCAGCTTGAAACCGCATCGCACGGCGGTGTCCACATCGCGCAAACCACAACTGACGTTGATGCCGCTGAGGATGGCGCCGCGCGCAGAGATCTTCATCGGGCCGACCAGCCTTGGCTGCAACACCAGCGTGGTCGGGCCATACTGACTCTTGTAGACCGCACCATTATAAACGCGCCACGCGAACGGATCCGCCCGGCCACGAGGGTCAATCACCTGCCAGTCGGTGAACTGCGCCGGATCATTGAAGTTGTAAGCCAGTTCGATCTGGCCGGTCGGCAACAACCGCTGGAACCCCCGGATCATCTGCCGCAACTGCGTTTCCGTGGCAGGGGGCGGCCCGTAGCGCGGCCCGGCCCGGCCGACGAAATTTGTCGTCAGCCGCGCATCCACCGTCTGGCGAAACCAATCGAGGTCAAGCCTGCCAACGATCTTCAGACCTTCGATGGCCACAGACGTTCCTGGCGCGGCCAGAAACACCTGGCCGAGGCCGGCGATCTTGCATGGCGCAGCCAACGCTGGCACGCCCACGGCAGCAGCGGAGATGTTCGACGAATCGAAAGTGAACGTCACCTCCTGCGCCTTGCCGGGAATCGGAGCATTGGTGGCATGCGCCAGCCAGTTGGCATCCTGAGCCAGGAACAGGCTGTACGTCTGGGCCGGTGTGATGGCGACGCCAGCTTGAAACTGCGGGCCGCCCTTCAGCCCAAGGTAACCGCCCGCATACTGGCTGCCCTTGAGCACGAACCCCTTGAAGGATACCGTGACGGGCCCGTTGAACCGCGCCTGGTGGAAGAGAGGCACGTCCTCGGGAACTGCTTTTTGCAGGAAACCGTCGCGGGTTTCCCACGGGCCGCCGACTGCGCTGGGCGCATTGTCGCCTGGCTTGGTCACAAAATCCTCCAGCACGTGTTGGAGCTTGAAGTCGTAGGTCAATTCCACGCGGTCGTCCGGCAGCAGCCGCACCAGGCAGCGGAACAACTCCCGTATTGTCGCCTCCTCCGCTGAACTGCTCGCCAGCCGGCGCGTACCGAAGCCGGGGCCGCCGCTGGTCGTGTTTGTTTCGGTCAGTGCCGGGGCGGCGGGAGCTGTCGGCGGTCGCACGACCGGCGGCCGAACAAACGGTCCCTGCGCCGCAAAAAGGGGCATGGCCACCAGTGCCATCAAAGAGGCAATCAGTCTCACTTGCATAAGGATGTTTATTGCGTTCCGTTTCATTCGTGTCCACTCCAAACTTATCGCTGAATCGCCGGCATGCCCATGTCAGTTCTTATGAAAGAGTGAGAACACATCCATGGCGAGGCACAAGTTGTCTGGCGAGTGTCCGGGTATCCACTACGGCGACGAGGACAAGCGTGTTTTGATGTCGTCCGCCAATCGCCGGGCTTCCGTCACCTGCTCCGGTTTCATTCGCGTCTCCATGTCATCCCGGAGCTTCCTGGCGTCTTCGTATCCTTGAGCGCCAGCCAGCACCGCCCATTTGTAGGCCTCCACGTAGTTCTTGGCTGCGCCCTGGCTGTAATACAACGCGAGGGCGTATTGCGCGTCAGCATGTCCTTGTTCGGCGGCCTTCCCGTACCACTTCACCGCCTCCGCCTGATCCTTGGCCATGCCCGCGCCATTCTGACAGCACCAACCCAGACTGTATTGCGCGAGGGGATGACCTTGTTCGGCGGCCTTGCGATACCACTTTACCGCTTCAACCGTCGCCCCAGCCACGCCCTCGCCGTTTTGGTAACACCATCCGAGGCTATATTGAGCGTCGGCGTTTCCCTGCTCGGCGGCTTTGCAGTACCACTTGGCTGCCTCCACAGCGTTCTTGGCCACGCCCTTTCCGTAGGCGTAGCACACGCCGAGCGCATATTGGGCGGCAGCATCGCCCGTCATGGCTTTGGCCTGGGTTTCCTTGAATTCCTGCCCCGCTGGTTTGTCTGCCGCCTGCAGAACAAGGCTCAGGGCTAGTAGCGCGACAATACCAACACGTCGCGCGAACCACTGGTTCGTTTTCATCTCGGTTTTTCTCCTGAATACAAACTCGGTTGAGTCAAATCCCCAGTCTGGCGACTTGGTAGATAACTCAACTGGTTCGCAGGCGGCTATTCTCTACCCATGGCCCCTATTGAGTCAAACCGGATAAAGTGACGATGGAGTGACGAACCATGGTCTCCGGGCTGCCGACGTAAAGAGGCGGGCGGATTCGTCATCTGCAACGCCCTCGCATCGTCACTTCGGTGGCTGCAATAAACGGCTGTGATCTGGCGGTGCAGGCTCAAGGTGGATTGCGGCCTCCGGAAGCAATCCTCCATCAGTTCAACATCAAGCGCGTCCATGGACTGCGCTCCACCTGCTCGCTAACGGTGAAAGCTTCGTAGCCCGCCATTCCATGGCGGGAATGATTATGATGTCCCGCAACGGAGTCGCGGGTTACAGAAAACGTCGTCGATGCCTACTTCCCGTAGCCGAAGTGGCGGTCGGCGAAACGGAGGTATTGCTCCCAGTCATAGGCGGTTACGTCATGTTTGCCGGTACGAATATGGTAGCCAATGGTCTTGCCTACGGGATGATCAATAGCGGGCATCTCGTCCACGCCGAGACCTTCCTTGCCAAAGAGCCGATAGACCGGCTCGGCATTCTTTGCGGAAAGAAACTCGCCACGCGGGTCAGCCCAACGATCCTCCTCGGCGCTCGCCACATAGATCGGCCGCGGCGCGGCGAGTGCGATGAGTTCGTGCTGGTCCACCGGCAGTTTGGACTCGTTGCCGGCATATTGTTTGAAATTGCCGCAGAACCAGTGTGGAAACGCCTTGTTGATGACGGCTGTCGTCTCGCCGAACCACCGCCGCGCAAGCGCCGCGCCGCCTTCGCCGGAGTTGTTGGAGATGACGAGAGCAAACCGCTCATCCTGCGCGCCGGCCCAGAGCGCGGTCTTGCCGAGCCGCGAATGGCCAATCACCGCCACATGCTTCGCGTCCACGTCGCGGTCGGTTTCCAGATAGTCCAGTGCGCGGCTCAGACCCCACGCCCACGCGCCGATCGCGCCCCAGTCGTCCGGCGCGAACTGCGTATTCGCGCCGTCCTTGGCAAGCGCGGCGCGAGTTGAGACCTTCCAGCCTTCGGCGAAATCCGGCTCAATATCGCCGTAGTAGGCCGTCGCGAGCGCATAACCGCGCGCAAGCAACATTTCGACCTGCCAGCGGCCCGCCTCGGTGCCGCGCGAGGCTTCGGTGGCGCGGTTGTTCACAATGCCCTTCTCCTTGCTGGGGCGCATCCAGATCGTGGAGAGCTTGACGCCGGGATCGTTCGCGACGGCGTGATTGCCGCCGAAGCTCAGCCCGAGAAATGCCGGCACAGGCCGCTTCGCGCCGTTCGGCAGGTAGACCAGCAGTTCCATCTTGGGCCCGTCCTTCGTGCCGAGAAAGTAGATTGTTACTTCACGCCGCGTCGCCTTGCCTCCAAGGGCGTTCTTGTCCTCGGCTGTCACCTCGAACTTCATCGCCGCAGGCCGGGCCGGGCTGTGGCCATAGACGTGCGTCCGGAACAGCTCCAGAACCTCCGGCCGGCGTTTCGCACGCCACGTCGCGGCATCGGCGACCTTCGTGCCGTCGGCGCAAACGAGCGGATCGGGCAACGTGTAGTTGCCGACCTTGGATTCGTCATAGTTGGTACCGGGCGGTGGGGCGGATGCAGCCATGGCAGCGGCGCAGAGCAAGGGCAGTGGGGCGATGATGGCAAGCGGCTTGGCGAAGGTTGCGTTCATAAATCCTTTTTCGACCTGCGGTTTGGGCGACCAGCCGGTGTGCTTGTCGCTCACCTGCCGCAGATGACGCACCAGATAGTCTCGAATCCCGGGACGTTCCACAAGTTCGGAAATCGCGGCACAGCCATGGAATGGCCGCCGATGGGGTCGGATAAGAATCGCCGCGCGGGGCTTGCGCAGGCCGGACCGCTCTGGTAGCGTATGCTCAAATTTACAGGAGGCTTCCAAACATCTTATGCCCGACTATGCAGCCATCGCACTCGTCGTCATCGCCATCGTGCTGGTTCTCTGGACCGTGGCGGTGGCCGTGGCGGCGCTCAAGCTCTGGCAGTTGCTGGAGAAGATCAACGGCAAGCTGGACTTGATTGCCACCGACCTGCGCGCACTCGCGCAGAAAGGCGAACAACTGCTCCACGAACTGGAGAAACTCTCCAGCGCCGCGCGCAACCAGGTGGAAACCGTGGGCACGATCGTCAGGGACGTGCGCGGCTGGGTGGACAAGGTGGAATTCACGACGGAGTTTGTGCGGAGCACCGTGCGCAACGGCGTGTTGAGTGGGTTTTCCAACGCGCGGGCATTTTTCCAGGGCATGCTCGGCTTCCTGCAATTCTTCGTACGCCGGCCCGAAGGGGGCGCGGCGGCTCAAAATGTCACAAACGAAAAGGAGAACTGATATGGCAGACAACGGAAGCAGTAACGTAGGCGGAGTACTGGTGGCCTTCATGGCCGGCATCGTCGTGGGCGCGGGCGTCGCATTGCTCTACGCGCCGCAGTCCGGCAAGGAAACGCGCAAGCTCCTTGCCAAGAAGGCGGACGAGCTGAAGGACCAGGCGGAAGAGATCGTGGACGACGTCCTCGAGAAGGGCAAGCAGGCCCTCAAGGAAAAGAAGGAACAGTTCGATGCCGCCATCGAGGCCGGCAAAGAAACGATGAGCGATGCGCGGAAGAAACTGAAGGAAGCGCTCTAAGTCGTTCCCTTTTGCGTGGCGGCGCGATGCAACCCATAAAGCGTCGCGCCGCCCGCAGCACACAGCGCGCCCAGCCCGGCCAGAACACTCGACGGGGGAAGTTCTTGTAGAAGGCGGGTGCCAAACTGCAGCCAGAGCGCGAATAAAAACGCCATCGCCGCCAACAGCTGCTTCACGCTGAAAACACCGCCGCGGCGCATATCCGGCACGATCTCCTGCAACCGCGTGTCTGCCGGCACCGACGCCATTCCTGCCATGGCACCGACGCCGATCATCGCCATTCCCGCCAGCCATGGCGACCGCGTTATCACCACCATCGCGATGCAAACGCCCATGGCAATCATCGCCAGATAAGGCAATGACGCCAGATGCCGCAGCCGTTGAGACTGGCTCGCCACAAACAACCCCGCCCCCATCCCAAGGCCGCCGGCGCCGACCAGCAACCCCACGCCGAGTGCCGCCAGCCGCAACTGCGCTGTGGCGAATCCCAGCACCTCCACCAGCAGCAACCCGCCCACCAGCGCGAACACCGTGCCCAGCAACACCAGCAGCAGCGCCTCGCGGTGTGCCAGCGTGTAGGTCACACCCGCTTTCATATCGCGGAACGTGGAACTGCCTTCACGTTGGCGTTCCTCGTTTCTCTCCGGCCGCAGGCTCCGCGAGATCAGAGCGATCAAGACGCCGCTGAACAAGAACGTACAACCATCGATCACGAAACACGGATTGGGACCGAGCACCTGCACCACCCATCCCGCTAGGGGAATCGCCAGCAGACCGGCCACTGCGCCGCTGGAGTTGGAGAGCGAGTTGGCCGCCATCAACAACCGTGGCTCGGTGATCCGCGGCATCGCCGCCAGCCGCGCCGGCCCGTGAAACGTCGCCAGCGCGCCCATCACAAAGACCACACCATAAAGCGCTTGCACCGACGGATCGAAGTGACGAATCAGCGGGATCGCGAACGCAAATCCTGCGCGCAGGAAATCCGCCGCCGCCATCGTCAGCTTGCGGCTCCAACGGTCCGTCCACGCCACCGCCAACGGGCTGAACAACAACACGGGCAGGGTGGCAAAGAACACAAGTCGTGCCGTTTCCGACACATTGGCGATGCCGTGCACCTGAAGAATGACGCCGAGCAAGGCCATTTGATGCAACCGGTCGCCGATGCCGCTGCCCAGTTGACCGGCGTAAATCTTTAGAAAATCGCGATTTCGCAAAACCGCGCCAAAAATCTGTTCCGATGCCATTGGCCGTATTCTAGCCATAAATCGTCATTAGAGCGAAGCGTCAAAATTCCCCGTTGAAATGATTGGCCATCCTGCTATTGTCTGGCCCGCTTTGGTGCGCCCGTAGCTCAGTGGATTAGAGCATCTGACTACGGATCAGAGGGTCGTAGGTTCAAGTCCTACCGGGCGCGCCACTTTTCTTGGGGAAACCGCGGGGTTTCCAAGTTGGCACTTCCCACAATTCCGGCGAGTAGTCCCGTTTGTATGCCCACCACCGAAGAACTCCCCCTCGCTTTCACGGCTACGGTGCAGCGGCGCTAGAGCGTGTCGGGGAGTTGTCTGCGATGCAAGTAGCGGTGGCGGCTAAGTTGTCGGCGCAATCGGGACTGGAATTGAGCCAACAAGGGGCGACGATGCAGAATAGCATCACGGCGTTGTTTGAACTGGCGGTTGGCTTGCAGTCTGCGCCGTGCTTTGCAGTGGATGAACGAACAACGAATGAACACATCAGTCAACAGGGGGTGAATTGTCTTCGCCTCCGGACTGAGCAGCAGTTTGAGACGAGACAACCGGCGGAGAGCGCGGGGGCAGCTCTGAAAAGCACGGTCTTGGCGCTGCAAAATAGCTTGCACGCCCGCGCCATGAGAGGAGAATCACGAAAACGACAGGCTGAAGTCACAAGGACAGCATGGACGCCAGGTCAAATGGGAAATCCCGGTTGAGGAATGACAACGAGGAATTTCTGGTGCCAGCGGGGCATTATTTCGTCTTGGGAGATAATCCGACGCACTGCATAGACAGCCGATATTGGGGGGGCATTACCGGAAGCCAATATCTTCGGAAAAGTGACGAAGATTATCCGGCCGCCAGAACGTGTTGGAGTTCTAGAATGACCCCGCTCTTCCGACTCCTGCTGCTGCTGGCGATGACGTGGGCGGTGGCGGGGTGTGCGACCTTGGATCGCCAGGCATCCCTCCAAGAGAAGTTAAGGCACACAGCGAAAGTCGGTGTGTTTGATGTGTTCGCGGATGCTTCTCAGAATCCGCAGTCGCCCGAGGTTTATTGCCGTCCGACTTGGCTACCGATGGACAAGCAACGAGTGCAAGCTTTGGCGGATGGGCTATCCGAGGCCAAGGAAGGGGAAAAGGACCTAGACGAGCCACAGCGGTTTAAAATCTTCTTGGACCGTCCTCTTACAAACCTATTGTTCGTTGACGACCGCGGCAGCCCGTTGGCACATGCATTGATTTCGATGTGGGATTCCGGCGTTATTTTATTTCCGTGCAGAAGGACTGACGATGGAAGATACGTGGTGTTTAGTAGTGAGGACTTGAAGAAGTCCCTGAACCTGCGCTGTGAGCCGTTCGTGCGAGACATGTATGCATACATGCAGGTTCACATGAAAGACAGACTGGAGCAGGTGCGGAAAGAGTTCTCGCTGCTTGGTTATGATGCAGCCGACATGGAGGCCATACTCTTTCGGGGAAAACCACTCCTGGAGCCTTTGCCGTTCCAGACGAAAGAGGCCATGCCTGAATATGAGAAGAAGGTGTATGAGCGGTTGACGCACGACACGATACCGCATCTAAAGCTCGAAGATGCCAACTTCTTCGAGGCGATGGGTGTCGTGAAAGACTTTTGGGAGAAGAACCATCCCGACATGCCGTTCCTGTGTGGAGTGGGGCATTTTTGTCCCACTGATGTCTACCGCACGGCTGACGGCAAACTCGAACCCAGCAACACGCCGCGTGTCATGTTGGATGTGAAGAACATTCCATATCTCGTCGCGGTCAGGTATATCGCCGATATCTGCGGCTACACGCTGAAAACGAAATCCGGCACTCTGAAGTTATTTGGGTTTCAGGGAATTAACGAGGGCTGGAGTGAGAGCTTCAATCTGGTCACACCCGCTGTCTTGAAGGCTCTCGGCCTGAACAAGACATCCCCGAAGCAGGACGTAATGATCGCGCTCAAGAGTTTTGGCATCGAGTTCAGCAGGGAGTTTTACGAGGCTTCGCTATGGGAGGGAAGCGACGTGATTCACATGCGGAACCTTGACGAACAACAGGATCGCCTGCGCGTCATCCTTTTCCTCTTGAAAAAAGGATACAAGATTACGAAGTAGGCACATGAACCCGATCCTCCGAAACCTGCTGCTGCTGGCGATGGCGTGTGCAGTGGCTGGAGCCGCAGAGTTCCACGATGCCTCTGGGGCAAGGAATGCAAAGTCGCGGCAGGAATGGATAGCGATCATGGGGTCATGGCTGAAGTTGTGCAAGGTGACACCACAAACAGCGAGTGTGAAGTTTGAAACAGACAGGGCAGATAAGGATGGTCTCATAAGATTCCCAACTGGCGAATGGGCGCCCGTAGCTCAGTGGATTAGAGCATCTGACTACGGATCAGAGGGTCGCAGGTTCAAGTCCAACGGGGCGCGCCACTTTTTTTCTTTGGGAATTGAAAGTTCTCCAATGTCTCCCGCTTCAACATTGGCCGGAGTAGTCCCGTGGGTATACCTGCCCTGCTAGCTGTCGAGAAATCCTTTGTCCTCGGACTATAGTCGGAGACGCGACGGCGTTCTGCGTGGATCCCCGCATCTGCCACGGCAAGCCCTGCATTCGCTCTTTGCGGGTCTGTGGGCGGTGGTTTGCGTGCGCGTTGCGTGAGGCGTGGCCAACAGAGATCGTAGCCCGCCACGCCGAGGCTGTGAGTATTTTTGTTTGATTGAGTAATCGCGTCTGTTGGCAGTCGCCGTCGAGGCGTTTTCGAGTTGGTCGACTGTCGTTAGCTCATCGGTTCGTTGGCTTTCTTCGTCGGCCCCG
>CAZGGF010000496.1:0-3279 GCA_964524715.1 uncultured Verrucomicrobiota bacterium | reverse complement strand
CACAATGGCGTCGTCCACCAGAATGCCGATTGAGAAAATGAGCGCGAAGAGCGTGATGCGGTTGAGCGTGTAGCCGTAGAGGTAGAAGACCAGCAATGTCAGCGCGAGGGTCGAAGGAATCGCCAACGCGACGATACCGCTCTCGCGCCAGCCGAGCGTGAGCAAAATGAGCAGCGAGACGCCGATCACCGCGATGCCCATGTGCAGCAGCAACTCGTTGGATTTTTCCGCCGCCGTCTCGCCGTAGTTGCGTGTAATGGCCATCTGCACGTCGGCGGGAATGATGCGGCCTTGAAGCGACTCAACTTTCCTCAGAACTTCGTGGCCAACCGAGATCGCGTTCGCGCCGGGCCGCTTGGCGATGCTCAGCGTGACGGCGGCTTGTTCGCCGGCGGTGGCCGAGTGTGCTGCGCCGTTGCCGAAGAACACATACTGCGACGGCTCTTGCGAGCCGTCCTCGATACTGGCCACTTCGCGCAGGTAAACCGGCTTGCCGCCGAAGACGCCGACAACCACGTTGCCTACATCCTGTGCACTGGAGAGAAAACCGCCGACCTCGACGTTCACCTCGCGGTTGCCGCTGGTCATGCCGCCCGCGATCACCTGCCGGTTCGCCTGCCGGAGCATGGGCACGATCTCGTTGAGACTGAGGTTGCGCGACGCAAGCCGCGCCGGGTCCAACAGCACGCGCACCTGGCGTCGCGCACCACCGATGATCGTCGTTTCAGCCACGAGCGGCACTTGTTTGACCGCGTCGTCCACCTGCGCGACAAGCCGACGCAACGTCAAGTGATCGTAGCGCGCGCTGTGGAACGTCAGTGCCAGGATCGGCACGTCATCTATGGACTTCGGCTTGATCAGCGGCTGAGTGACGCCCGGCGGGATGCGGTCGAAGTTCGACTGCAGCTTCTGGTTGAGTTTGACGAGGCTCTTCTCAACATCCTCGCCCACCTTGAAGCGCACGATGGCCAGACTCTCGTCGGGACGCGACGTGGAGTAGATGTATTCAACGCCCGGGATCTCCCAGAGCAACTTCTCCATCGGCCGCGTGGCCCGTTCCTCGACTTCCTTGGCGCTGAAACCAGGCATCGCCACCATCACGTCAATCATGGGCACTTTGATCTGTGGCTCTTCCTCTCGCGGCAAGAGCACCACCGCCGCCGCGCCAAGGAGCACCGACGTGATGACAATCAATGGCGTCAGCTTGGAATCAATGAAAGCCCGCGCGACACGTCCTGCGAAGCCGAGGGGTTCAGCTGTTGGATCGGTCGCAGGTTTCATTTCGCCTCCACCGGCTGGCCGTCCACCAATTGCGCCACACCGTCGTTCGCCACCGGCTCGCCACCCTCGAGGCCGGAAACGATCTCAATCTCATCGCCAAAGCGTTTGCCGGTTTTTACCAGACGCAACTGCGCCCGTCCGTTCGCAATAACGAAAACAATGTCCATCTGCCCTCGTTGCAGCAAGGCCGTCGCCGGCACGCGCACCGAACTGCTTTCGCCCACCGGCACGATCAACCGCGCAAACTGGCCCGACATCAGTCCGCGCGTCGGCGCCAATGCCAGCTTCACACGAAACGTCCGGCTTGCCGGATCGGTCACTGGCGCGATCTCCGCGACCGTCCCGATCAGCGATTCCGAGAGCGAATCCACACGAACCGCCAGCCGCGCGCCGCTCTGGATGCGGGAAGCAATCGCCTCTGGCACGTCGGCCTCCAACTGCAACACAGTTGGATCTTCGATTTCGATCAGAGGTTTGCCGGGGGCGGCAAGATCGCCGACATCAGCCCATTTCCTGGTCACGACTCCATCGAATGGCGCGCTTACATTGACATAGCTCATCATTGCCTGAGCTTCGGCGAGCGTAGCTTTGGCGACGCGCTTGCGGGCGTCTGCCGCGTCGTATTCCGACCGCGTCATCGCCTGGTGCTTGAGCAACTCCTCGGCCCGCTTCCAATCGCGCTCGGCCTGGTCGAGCGAAGCCTGCGCCTGCTCAAAACGCGCCTTCACTTCCGCAGCATCCAGATGAGCGACGAGCGTGCCGATCTTGACCTGCTGCCCCAGCTCCACCGGCATGGCGATGATGCGCCCGCTCAGTTTCGCTTCCAAGGTCGCACGAGTCTTCGCGCGCACGGTGCCAACGACTTCCTCGGTCAGCGTTTGTTTTTTCATCTGCGCCGTTTGCACGCGGACCCGCGCCGTCGGCAGGTTTGGCAGTACAGATTCACGACTTTCATGCTGCTTGCCGCATCCGGCAAACAGGACGAACCCAGCAGCGACAAGCGAAAACGAAAGATGCTTCCAAGGAGTTTTCATCGGGATCAGTTTTTCTGAGTGTTTGGTTGAGGATCCAGTTGAGGCATGCCGAGGGCCTTTCGCAGTGCCGCGATGGCGATTTGCCGGTCGGTCTCAGCTTCGGCGCGACGCACGCGCGCGGTTACCAAGGCGGTCTCAGAGTCAATCAACTGCGTCGCCAACGCCAGGCCCTGCTCGAAACGCGAACGGGTAAGGCTGGCGCTTTCGGCGGCTTGCGCCACCACCCGTCCGGTCACAGCCAATCGTTCGTCAGCCGTCTTGAGCGCGAGTTGCGCCTGCTCAACCTCCAGTTCGATGGCAAACCGCAACTTGCGTTGCTGTTCGCGTGCGGATTCGACATTGGACCGCGCCTCACGGACCTTGCCGCGTGTGAGGTGGCCATCCCAAAGATCCCACTGCAACATCAAGCCTGCGGTGTAGCTGCCGCCGCCATGGCTCATACGCCAGCCGTAGTCATAGTCCGCGCTGCCGAACGCGCTCACCCGCGGCAGATAACCCGACCGTGCCGCGCGAACCTGTTCTTCGGCGGCCCGCTCGCGATAACGGAAGGAGGCCAGTTCGGCGCGGCCGGAAAAATCGCCGGTATTCGGCGCGATGCCAGCCGGGGCGCGGTCCACAACGGAAAACTCACTACCTTCAACGCCGAGGAGGTTGCGTAGCGTGCGGAGGGAAAGCGTGTTTGCGTTGCGCGCCCGGACCAGTTCCTCGCGCGCCTGTGCCAGCCTGACCTCGAAATCAAGCACCTCGGTTTTGAGTATCGCGCCGTCGTCTGCGCGCCGTCTGGCAATAACGAGGTTTTTCTCAAAAGCGTTCACCGACGCCTCGGCAGCCTCGATAAACCGGCGCGTCTTGAGCACGGTGTGAAATGCTCGTGCAACCTCATAGCCAAGCGCGTTGCGGACGGCTTCATTGTCATAGCGTGCAGCCTCAACGCTGGCCTTCGCAGCCCTGTGGCCGGCCATGC
>CAZGGF010000495.1:0-4049 GCA_964524715.1 uncultured Verrucomicrobiota bacterium | reverse complement strand
TGCCGACTTGGTAGGCCGCCACGAGATGTTTGCCCTTCCACTGGGCCAGGCTGGGCTGCCCGAGCAACGAAGCGCGCGGCTCCTGGTCTGCGGTGCGGACGATGCGGACATCGGTGACATCGCCGGTGGAATCGGCGGCTTGGGCAGTGGCCGCGACGAGCGGAAGGAACAATGTGAAGGCGCGAAGATACTTCATTATGTTTTCGCTCTTAGAAGTCCAATGGCCGACAGCAGTAGCCGGACCTTCTCCCGCTCCGCCTCGCGGAAGCGGTGGAACGGCTCGGCCATGAAGTCGTCGCAGACGCCGAGCAACGAGAGGGCGCACTTGATGCCCTTGATGATCGCCGACGAGTGGCGGCCGATGCGGTAGAGGTTGTCGCTGATGCACATGACCTGCGCGTGCAGTTCGCGAACGCGGACGTTATCGCCAGCCTGTGCCGCGTGGAACAGCTCGACATAAAGCCGCGGATGGAAGTTCGCGCCACCGTTGACGCCGCCGTGGCCGCCGGCAAAAACCGCATCCGCAAGCATCTCCTCCGGACCAACAAGCAACGTCCAGTCAGGGCGGTGTTTCAGCAAACCCGCCACGCGGTGGAAATAGATCATGTTCCCGGAACTATCCTTCAGCCCGATAATGCGCGGGTTGTCCATCGCGCGGCGAACCGTGTCCAACTCGTATTGAACCTTCGTCAGCGAGGGCATGTTATAGAGGAACAAGGGCAGTGGAAGTTCGGGCACAAGATGGTCGAGGTACTCCTGCAACTCCGGTTGCCCCTCCGGCAGGTAGTAGGGCGGCGCGAGCACAACTGCGTCCGCGCCAGCGTCCGCGCTCCAGCGCGCGACATTCACCGACTCGACGAATGCCGTATCCGTGATGCCTACCAGCACCGGCGCGCGGCCACGGGCCAGACGGCAAGTGCGCTCAATCAGTTCCTTCCGCAACCGATAACCCAGACTCGGCCCTTCGCCGGTCGTGCCGAGAATGAACAACCCTGCCACACCACCGGCAAGAATGTGTTCGACGAGACGTTCAAGACCCGCCACATCAAGTTCGTCGCGTCCGCACAGCGGAGTGACCATCGGGGGGACAATACCTGTCAAAGGGGACTTCACTTCAGTGCTTTCCTTTCCGTTTGGGCCGATCGAGCGCCGACTCGATGCGGTTCAATTCTTCACGCACGTCGTCCGGCAGAGCCGCACCCAGTTCGCCGCCGCGATACCGATCGAGGTTGCTCAGCGTATGGGCGAGACTTGTGCGAATGTGCTCGGCCGCAGCGGAACGGGCGGTCTCGACATCGCCGCGGCGCACGGCCGTCAGGATGCGCTCATGAAAATGACAAACCGCGGAAGTGATGTCGCGATCATGACCCAACCGTTGCGTGCCAAAAAGCCGCGTCATCACGTGCGAATCGCGCACCAGCCGGGCGATACGGCGATTTCCCGCAGCGTGAATGAGCAGCGCGTGGAACGCCATGTCTGTCCCCAGAAAATCGCGCAACCGCTGTCCTTCCAGCGTCGCATCCCCAGCCTCCATCATCCCGGTTTTAAAGACTTCCAGACGATCACAGAGCTGCTGGAGCCGCTCGACGTCCTCGGAGGCAATCCGTTTGACAGCCAGAGCAACAGCGTATGGCTCCAAAGCCTCGCGCAACTCGTAGAGTTCCACAATCTCGCCGCGGTCGATGCGGCGCACAACGGTGCCATAACGCGGCACCTGCTCCACCAACCCGATGGCGGCCAGTTCCCGCAGCGCTTCACCCACCGGCGTGCGGCTGACACCGAGATCCCTGGCCAGCGCCGACTCCGAAAGAACGAACCCCGGCTGCAGATCGCCGCGCAGGATTCGCTCACGGATGTGATCCACCGCTTTTTGAATGTGGCTGCTGCTCGTTGTGGTCATGGGCAGATTCCGGATTTATTACGTTCAAGCATTCTACTGGAATTCCAGTAGAATCCCAAAATCACGCACAGACGTCAAGCATTCTCTTACCGGAGGGTCCGGTCCATGGAAATGAGGCGGCAAACCGCGCCTCTTACTTCGAGTTGGAATCGACGGCGAGGACGAACTTTTCGAGGAAGTCGGCGAGGTCTTCGCCGGCCTTCCACGCGTGCTTGGCGAGTTTGAACAAGCCGATAAAAGTGGGCGGATGCGAGACGATGGCCCGGGCAATCTTGCCGGGACGAACCTCGCCGTTGTCGAAGAAGTTGTTGATTTCCGGCGGCAGATCTTCGTTGGCGCGGTCGGAAATGGCGCGCACACCGATCATCGGCACATTGTGCTTTCTGCACTTGGCGGCCACGGCGCTGGTTTCCATGTCCACCACAATGGCCTTGTGGGTCTCACCCAGGCCGGTTTTGTCGCGGCCGGAGATCACCATCTGATCAGAGGTGACAAGCCTGCCCTTATGGAAATTGAACTGGCCGTTGAGGGAGGGCACGAAGCCCTGCCAGTCGCTGCGACCGGTCTGCAGTTCGACGATGTCGTTCACCAATACGATGTCGCCGATGTCCAATTCCGGCGTGAGTGCGCCGCCAAAGCCGGCCGAGATCAACAGCCTCGGCTCAAAGTGCTCAAAGAAGACACGGATGATTTCAGTGGCACGAAGGCGCCCAACGCCGGTGCGAAAAATCACGACGCGCACGCCGTTCATGGAGCCGATATAGAATCGCAAGTGGTCGTGATGAGCGTGTTTAAGGCTGCGGCGCTGTTCCCAGGTAACCTCGTGAAACACCTCTTCCACAGCCACCCGCTTGAGGATGGGGCTGATTTCCTCGTGGACTGCGACCTGAATAGCGATAGGCAATTGCTCTTGCATTTCAGCGTGCGGGCGCCCTTTTCAGCCACTGACCCGTCTCAATTTGACGGGATTCTGTGCCGCGCCCGGAACAAATTCAAGCTTTGCCCTGAACTTTCTTCTTGGAGGCTTCCTTGGCGATCCATTCCTCCCAGGACTTTCCGGCAGCCATATCCTCGCCCGTAAAGCGAATACCAGCGATGTCACGACAGACAATGCAGGCCAATTCCGCCTGACCGGCGATCATGACCTCGATGAATGGCTCGCGGCAGTGTTCCGCACCTTGAAAATTGCGGTTGCTCAGGTAGCCGACCACATGCTGTCCGTTCTTGAGATCCACGGTCACATCGCCGCGATAGTCGAAGGCTTTCTCAATGACAGCGGCCAATTCGGTTTCAGTCATACAGACTCCTGATAAAACGGTCACTTCTTGTCGGCGGCGGATTCTTGCGTTTTGTTGGAGGAGCAACCGCAACCACAGGCGGGCGATGATTTCTGACCATGGCCGCTGGCGGCGAGTTGGGCTGCAAGCTGGGCCTGCCGGCCATTGCGATAACCCTCACCCAGCCCGCCGAAGAGCGTAAGCTTGACGGTGCGGAGGAAGCCGTCCCAACTGCCGAACGTGTCGTTGACAGCGGAGGACTCGAAACCACTGTGAACCATGCAGTCACGGCACAAGGGATTGTTGGTGTGATGGCCATAGTGCGCCCAATCGGTTTCCTTGATCATCTCCTGGAAGGTCCGGGCGTAGCCGTCCTGAAGCAAGTAACACGGTTTCTGCCAGCCGAAGACGTTATAGGTCGGCATGCCCCATGGCGTGCAGTTGTAATCGCGGTGGCCCATCAAAAATTCCAGGAACAGCGGCGACTGGTTGAAATGCCACACCTTTTTCGGGTTGGAAAGGATCCTGTTGAACAGATCGTGCGTGCGATTGCGGTGCAGGAAGTGTTTCTGGTCCGGCGCGTGCGTGTAACTGTAACCGGGCGACAGCATAATGCCTTCGACGCCGAGGCCGGTCAGAAAATCAAAGAGTTCCCGCACCCGGTCGGGGTTGGCGCCCTCGAACAACGTCATATTGGTGGTCACCCGGAAACCGCGCTTGAGCGCCTCCTGAATGGCCTCCACCGCCGTCTTGAACGTGCCCTCGCGGCAAACCGAGTGGTCGTGTTCCTCCTCCAGACCGTCGAGGTGAACACTGATCGTCAGGTATTTCGAGGGCCCAGGGCGATTTCCGTCAACCGTGACTGTCCAGTT
>CAZGGF010000494.1:0-3553 GCA_964524715.1 uncultured Verrucomicrobiota bacterium | reverse complement strand
CAAAAAGAAGGTGGACAAGTCCAGCCGCACCTTCCAGCTCGTCATCCTGGTTCTGGCCGTCGGGGCGCTCCGCTGCTTCCTCTTCCCGCCCTGGCAGTTCCTCCAGATGACGCACTAGTGCCGTGGTGCCGTGCTGCCACTGGAAGCCGTCGTAGGCGCGTTATCCGCACTGCTAATATTCTTGCCCGCCCCGCGCGCTCTCGCTCTCAATCGCGCGCATCTTCGAACAACCAACGGAGAATATCTCTATGGCTCGCCCTGTCCCACTTTCCCCCGGCCAGCGGGCCGACCTCACCTTCGATGTCCTCTGCCAGAAAGCGAAGTCTTTCGGCTATGACGGCATTGAAATCCCCTGCTGGGGTGACCATCTCGAAGTTATCAAGGCCGCCAAGGATAAGGCCTACTGCGATGGCCGCCACGAGATTCTAGCCAAACACGGGCTCAAGACCTGGGCCATCTCGTGCCACCTCGTCGGCCAGGCTGTGTGCGACCAGATTGACGAGCGGCACAAGTCCATCCTCCCCCCGCATGTCTGGGGCGACGGCAAGCCCGACGGTGTCCGCAAGCGCGCCGCCGAAGAAATGATCCGCGCCGCGCAGGCCGCCAAGAACCTTGGCGTCAAGGTCGTCAACGGCTTCACCGGTTCCAGCATCTGGCCTTATCTCTACAGCTTCCCGCCGGTGCCGCAGGCGTGGATCGACAAGGGCTACGAAGACTTCGCCACGCGTTGGAAGCCGATCCTCGATGAGTACAAGAAACTCGGCATTCGCTTCGCGCTCGAGGTCCATCCGACCGAGATCGCGTTCGACATCGCCAGCACCGAACGCGCCATCGAGGCCATCGGTGGCCACCCGGCGTTCGGCTTCAACTACGACCCAAGCCACCTCGGCTACCAGGGCGTGGACTACGTCAAGTTCATCCGCCTCTTCGGCGACCGTATTTTCCACTGCCACATGAAGGACGTGTGGTGGGGCCACGGCGACGGCACGGTGGGCGTCTTCGGCGGCCACATCAACTTCGGTGACGCGCGCCGTTACTGGGACTTCCGTTCGCTCGGCCACGGTGACATCAACTTCGAGGAAATCATCGTTGCCCTGAACGACATCAACTATCAGGGCCCGCTCAGCGTCGAGTGGGAAGACAGCCGCATGGATCGCGAGCATGGCGCCAAGGAAGCCTGCGCGTTTGTGCGGAAGGTGGACTTCCCGCGCAGCGGCCGCGCCTTCGACGCTTCCTTTGACAAGGAAGAACAGAAGAAGAAGTAGTAAGCGTCGCAGTGATTTGGCCGTCGTCCGCACCTCGTGACGCGGCAAAGAACTTTCCGCCAGCCTGGACGGCAGTGTTCAGGCTGGCGGAACTGTTTTGGGCCACCCGAGTGCCTCATGTGTGCTGTTGGCACGGCAGCCTTGCCTGGCGTAGAATACCGCGACATGAAATCAACTCTCATTTTGCTGGCGTTGCTGGCCGCGGTTTCCATCACCATCGGTGAAGACAAACCCGCAGCCCCGGCCCAACGCGAAGGTTCCACCATGACCAACCAAGTCACCAAGACCGACGCCGAGTGGAAGAAGATCCTCACCCCGGAGCAATATCGCGTCCTGCGCGAAAAAGGCACTGAACGGCCATTCACAGGCGAGTATTGGAACAACCACGACGTGGGCGTCTACCGCTGCGCCGCCTGCAATGCCGAGTTGTTCACCTCGGAGGCGAAATTCGATTCCCGCTGCGGCTGGCCGAGTTTCTTCGCGGCGAAGGCCAAGCAGAATATCCGGCTGCAGCCGGACAACAGCCACGGCATGCAGCGCATTGAGGTGTTGTGCGCCCACTGCGGGGGTCATCTCGGCCACCTTTTCGACGACGGCCCCGCGCCGACCGGCCAACGTTACTGCATCAACTCCGTCTCCATCAAATTGGAGAAAAAGAAGAAAACAGAAGAGAAGAAGTAACCCCACCCGGCGCGTTCGCCGCACCTCGCCGTCGTGCAGCCGTCAATCCTTGTTGGGGAACGGTGAGGTGGCGGGCCTTCGGGTACTGCCGGGTACATCGTGCTGGATCACGCTAGTCCTGCGCTGCTGGGAGGGTGACGCCGCAGCGTTTCTCCGCGAGGTTCTCGAAACAGCGGCCCCCGATCCAGAGTGAATGGTGATCATCCCGCCGGGAAACACTTCAATGACCGGCACGATCACAACAGAAGGCGTGTTATCCCGCAACCACAACCACCCCAGCCGCTGGTCGAACACCCAGTGGCCCGCCAATGGGTCTGGTTGTGAGGTTGGCGGTGGCGGTGCAACTATTGGCGGCGCGTTGGCTGGCGACCCCGCCGACGCACTCTCGCCAGCGACGGCAGGCATGAGCAATTCCAGCGGATGTTGATCCGGCGCGTTGGTGGCAATATCACTGGGCGCGACAGCTGCAGGCGACTCCGGTTGCGAGGCCATCGCCACGGCAACCATCGCAAGTGCTTGGCTCAACGCGGATTCCACAGCCGGTGGTGTCCCAGTGGATGGCTTGGGTGTCGCAACGCGTGGCGGCGGATTCACCACCGGTTTTGTCTGCACCTCGATCTTCTGTGCTTGCGGTGTTTCCGGAGAGAGGGTGCGAATAAACGATCCCACCATCCCAAAGAAAAGCCCCAGTCCGAACAACAACAGCCCGCAGATGATTGCCGTAATGCGGCTCATACAAAACACCACCGTCCGGTTCTCTCCGGCGCATGGTAACATGGTCGAATCATGCCCGGATGGCAACCATGCGTCCAAGCCATGAGACGGCGAAAACCTGCCCGGACGGCTTGGAACGAGCCGTCCGCCAGCCTGCGCAATGGGGCCGATTCTGTGCCGCCTACTTGAGAGTCTTCTTGAGGAACTTCAGACCCTTGACGGCGATATCCTCGCGGCTCGGCTCGATCTTGCGCCAGATCGCCGCCGCGCGCGCGATCACCTTCACGTCCTGCGTGAAGGACTCGATCACAACGTCGCCATCGTAGCGCACGGCCTTGAGCGCCTTTACGATGCCCGGCCAGTCAATGTGGTCGCCGCCCGGTGTGCCGCGGTCGCTGCCGCAGGCATGGAAATGCGCCAACAATTTGCCGGCCTTGCGAATGGCGGCGGGTTGGTCCTTCTGCTCGATGTTCATGTGGAACGTATCGAGGTGGAGTTTCAACGCCGGGCTGCCTACGTCGCGGATCATCTTCAAGCCCTGATCCACCGTGTTGATGAAGTCGGTTTCGAAACGATTCAGCGGCTCCATGCAAATCTGCCGTCCGCGTTTTTCGGCGTAGGCGCAAAGTTCACGGAGGTTCCTCACCACCGTTGCCCACTGCCGCTTGTATTCGTCCGCCGGCACCGCGTCGGCGCGGCCCACTGACGAATACACCGGCCCGATCAGCGACGGGCAGCTGAGCACAACCATCTGGTCGAGCAGGCGCTTCATGTAATCGAGCCCGGTCTTCTGCTGCTCCTTCGTCCCGCGCAAGTCGCGGTCGGGGCCGAGGCAGGCGCAGACCGAGCCGCACACGAGGCCATTCTTGTCCAACTCGGCCTTCACGTGGGCC
>CAZGGF010000493.1:0-3632 GCA_964524715.1 uncultured Verrucomicrobiota bacterium | reverse complement strand
GTCAAGTAGGCCGGGAGGGTTTTTGAGCTTGCGTTGGTTGGCCTGGCGGCGAGAATGCAGCCAGAACTTCCGATGAATATCGCCTCGCTTTCAATGTCACCCACCCAGCGTGCAGCGTGCGAATCTCGCCATGGTGGAATCTCACGGTTGGCACGCCGGTTGGGAATCAAGACTCACATTCTTTCAGCCTCCATCCTCAATGTCGCACGACCTGGCTTGTTGCTGGTTTTGTCCACCGGCCTGCTGTCGGCGGCGGAGTTCCGCCCGGTTGCAGTGTGGACGGATGCGGAGTGGTATCCGAACCCGCCGGGGAAATATGCCGTGGGGAAGATGATCGACGGCGACCTGGGCACCTACGCTTGTTTGCTGGACGACACGCGCACGGGCAAGAGCACGGTGGTTTATCCGCCCAAGGCGACGCCACCCGTGACAGCCACCTTCGTGCTGGATCTGGGTTCGGAGCGGGCGGTTTCCGGGATGCGCTTTGTGGCTCGCAATGCTTGGGTCTACACGCTGGCGAAAAACGTGAGTATCTCCGCCTGCGCCGACGCCCAAGGGCGGGAGCGAGTCAAGTCATTGGCGGAGAATCAGGAGTTGCCCGCAACGTCCAACTCCAACTCCGCTTTCGTGGAGTGGTCGGCGGTCACAACTCGCTACCTGAAAGTGCGCGTCAACGACTCATACCAGCAGCGTTATCCCGGGCCGTGGATGACTCAGTCGCAGATCCCCTGGAGCCGCAAAGTGGGACTTCCGACGGCGGGCGAGGGGAAACATCTGAACATCCAGATTGCGGAAATCACCTGCTATGACGCCCGCCCGGCTGATTTCCCGGTGAAGAATGCGCCGGATGTGGCATTCCCTCGCCAACGCCTCGAGCGTGACTGGCTCTATCAGGACGCCGGGCTCGACATCGCTTGCGTCTTCACGTCGAACAGCGACTGTGAAAAAGAGAGCTCCATGGTGCAGAAAGTTTTGGGGCGTGTTCCCAATGACGATCCCGGGGTGAAGAAGTTGTGGCAGCGGTTGGATGAGCTTGCCACGGGAGAAGTCGCCGCGTGTGATCCGCGCTGGCGGTCGCTGTATCTCGACGCTTGTGCCGCCCGGCGCAAAGCCCGCCTCCAGGCCGTCCGCGAGAAGGCCACCCAGTTCATCTATGCCAAGCACGGCATTTTTGGCTGCATGCAGGGCCTCGCCGGAAAATACGACCTCCCCGACGAGCAGGTCCGCGACTACACCTACGGCTTCAAGAAGGGCGGGCAACTCTGCATGGGAACCTTGCTTGAGGACGGCACGATCAAGCATGAGGTGCTGCTCGAGAAGCCCGAGGGCGTCATCTGCTATCCGAGCCTCTCGTGGGACGCGCGCACACTGGTCTTTTCCATGCGCGACAATTTTGAGACCGACTCCTATTACCTCTACACGATGGACCTGGCAACCCGCCGTGTGAAGCAGATCACCTTTCCTATTGTGAAAGACGGCAAACCCCTGCCTGTCGCCGACTGCGAGCCCACGTTCCTGCCGGACGGCAACATCGTCTTCACCTCGACACGCGACGTGCATATCAGCGACTGCTGGTATCGCGCTGGTGGGAACATCTATCGCTGCGATGCCGACGGCCGTAACATCCGTCGCCTGACGTTCGACCAGCTCATGACGAACAACCCCCAGATTCTCGACGACGGCCGTATCGTCTTCACCCGCTGGGAATACAACGACCGCAATGCGCTGTTCTCCCATCCGCTTATTTCCATGAACCCGGATGGCACGACACAGACGGCATACTACGGGAACTACAGCATGTTCCCGGCGTCGATCATCCATGCGCGTGGCATTCCCGGGTCGCAGAAAGCGATTGGTATTATTGCCGGACATCACTCCATCTACAAGGGCAAGCTCGGCCTGATCGATCGCACCAAGGGCATGCAGGAAGGCAAGGGCATCGAATTCGTCAACACCAAGCTCAACGGAGCGCCCGGGCGCGAGTCAGCCGACTTCATCAAACCCGAGCCGCCGGATCCGTCCAAACCCCACCTCGACCTCAAGATCGACGTTTTTGGACAGTTCGGCCCGCAATACTCGCACCCGTATGCGTTCGATGAGGAGAACTACTTCTGTTCATTCTGCCCGGAAGGTTATCTGCCGCCTTTCGGCCCGTTCAATCCTCCGCTGGGCGTCTATTACATGAAGCCCGACGGCGTGCGCGAACTGTTGGCGTTCGATGACTGGCAAGGCACGGGCGTGGCCATTCCCGTCATGCCCCGCACTCCGCCTCCCGTGCTCGCGTCGCTTGTCCGTCCCCAGGACAACTGCGGGGTCTTCACCATACAGGACATCTATGCCGGGCCGGGCCTTGCCGGTGTCGCGCGCGGCACAGCCAAAAAGATTCGCGTCGTCGCCCTGGAGTACCGCGTTGCTCGCATGGGCTACGGGCAGAACGGGGGCGAGTGCGAGACTGGTCTCTGCCAGACACCTATCTCGTTGAACAGCGGCAGTTGGGACGTCAAACACGTCCTCGGCGAGGCTGACATCGAGGCGGATGGCAGTTGCAGCTTTGAGGTGCCCGCGCACACGCCGGTCTATTTCCAGGTCCTCGACGCCAAGGGCTACACCATCCAGTCCATGCGAAGCTGGTCGACGCTCCAGAACGGCGAGCATTTCTCCTGCATCGGCTGTCATGAGAATAAGATGCAGGCGAGTGCGCAGGCACCGGCCACCCGCACAACCACGTTGGCTCTCTCCAAGCCGGTCCAGAAGCTCAAGCCCTTTGCAAGCCAGGAGCATCCGCTGCTGAAACGGCTGGCGTCCCAGTCGTGGACGGACAGCTTGGAAAACTACCTCGGGGTCAACGTTCCGCGCTCGATCGATGCGAACGCGCCGGTGGAAGGTTTCAGTTTCGTTCAGAAAATCCAGCCCATCTTCGACAAGCACTGCGTGAGCTGCCACAACGAGCAGAATATCGGGAAGAGCAAAATCAGCCTGACAGGAGAAGTGGCCAAGCCAGAGAACATCAAGTTGATCGGCGCAGGACAAGTGGATCCCAAACGCGCCTATACGCAGTCTTATGTCGCCATCACCACTTCCGGCGATCCCGACAAGAACCCGTGGATGACGTGGCTGAAGCCCCGCAGCCGCACCGGCCCGCTGCCGCCGTATCACACGGGGGCGTCCAAGAGCAAGATCATGAACTGCTTTGAACCGGCCCACCACGGTGTGAAGGTCAGCGAGAACGAGAAACGCACTTTCGCCTGCTGGCTGGATCTGCTCGTCCCGTTCTGCGGTTCATACACGCAGCACAACACGTGGACTGACGCGGAAAAGGCCGAGTACAACTATTTCCAGGAAAAGCGCCGTGCCTATGCCGGCACCGAACTGGAAACGCTTCGGCAGCCTTCGAGCCACTGATCGAAGTTCCCGTCCCTCAGTTATAGCGAAGCCGCACTGGCGTGGCCGCCGGCACTTCGAAACGAATGCGGCCTCCCGCTATCGTTATCGGCACGGCCGTTCCTGCACCTTCGGGAGTGAGTGTGACAGCCTTCACCTTTGCGGCGCTCGTCCATCCCTTGGGCGCGGGAAAATCCAGCCTGCCTCCCGTGCGCGAGTAGGCGAGCCATGCGTTGCCGCGCCAGTTTGGC